>NZ_JBFRMS010000007.1:8119-213543 GCF_041470505.1 Vibrio sp. 10N.261.55.C5
TGAACCACCACTTGTTGAAGTAGGTGCTCTTTCAAGGCGACATACAGCGGGGCGAACTTCTCACTGACTTGGATAACCCACCTTGCCATGGTGGCGCGTGATAGCTCGATACCCGACTGGGTAAACAGCGATCATCAATCAATGCATTGGGTGCTAACTCTTGTCCTCCACCCGCTAAGCGACCATTACAAAAAGCACCCACAAGGATCTCGCCGGTAAAGCTGCCTTTGTCTATGGGCAACGTGCCACTGTAGGGCTTAAAGCCAAGTGCTTTCACCACACCTGTTAGTGTATACGCACCGCCACCGAGAAAATCTTTAAGCTCGACTGGCGTTTCAGCTGTGACTTCAGCACCAAAACCCGCCGCAGCGACATTCATAAAATAGCGGTCATTCGCACGCACGCTATCCACCGCAAACGCCTTGCCTTCCAGCGCTAGTTCAAAAGCACCCGAAATATCGTTAGGTATTCCCGTTGCGGTAGCAAAATCATTCGCAGTGCCCATTGGGACAAGCGCCAGTTGTGGTCTTTCACTGGCACGGAACAGGTTGAGCGCGTTAACGGCTTCATTCACCGTTCCATCGCCACCGACAACAATCAGACGCTTAACACCATCGCATATTGCCTCGCTTACCAAACGAAACATGTCCGACGATTCCCAAGTCACTCTAACTTGCAGGTCAATATCATTGTCCCTCGCCGCAAAGATGGCTTGCCTTAATTCCGGGATATTGGCTTTCTTTCCGTTTAAAATCACGCGAATGCTGTCCATGGCTATGTCCTTGTATAGGCTAACTTGATAACTCTTTTGCTGCCGCTTTGATCTTAGCTCGTAACCACTTATGGCTTGGTTCATTAGTACGGCTTGGATGCCAAATCATACACATATCGAGGTCTTCCAACTCGAAGGGTAATGGCAGTGTTTTTACCGCGTACTTTTCAGCAAAACAATGCACTGATGAAATAGGCATTACTCCGATGTACTCAGAGCCTTCGATAACAGGAAGCATCTCTACAACGCCCGCTGCGCGATACACGATTCTACGTTTCTCAAGGTCACTATAGTGCTCAGAGCTTAATAAGCTTTTGCGCGCATGCCACCTAGAGACCACCACATGCTCGAGTGCTAAGAACTGTTCCATATCGATGGTATCGCCAACCGTAGGATGATCACTACTACACACCACCACCAGCTCTTCTGTAGAAATCACCTCGTGCTTAAGCATGGTTCTTCCTTTAGGCGTCATATCAACAATCACGTCGTGTCTTTGCAGCCTTAAATCAGACTCATAGTCTTCGGTAAACAGAGGATGAACCTCTAACGCGATACCTGGTGCGACTTGGCTGATTAACCGCATGACTTTTGGCATCATTTCGTAGCTCGCCGCCGAGACGCAGGCAATGGAAAACACGCGGCCTGAGGTTTTAGGATCGAAGTCTCTTGATGCGGATAAGGTAGAAGTAAAGTTTTTAAGTGCAGCGGCCATTGCAGGATAGATATCAATAGCGAATGTGGTTGGCTCTACGCCTGATGTGGTGCGATGAAACAGTGGCTCATCATAGATATCTCTCAACCTTGCAAGTGCTTTACTCACTGCTGGTTGGCTTATATCCATGCGATTAGCAGCTCTAGATAAGTTCTGCTCTTCATAGATAGCAACAAATATAGGAATTAGATTTAGTTCGGTACTTTTCATACAGTTCCATATTAAAGAAGCAGGTTCCCCATAGTAGAGAACCTGCCGATTATGTTCGATGCGAATAACTAAAGTTTGCTACTTAGTTCTATCTTTTAAGTTTGGCAAGGCTTTAGGGATTTTCAAGCGAGCGGCAATTGAACGAGATTGACTCTGGCTTGATTTCTCGTTGGGCAAGTTACGTAACCCTTTCCATAAACGAGTGAATACGTTTTTATCTTCACATCCTTGTTGAAGGGCTTCGCTATCCTCTAGCCAACGCTTTTGCCCATTTGATTTACCATTTTTCGCTTTATCATGTTGCGCTTTATTCAGTTCTAACTGAGAGGTTTCGTTTCGCAATTGACGGTAGATAAAGGTTCTTAATGCAGCCCAATTACCTTGCTTGAGTAAACGACGTAGTACCAACCAACCTGGTGTTGGGCGGTTCGCAGAATAACGTTTAACCGAAACAAAGCACGCCACACTGAACAACAGTGCCAGACCAACGCTAATAAACACTGACATGTAAGCCTTGATGAAAGATTGGACTGTGTGTTTGGCTTCAAACAGATTCCCTTTTATCACCACGGTTTCAAGGCGTTGATTTTTGCTGTCCCACCACTGAAATGAAAACTCTGGCAGCGTAAATTCACCGCCCTGCTGAATAACATAAACCGTCTCCTCAATTCGACTGGAACGGTAGTTACCACGATCTTGAGTATCATCTAAACGATTAGGTTGCGGGTAAGCTTGGTACTGCTGGGTCGATTCATTGTTCAACACATCTGGCAGCAACACAGAAAAGCTGTCTTTTGCCTTAATCGTGATAGTTCGAGTAATAGCATCGCCAACTTTTAGCTCTTCACTTGAGCGTTGCCATTGCTGCTCTATATCTACTTCTGTCGCAGAAAACCAAGGCGTTTCATTATCGAGTAAACCTGAAGGCAACGAAGCTTCAAACTTAATCGGCTGCGTGTAAAGCGTACCGCCCACGTTTGAACCATCAGGAGCAGAAACTTGGATACGAACCGGCACGGTTGGAATGACAAACTCGCCAGAAGTCATCGGATAAAGTGTCACTTCCCATCGTTGACGCGACCATGTAGTGCCATTGACCCGTTCCGTGTAATTAGTCGCGAGTTGGTTACGTTGCTTAGCGATCACGTTAGGGATTTCGATACTGCCGATTCGAGTCCCTCCTGTTAACCAGCGCGGAGTCGCCACCTCAATATTTAGAATTACCTGCTCATTAACGCTCACTTTAGTCGGCGTTATCTTATCGCCTGACTTTGGCTTTTCCCCTACCCAAGCGATAAGCTCAACGTCACCACTTTTTTGGAGATCGAAGATATCGGCAGCAGAAGCAACAAAAGGAGAAAACCAACTCAATATAAGAGTCATCGACAGTAACCACTTATGGGTTCTGAATCGCACTCTCTTTGATTGAATGGCTTCAAGAGCTAAATGATATCGACTCATTGGGTTTGCTCCTGTTTTGACGCTTGTTCGATGGAAGGTGCAGGGTCTCTTAATTGAATTTGGAACTTGGACTTTAAGAAGAACTTAGGGTCCGCTTCGACTCGTTTTAACCACTTATCGGCAAGCTCTTGGCTACCCAAAATTTCATTGGCATTAAGTGTTTCCTTCAACATAACTTCGGCTACCGTTTGTTCTTCTGCGCCGTCCCCCGTGCGTGGCTGGTCATCAGCTAATTCTATGGACTCCTCAAGCCCATCAGATACCGAAGAAGATGCTTGGCTTTCACTGGTGCGATTAACCTCTTCAACAATGCCGCTTAGAACCGCCAAATTGTTTTCTATATCGGCTTTCAGTTCTGGTGACAGATCGGGCTTTTCACTCAGTGATTTGAGTAGATCGCGAGCAGCAAGGTACTCTCGCTGTCGAGCTAAAGCACTGGCTGCGCTATACAAACCATAATCGGTCTTGGTTTGCAAAAAGGCACTGTGAGCTAACTTAAAATCACGAGCATAGTAATAAGCTGCGCCCTTTCTCATGGGATCCTTAAAGTGCTTTGCCGCTTCAAGGTATTCCTTTTGATTCAATAAACGTTGCCCTTGTTGATCAGGCGTTAGCCATAAATCCCACCACCATTGGGCAGTTTTATCCCAAACCGTAAGGGACTCTTCAACTATGGGTTTATCCGCGGTTAAGCTCACCGTTTTCGCCAAGGTATACGGAGAATACACACTGCCTGTAATCAAAACGCCAACCACACACCATTGAACCAACCACCCTTTTCTAAACCACAACAGCATGATGATTGCCATTGGAATCAGCAGACCGTATCCCATGTCTTTCCAAGGCATTGAAGACTCACCGTTCAGTTGCATGTTTCTTTCAACCGCTTTGTTGAGTTGTTGGATGTCGGAGTTATCAACGGTCACTTCGATCAGCCTTCCGCCCGTCTTGCTCGCTAAGCTACGCAATGAATCGAGGTCTACAGGGCTGTCACTCACCACATTGCTATTTCCTGCCGCTAGAATGAGCAGTTGATACGGATTGTCGTTAAAGAAGGTTTCGAACGCCCTGATGGTACTTGGGTTCACACCATCTGATACCAGCAACACTGACGAACCTAACTCACCCGATAATTGTTGATTGATGAGTGGCAACGCCTCTTCCGCTGACTTACCGGATACAGGCATGATGTCAGGAGTGATAGCTGCCAGAAACGGTTCAAATACCTTGCTGTCTTGGGTCACTGGCATCGCCACGTGTGCGCTGCCTGCATAAACCACTAAGCCCGTATTACCGCCTTTGCGAGCTGCCAATAAGTCTCTAATTTTCTGCTTAGATCGTTCCAAGCGACTTGGAGGCAAATCTTTAGCAAGCATAGATTCACTATTATCAAGCACAACCAACATCGACGCTTTGTCTTCACCAAAAGGCGAAGCCTCACGCTGCCATGTTGGGCCAGAACAGATAATGATGGCGATAGTCACAATTACCACCAATAGCTTCAACGGCAGTTGCTTGCGCCAGCCTGTTTCGCCAATCGTCAATGCATCACGTAAATGTGTAGGTAAAATGTCTTTCCACGTTGGTTTGGTCTCTTCTCTCCAACGAACCCATAACAGGAAGAACATCGGAATAAAGGCCAACAACCACAAAGGTCGGATAAAATGAAACTGGGTAAAAAACTGTTGTATCGTGAGAGAATCAGGCATCACTCTCTCCTTTCAAATTCTTAGCCGAAGAAGCGAGCAGCGATCTTCGGCGTATCGTTGCTAAGCTGAATGCGGTCAAATACATCACTACAACAATCGCCATCAAATAGTGGTGCAGCCCCTGTTTAGGGCGATAAGTGGTACTTTCATATAACTGAGGTTCAAGCTCACCAATCTGAGCATAGGCTTTGGTCAGTTCGTCGCGGTTAAGTGCTTCAAAGGCTTCGCCACCTGACTCTTGAGCGACACGCTTGATGGTTTCCATATCCAGAGCAACCTCTCCAACGGTTTGCGGATCGCCCATCGCAATAACGTGAATTCGAACGCCTTTAGCCTTGGCGACTTTTGCGGCATCGATAGGCTCAACAAAACTTCCTGTATCATTACCGTCTGTTAATACGATCACGACTTTCTCTTTTTCGTTGGTGTCGACGTTTGAATCTTGAACGGCAGCACTTTGCTTTTCACTTTGTTCAAACACCTTGATCGCCAAGCCAATTGCATCGCCCAAGTGCGTACTTTGCCCTGCCATCGCGACATCGGTTTGATTAAGCAGTTCAAGCCATACATCTTGGTCCGCGGTAAATGGCGTTTGTACAAACGCTGCATCACCAAACAAGATCAAACCGAGTCGGTCACCTTTTCTGGTTTTCGCAAAATCAGCCAGCACCTCTTTGGTCGCATCTAAACGAGAGATTTTATCGCCTTGTTTAGAAGTGAAATCTTGCTCCGCCATTGAGCCAGACAAATCGACCAGCACCATCACATCACGACCCAATTGTTCGCGAACCTGTGGCTCACCAAGAATGGTTGGTTTCGCTAACGCACACACGACCAATACCCAAGTAATAATGAGCGTGGTTCGTTGCCACCAGCTTGGAGTTAACTGGCTTGCACCTTCTGACGGTGCTTCCCCAATCGCTTCTACCAATTCTCGAAAAAATGGCACCTTAATCGCCATTTGCTTAGTTCGATAAGCTGGCACCGCAAAGTAGACCAACAACGGTAAAGGCAGCGCAATAAACCACAGCGGATGCGCAAATTCAAAACTGGCAGATAAAACATCAAACATTGTCTTGCCCCTCAACCGTTACCTGTACATTCGGCTTGTGAAGTTTTAGCCACATCATCGCGGTTTGAATTACCTCTAAACGCTGTTCAAAGCTCAAACGCACATTAGGGTCAATTAGGCTTTGCATCCATAATTCCGAAACTTCATCGGCAAAGAACGCATTGCTGTTTTCACTTGTGTTAGCGCTAACAGGCAGATAAGCGTTCAGACGGTTGACATAGGCTTTTCCAAACAGCTTTGCATTACTGCTGTCTAGGTAACGAAGTACCACTTTGAGGACTTTAAAGGTTCGTTCAGTTGAGTTCTTGTCTCTTGCATCCAGTACCATGAGTTCTTGAAGCGCTTCTTTGCGATAACGGTTATTCCACCATTTCTGCGCCAAACGATAAGCCAGATAGATAGCGACCAATAACAGAATAACGCCAAGGATCTTCCAGCCGATCGTTTGAGGAGCCCAGCTCACACTGTCAGGAATCGCTACATCGTGCAGTTCGCGGAGGATATAGGTACTTGGAGGAGTATGTTCAACAGCCATTTAGCGCCCTCCCACTAGCTTCTGCAGCTGTGATATGTGATTGCCCGACGTGTCTAATTCTATATAAGGGAGGTTTTTCATCGCCATCAATTTAGCAAGGGACTGTTTCTGAAGTGCCGCTTTCTGAGCAAGACTTTCACTCGCGAGGTTTACCTTAGATTGACTATCCAGATTAAGTTGAAAGCGACCATCACCCACCACCCAGTTTGCGCTTGCAAGATATTGAGGCAATGACTGTTCTAATGGGTCGGTGACCATAATGGCCAAGATATCGTTGTGTTGCTGTAACTGTTTTAGTCGATCGAGATGTTGTTCTCGGCAGTCTCGCCAGTCACTAATGAATATCAAGGTTGATTGCTTGAGTCTCATTCGCTTGATCAGTTCAATCCACTGGCTAAAACCAACACCCTCGCTGTCACTCACACTCACGTCTAAGCTTTGATTAGCCTTGGTAAGATGCTTTAACTGAGCCAATAAATCAGACTGTGAACGCTGCGCTTTGGTATGAAAGAGCTTTTGGTGCGACGCCAAAACGAAGCCGACACGATCACCATCTTTAAGCACTCGCCATCCACACAGTGCAGCCACTTCGGCAGCCACAACGGATTTCATGGTGTTTTGAGAAGCAAAAAACATCGAACTGCGCTGATCGACACAGATCATTACATTTCGGTCTTTCTCTTCGGTATAGCTACGAACATGCGGCTTACCCGTTCGCATCGTAACTTTCCAATCGAGATTACGGATATCATCACCCAATTGGTAATGACGTAATTCTTCGAAGTTCAAACCACGACCACGGAACAAAGAGTTATGTCTGCCCGAAAGTACGCTGCCCGCTTTTAAATGAGGTAACAGTGAAAACGACTCAGCTTGAGCCTGAATTCGCACTAACCTTGAATAATCACAATACAGTCGTGGATCGAGGCCTTGCGATTTGGGAGCTTGTGTTGGCTTCGCCATGACGCCCCCTAGTTATCCAATCTCAACATTATCGAGCAGTTCTTCAACCACTCTTTGATGGTCAACACCATCGGCCAATGCGTCGTAAGACAACGAGAATCGGTGACCTAATACGGTTGGTAACATGGCACGCACATCGTCCAACGTGACATGGTCACGTCCTTGCAACCATGCATAAGCGCGAGCACATTTATCCAACGCGATCGAAGTACGCGGACTTGAACCAATCTCAATCCATTTAGACAAGTTTGATTCTGGGTAACGCTCTGGCTTACGAGTTGCCATCACCAAGGCCACAATGTAGTTCTCAACTAAATCAGAAACAGCAATGTCTGGAAGTTGGCGCCGAGCTTCAAGTACCAACTCAGGTTCAATATGTTGTGGCGTGACTAATTCTGAACTGGTCTCGCTACCGAGTTCCTCACTGCGCACAAGTCGAATGATGTCGCGTTCAGCTTCATCTTCTGGATAGTCGACTGTCACTTTCATAATGAAACGGTCCATTTGTGCTTCAGGCAGTGGATACGTACCTTCTTGCTCAACTGGGTTTTGTGTGGCTAGCACCATGAACAAATCTGGCAGGATGTGAGTTTGACCACCCACCGTAATCGTCCCTTCCGCCATCGCTTCAAGCAGAGCAGCCTGTACTTTTGCAGGCGCACGGTTCACTTCATCGGCTAATACAATGCTGTTGAAAATAGGACCCGGTTGGAAATGCAACTGAGGCTTTCCATCAAGCTCTTGATACACCTCCGTGCCCGTCACATCAGATGGCAGCAGGTCTGGCGTAAATTGAATTCGACCAAAACTGGTGTTCAGTAGATTCGCCAGCGATTTTACTGAGCGAGTTTTCGCTGTACCGGGAAGTCCCTCTAAAAGCACATGGCCATTAGTCAATAACCCTATCACCAGAGCCCGAACGACGTGGCTCTGACCGATAACACTTTTCTCTGTTTGTTCAATCAGTTGGTTTATTGCTTGTTGCGCATGGTTCATAGGTCTTCCCTTAATTCAATCTGGCTGCGTACATCCTACTCACAAGCTCCATAACTATTAGTTATAAACGCGATAATTGGTTACAAGCGGAATAAGCAGCAAGCTCGATAGCCAAGCTCACCTCATCGCTTTATTTAAACCTAGCTTTCAATTGGTTAATGGCTTCCGGCGGTGCCACTTTGCTCAATGATGAAATACATTGCTCAAACGCCTTTGGTACGCCCGGTATATGACTGTTTCGCGCCAACACTTCACACTGGGCATACAGGTGCTGTGGGTTGCGGCTAAATTGGTAAGCCTTATGCAGTGATTGACTTGCCGCAAGCACATCAGATTTCTCCAAAGCCAATCCGTACACATACCAATATTGTGGGTCGGTTTGTGCAGTTTCAGCAGCTTGTTTAAGGTACTCCGTTGCTTGTTCGTAATCTTTCACACGAAGCAGAGATAATCCCGTGCTGTATGGTAATACACTCGATTTCGGCTGAGCTTCAATACCTTGCTTCAAGGTCGATAACGCTTTTGCTTCGTTACCTTGCGCTCGATACAAATCCGCCAAGTTGGCGTAGCTGTTTTCGAAGTAAGGCTCAATCTCGATAGCACCTTGATAGAACTCAATCGCTTTATCGTGCTGACCTAAATCTCGGTAAACGTTGCCTAGGTTAGTACGTCCAAATCCTCTATCGGCATTAAATTGCTGTATTTCAATGTACTCTTCCAATGCAGGCTTGATTTGGTCTTTCTGCAGAGGATTCATTTCTCCCCAATAACGTACCAATGCACCTGCGGTTTCTGAACGAATCGACAATACAGGGTCTTTCAGTAGCGGCTCTAGAATTTGCCAACGGTCAGTGAATAGGAAACCAGACGAGCCTTGCACAACGCCCAAACGAATCATTTCATCATCATGTTTCACCGCTCTTGCTAGCGAGATAAGCGTATTCTTACCCGTATTACCGCCCAAACGTTCTAAGCTCGATGCACGAATGATATTGCTTAAGCTAGAGTCCTGAGCCGAGTATGCCAACGCATCCTCTGCACCTCTGTGCCCTATCGAGTCAGCATAAAAGGCAACGGCAAAGTGCTGCTGATTACGATACTTAGAATCTGGGAACCACTCACCGATTTGCTTATCTGCCCACTGGTCGGTTTGATCTGCATGACAGCTAGTGCACACGTTCGGCGTTTTAATGTGTTGGCTAATATCAGGACGTGGGATATGCCAACTGTGGTCACGCCTTGGGTCGACCTCCATGTAAGTCGTCTCTGGCATGTGACAAGTCGTGCATTGTGAAGCTTCAGTATTCGCTTCGTGGAATGTGTGCTTTTCAGGCGTGTATTCTGATGCAATATGACATTGGCTACACACGGCTTCTTCCGCAATTTTCAGTTCTGCAGTATGTGGATCGTGACAGTTAGTACATGTGACGCCTTTTTCAGCCATCACGGATTGAAGGAAAGATCCGTAAACGTAATCTTCATCGTAGATTTGACCATCGTTGTGGTAAAGCTCTGGGGTAATCAAGCTCAAGCGATACTTATCAAAGAAAGACCCGTTAACGTGATCACCCGTTTCATTTAACTGAGTACGACGGCTGTGGCATTGAGCACAGGTTTGAACTTGATTGGTATGGATGATGTCTTTTGGTTGCAGGGTTGAATTACCCTCTTGATAGATCCACTCTTTGACCGACTTCGACAAGTCGCGGTCAAAACCATAATGCGCCGAGACTGGAGCATCCTTTCCACCGTTAGCTTTTGCTAGCTGAGCCTTTTCAACGTGCTCACTCGCAGGGCCATGACACGCTTCACAACCGACATTAATCTCAGACCAAGTAGTGTTGTAGGTATTACTCGCGCTGTCGTAGTTTTTCTCTAGGTTCGTTGAATGGCAATCAGCACACATGAAGTTCCAGTTTTGACCGCTATTGGTCCAGTAGAATTCATCGGTGTTGGTGGTATCAGGATAGAGGTGAAACCAGCGTTGACCGCCTTCGCCCTCAGTGCGAGAATCCCAAGCGAAAGGAATCAACTGTACACGGCCGTCTTCAAATTCAACCATGTATTGTTGTAGTGGTTCAAAGGCAAAGGTATAGCTGATTTTGTAATCTTTAAAGTGGCCGTCTTGCCCTTCAATATTGACCCAGAACTCTTCGCCCTTGCGGAAAAATCGGTTGGGTTTACCGTCATGAGTGAATGTTTGATCGTTGAAATCGCCTAATACAGATTCGTCTGTAGCGTGCTTCATCGCCATATCATGATGAGAGCCCTCCCACGCTGCGACTTCTTCACTATGACAATCAACACATGCTTCCGAACCGACATAGCTGGCTTTAGAACCGATAGGTAAAGCGTCAGAGCTAACGGGTGACGCTACAGAGTTGGCCTTTGAAATATCAGAGTTGATATTAGGATCTTGCTCGTTGGCATAGGCGTTCAGACTGAACAGCGACAACATCAGTGAAGACAAGATTGCGGATAATACTGCGACTCGCTGGTGTTTCAATCCGTTTACCAGTGAGCACAACCATGCAGACATAACATTCCTTGTTTTTATACATCCTTATGCTTAATAAGGTAGACGTAAAAACAACGAATTTACAATTATTTAGTGGCAATGAGCTCGATTGTTGTGATTCGTATTCACGACCGGGATTTACTCATCGATATGCGCATAAAAAAAGAGCTCCTAAGAGCTCTTCAATCTGTTCAGTTTCACTCAAACAATCACTTACTTGTTATGAGATTCCTGCAGTTTTTCCATT
Organism: Vibrio sp. 10N.261.55.C5; assembly: GCF_041470505.1. Taxonomy (NCBI): domain Bacteria; kingdom Pseudomonadati; phylum Pseudomonadota; class Gammaproteobacteria; order Vibrionales; family Vibrionaceae; genus Vibrio; species Vibrio sp. 10N.261.55.C5. The sequence goes on from NZ_JBFRMS010000007.1 coordinate 19,318, forward strand.
ACCTGATCCAAGCTAAAGCTCGCAGCTTTTTGACGTGGCGGATATTCAGCAAAGGTTTCTAGGAACTTGCCCACATACGCTTGTGCTGGAACGAACATATAAGCATGGTCTAACAACCAGTCGTAATATGTGTTCGATGTAATGTCTGCGTTTTCGTATGGGTCCATACGCAGGTTAAACAGCTTAGGAAGACGTAACGTCACGAACGGTTCAGCCCAAATTTGCATGGTACCCGTTGCACGCTGCTCCATGAACACCGCTTTCCATTGGTTGTAACGAAGCGCCGCTAAATCACCATCATCGGTAAAGTAGAAGATCTCCGAACGACGGCCTTTCTCTTCTTCACCCGTTAGGTAAGGAAGAAAGTTGTAACCATCTAAGTGAACCTTAAACGTTTTATCACCGGCAGTATGACCTTTGAGTAGTTTCTCTTTGATTTGGTCATCACCAGCGGCGGCAACGAAGGTTGGCATCCAGTCCATATGGTGCATGATTTCGTTAGATACGGTTCCTGGTTCAATCTTACCAGGCCAACGAACCATTGCTGGTACACGGTATGCGCCTTCCCAGTTGGTGTTTTTCTCACCACGGAACGGGGTTGTACCCGCATCAGGCCAAGAGTTCATGTGAGGGCCGTTATCCGTTGAGTAGAAAACAATCGTGTTGTCTTTGATACCCAACTCATCCACTTGCTTCAATAGTTGCCCAACGTGTCGATCGTGCTCAACCATACCATCAGCGTAGTTACCGACACCGGTTACGCCTTTACTGTCGGCTTTCACGTGCGTTCTAAAGTGCATACGTGTCGCGTTCCACCACACGAAGAATGGTTTGTCCGCTTTCACTGCGCGATCCATAAAATCAAGTGCCGCGTCTAGTGTTTCTTCATCAACCGTTTCCATACGCTTACGCGTTAGTGGACCGGTATCTTCAATCTTGCCATCAGCGAATGACTTAATGACACCACGAGGGCCAAATTTCTTACGAAACTCAGGATCGGTTGGGTAATCTTCATTCTCTGGTTCTTCTTCAGCATTTAGGTGGTAAAGGTTGCCAAAAAATTCGTCAAACCCGTGTGCTGTTGGAAGGAATTCATCTTTATCGCCAAGGTGGTTTTTACCAAATTGACCTGTCATGTAACCCATAGGTTTCAGCATTTCTGCGATTGTCGCGTCTTCTGCTTGTAAGCCAATGTCTGCGCCCGGCAAACCTACTTTACTCAAACCCGTTCGTAATACACTTTGTCCCGTGATAAAGGTAGAGCGACCCGCAGTACAAGATTGCTCTGCGTAATAGTCCGTAAACATCATCCCTTCTTTCGCGATGCTATCAATATTCGGGGTTTTGTAACCCATGAGACCGAAGGTGTATGCACTCACATTGGATTGACCAATATCGTCCCCCCAAATAACCAATATATTTGGCTTTTCAGCCGCAAAAGTGGCGCTGGACGCGGCCATCATCGCTGTACCCAAAATCGCTAATCGACGTTTAGCGCCATATTTCGCTGTCATAGAAATCTCTTCGTAAGTTATTTGCATCCTGCCCTACAACGTATAGTCCATTTTTTACACATGCGCGAGATTCCCTAAGCTATTAATCTTTTTGTCATTTTTATTGAGATACGGATACAGAAATCATCGATAAGGTTTACGCCAACAAACATGATAAGGATCACACATACAAACTAAGGCTTTATTCTACGTACCCACTGGAGCTGATATTAATCAATAGGTTACCTAAGCATCATAACGATTGGTTATAAGCACTATAAAAGGACGTAACGGAATTTTGAGAATAACATTTGCTCATCGATGCGTTGTTCTAACGCATTAATCTTAAAAGTGAATCGGAGTCCTTATGGGTACTAAAATTAATAAACTAGCATTAGGTGTTGGCTTATTAGCAGCTTCTTCAGCGGCAACAGCAGCAGAAAAACCAAACATTCTTGCTATCTGGGGTGATGACATTGGTGTATTCAACATCAGTGCATACAACAACGGTATGATGGGTTACGAAACACCTAACATCGACCGTATTGCTAACGAAGGCGCACTATTTACTGACCACTACGGTCAACAATCGTGTACTGCTGGTCGTGCTGCATTCCTAACAGGTCAAGAACCTTTCCGTACTGGTCTATTGACTATCGGCATGCCAGGTTCGGACCACGGTATCCCTGATTGGGCTCCAACGATCGCAGACCTTCTTAAAGAACAAGGCTACATGACAGCTCAGTTCGGTAAGAACCACATGGGTGACCAAGACAAACACCTTCCAACGAACCACGGTTTTGACCAGTTCTTCGGTAACCTGTACCACCTAAACGCCGAAGAAGAGCCAGAAACATATTACTACCCTAAAGACCCAGAGTTCCGTAAGAACTACGGCCCTCGTGGTGTAATCAAGTCTACTGCTGACGGTAAGATTGAAGATACTGGCCCAATGACGCGTAAGCGTATGGAGCATGCGGATGAAGAGTTCCTAGAAGAATCTCTAGCATTCATGGAAAAAGCGGTAAAAGCTGACAAACCATTCTTCATCTGGCACAACACCACTCGTATGCACGTGTGGACTCGCCTACAAGAGAAATACCAAGGTAAGTCAGGTATCAGTATTTATGCTGATGGTATGTTAGAGCATGATGACCATGTTGGTGTGCTTCTAGACAAGCTGGATGAACTAAAAATCGCTGACAACACTATCGTAATTTACTCTACCGATAACGGTGCTGAAACGGTTTCTTGGCCTGATGGCGGCGCAACTTACTTCCACGGTGAGAAAGGTACAACTTACGAAGGTGGTATGCGTGTGCCTCAGCTAGTTCGCTGGCCTGGGACTATCAAACCTGGAACTAAAATCAACGATATCATGGGCCACCAAGACTGGATTCCTACTCTACTAGCAGCCGCTGGTGATGATAAAGTGGTTGAGAAGCTAGCATCTGACAAAGGTGCAACTTACAACGGTAAAAACTGGCGCGTACACCTAGATGGTTACAACTTCCTGCCTTACTTCCAAGGTAAAGAAGAGAAAGGCCCTCGTGACAGCATGCTTTACTTCTCTGCTAACGCTGAGCTAAACGCAGTACGTTGGAATGACTTCAAGATTTCGTTTGCTGTGATGGATGGTAACATTGTGGATGCAGTTCGTTTCCAACCAAACTGGCCTCAAGTTGTTCACCTACGTGCTGACCCATTCGAGAAAGCACCGCACGAGTCTGGTATGTACCTACGCTGGATGGCAGACAACATGTGGTTATTCGTTCCAGTAGGAAATCAGGTTCAAGAGTTTATGACGACGCTACCAGATTACCCTATGCAGAATAGCCAAGTACTGAACCCAGGTAACTTCAACCAGAATGCTTACATGCTTCAAGGTAAACTTAAGCAACTAGAAGCAGCCGCAGCACAAGCTAAATAAGCTACTCTAGATTAAAAATGTAATAACGAAGCCGTGGTGACTGAATGCAGTGACCGCGGCTTTTTAGTATCCAATACAAATAACATAAGACGCGAACCGCCAACTAGTACAATTCACACCCAACCTACCCTCTCATTTTTCAAAAATAAAAACTCACACTAGTCAATGTGAACCTTAATATATGACCGTTGCGTTAAGATTTCGCAAATTTTTTCAAATCCTTATGACATGACTTGAATTGGAGTTCTTACCATGCGATTGTAGTTCAACTGCCCATAAACAACTGTATGATTATGAAAACATTAAAATCCATCGCGCTGCTTTCCACAATTATCGCAGCGCCACAAGTGTTAGCTGACGTAACAATTGAAGTTCCTTCTAGCGCAGATGCTTTAGTCGAAGTCTTAGCTGTTAATGAGGCTAAACCTGATCTCGACGGTGGTTTCTTCTCTTCGAGCAAAACGATCACCGTTCCAGATGGCGTAAACCAAATCGTTTTCAAATATCAACTGGCTTTCAGCCAAGGTAACGACCGAGAGTTTGTCGATAGCGATACCATTATTGCTACTTTTGATGCGACAGACACAGCATTGACGTTTGACATGCCTAAGTTCCGTAACACCAACGAAGCGAAAAAAGGCCTTCAAAACTTAGATTGGAAACTGGTTGATGAAAACCAAAATGCAATCAGTGTTAAGCAAGACAAACTTATCAAAGATGGCATGCAGATTGGTCGTAAGTACCCGCAAGAAGCGAAGGAGTACAACCAGAAAGGCGGCATCGCAGCACTTACAGTAGGTGCTAGCGCGGGCGCAGCAGTTGTAGCACAACCCGTAACGCTTCCAGCAAAGATTGACGGAAATGCGGCGAATACAGCTGAAGAAATGTTGTATTTCTGGTACGAAAAAGCGGATGCTGAAACGAAGCAGAAATTCAAAGACTACGTGAACAAGTAGCTCAATGGTCTTAATTTAAAAACGAAAGAAGCTGGCGCACTGCCAACTTCTTTTTTGTCTTCATCTAGATGATTTAGGCTTATATAGATTAAGCAGACTCAGTCGATAACACTTTTCCATCTACTTTTGTTGGCCACCCTAGCGCTTTGTATTCAGCTGCTAGTAAATGGGCACAGCGGCTAGAAATTCTGGTCAAAATCAGCTTTAGCTAAGTAACCTTGAACAAGCTCTCGATATTGCTGCTTCAATGGCGCTTCAATAAAGCTCGCGTCTATCGCATTCAAACTAAACAGCGCTAACTCCTGATGCGTCATCTCATGAGCTTTGCTCACCGCATTAAAGTTATCCAACATGTAACCACCAAAATAAGCAGGGTCATCCGAGTTAATCGTTACAGCCACACCCTTTCTGAGCAGTTCGACAATGTTGTGGTCTTCCATCACATCGAATACACGCAATTTAATATTCGACAGTGGGCACACCGTCAGTGGCATTTTGGTTTCAATCAGCTCTTCGATTAGAGCTTCGTCTGTCATGCACTGGACACCATGATCCACTCGACTCACGCTGAGCATTTCAATCGCATCGACAATGTTTTGAGCCGGCCCTTCTTCTCCTGCATGCGCCACCGTCAAGAAGCCCGCTTGTTTTGCTTGTTGGAATACACGCTTGAACTTCTCTGGTGGGTGTCCTAATTCAGAAGAGTCCAGTCCAACCCCGACGATCTTATCTTGATGCTTCAATACCTCTGCGAACGTTTGAATGGCGCTCTCTTCAGATAAATGGCGCAGAAAACATGCGATGATTTGAGAGGTAATGCCCAACTCTTTATGACCCTGTTCAAGCGCACGATGAATGCCGTTAATAGCGGTGTCGAATGCAATGCCACGATCGGTATGTGTCTGAGGATCAAAGAAAATCTCAGTATGGATAACATTGTCGGCTTTACAGCGTTCTAGATAAGCCCATGTTAAGTCGTAGAAATCCTGTTCTGTGCGCAGTGCATCAGCACCTTGATAATAGATATCCAGAAATGACTGTAAATCATCAAATTCGTATGCGCGTCTTAGTTGCTCTGGGGATGAATAAGGCAGCTCAATGCCATTGCGTTGAGCAAGCTGGAAAAGTAACTCAGGTTCGAGCGAACCTTCAATGTGTAAATGCAACTCTACTTTTGGGAGCCCTTGAATAAATGCGTTCATATTTCACCTACTATGGATTTTAGGTGTGCACTTACTCTGAATAATAGACAGGAGGTTTTCTTGAACGCCATTACAAAGAGTAAGAACACAATTGTGATCTAAACCCTTCGTAATCAGCACTTTGCGGGTGCTGGTAGAGACCCCCAAACCATATCATTGGGGTTATACGAAGCAAACGGTTGCTACTATACAGAGTTTAATGGGAATTTCACTAATCAATTGCTCATTAACCGATTTCTAAAGCAGGTACCTGTTTGGTTCGATCTCAACGGTAATCTGGTCGTATTCTCGACATCAGCAACATATCGATGTACTTACCCGCTTTGAACGTACTGAGTCTTTTTGTGCCTTCTAACTGAAAGCCTACACGCTCATACAAAGCAATAGCGGCGTGGTTATCGGCATGAACCTCTAACTCAAGACGCACGAGATTAAGCCAGTTATCCGCCTGATTGATCGCTTCTTGCATTAACGCCTTACCGACCCCTTTACCATGCATATCCGGGTGAATAGCAATACCAAGACCAGCGCAGTGCCTGTCTCTTACCTTGGTGATCATGAATAAAGTAATGTGACCCACTACTTTGCCGGAGACTTCCGCAACCAGAGTGAAATGGTCTGAATGACCAAACAGTCGCTCCACTTGTTCAGAACTAAGATAAGGCTTTTGTGAGGTGTTTTCTGAAACTGAAGGGCGGCGATAAATATCGAAAATATCTTGGCTATCCGTTGCTTCTAAATGTCTAATTTGTATTTCCAAAGCGCTTCCTTATCCTATTATTTCTATCCATAAGCTAATTTTCATATTACGGATAGCAACGGGAACCTACAACCTTTAAAGGTGTAAGTGCCCGAAATAATTAAACAAATAGTAAGACTGAACTTAAACTTCTGCTTTGATGAGTATTTTTAAAATAGTGTGAATATCAGAATTTATAATCCACACCCACACTCGCTAATACTTGCTCGGAGTTATAGAAATCGATATTAGAATCTATGCTTCTTAAACCCAGTAAAGTAATGAAAGCCCAATCTTTATAACCCATCAAACCACCAAACTCATAAGCTAAGAATGCACCGAATTCATTCTCTTCACGTACTTGCCCGTAAATTGGATTCGACTCATCATATTCACGATCACTTGCATCTAGGGTGACAACAAAACCATGACGACCGATTCTCTTCGCGTAGTTTAATTCAATACCATAACTATCGATGCTGAGTGCTCCTCCTTCTGCGTCTGAGTGGAAATACACCATTGAAGGAACAAATAGACCTGCGTGGTTTGGTAATATAAAGCGGTATCCTGCTTTGGCGTACACATAGGTTCTTTCCCTATCCAGCAGCACAGTATCTTCCGGAGATAAGCCTTGGCTACCAGATAGCTCTTCATCAACATCTGATTGCCCAAATGCGAGATCCGTTCGAAAACCAGTTCCACCGATATTAGTGAGCTGCAGTCGTCCTACATTACCTTTCACATCCGTTTCATTTCGATTAACGCCAACAGCATACGGATCCGTCCAAGCCTTACCCGAGATAAGCGTAGGAATAACAGAAAAATCCAATATGGTGCCACCAGAAAGTTGATATCGATAACCGATCTCAAACGCAATGGTACCTGTTGCAATATCCTCTCGTGTCGTACCCGCATACACTTGGTGAGTCAGCGATTCGCCAAAAGTATATTGAACAGTACCCAAAAAGCCGAGTAGCCCTTGGTTTTCACTCTCCCCTTCCTGGGTGTTGGTGGCTTGATTCGAATCTTGTTCAGTACTCAAATTACTACTGTCAGAGTAGAAACCGGCCAATACACTGAAATTACCGCTGAAACCTTCACTTGGAGCAAGGCCACTGTATGCAGGCATTGAAGCCAATGCAGAAAAGACTACTGGTAAAACAAACCTCATATTCACATCCATTACTTGAATAATCACCAAATAACTATAAGCATCAAATAACTATAAGCATCAAAATGGAATTGTAACAAGCATTTAACAATATAAGTTTATTCGCTTGACGCTGTCGATATCGCTAACCATTCACTCAAAGACACAACAAATTGATCTATCACGATTGGGCTTTCGTAATACCTCTCGAAAATAACGGACAAAACTCAAAGGAAGACAATATGTTTAATAAATTAATCAAAACCATGTCAGTGCTAGTTGCGACGCTTCTTTTTACGGCTTTTGCTCACGCTGATCACCACGGAATGAAGAAAGATATCGTTGACGTGGCGGCTGAAAACGGCTCTTTCAACACCTTGGTAGCAGCGGTAAAAGCGGCAGGCTTAGTTGAAACATTGAAAGGTGACGGTCCCTTCACAGTGTTTGCGCCAACGGATGAAGCGTTCGCTGCGCTACCAGAAGGAACGGTTGATATGCTGTTGAAGCCAGAAAACAAAGACAAGCTGATTGCAGTACTGACCTATCATGTGGTGCCAGGGAAAATAATGGCGTCTGAAGTGATGAAACTTGATAGTGCCGTAACAGTGCAAGGCGAAGCGGTAATGGTAGGAATTGATCACGGCAACGTGATGGTCAACAAAGCGCAGGTCGTGATGGCAGATGTTGAAGCAAGCAATGGTGTTATCCATGTGATTGATGCTGTATTACTGCCTAAATAATAAAGATGAACACAAATCAAAGGTTCTTAGAGGGTGTGACAGGCTCACACCCTTTTGACGTTTAAATACCAAGTTAAGATCGGTATCAAACTAGCCGAACCTGCCTTTATATAAGCAAGAACCCGGATTACATAAACAAGCGCCCGAATATCAGAAAGGCCGCCATCGATACCACCTTCGTGAAGACCACTACCCAGATGCAGTCACCAATACTAGAGTGCGTCGCTTTCCCGAGTAGGAACACAAACAGAATCAACCCTAACACCCAACCTACTGTTGGAATCAATGACACCAGAGCAACGATAACAGCAATAGTAAGAAGGGATTTAAAATCTGCGACCACGAAAGACATTTTAGAGGCGATGTACATACAACATGCGGTGATTAATGCGTCCATCACAAACGCTAAAGCTTCAATACCCACTTTACTTCCTTCACTGATATTAGTTGAAGTGAATATTATCTCTAAAGAGATGATTTTTCTTGAATAAGAGAACAAAAAGCAGGTGAAAACTGTGTCAAAAATGAGATTACCGTTCGTCTGAAGGCATAGGTTTATTTGTTCGAGTCTTCTAAGCCTTTGACCAGTGCTCGCGACCGAGTCTGATTTGCTTTTTGATAGGCATCAAAGCCATCTTCGCGTTTACCTCCGAACAAACAAAGAAACGAGTTGATGACAAATGAAAAGAATGAGATGACGACAACAAAGAGAGGAAATAGCCCCGACACCCCAGCATCTAAGGCAAGAACGCCAACAGCGAAGGACAACATCGACACCAATGTATATAGTTTAGATCTACTCACATGACTCATGAACAACACTCCTTGTATTCATTCAATGTTTAGATTAGACAAATTATCTTGCACACAATTTGAACTCATCGACAATATCAATAGATCAGGCAAAGTTATCCTTAAAAAGGTTCATTAATATTTCAAACTCGGTTTCTGTATCCCTACGAACACTAGCCCGCCTATTCAACTGACTTTTCTATCTTCAACTACCTTTTCCATCACGTAATTGGTCAGCTTTACACCACGCATTTCGACTTCCTGTTCATTCACCACCTTAAAACCAAGATGCTCATAGAAAGGCCTTGCGGTAATACTTACTTCAGAGAAATATCTCGATATACCACGAACTCGACCCACAGTGAAAACATGTTCCATCAACGCTTTCCCTACCCCCTTCCCTTGATATTCGTGGTGACAGAAAAAGTGATCAATCAAGCCACTTGGTTGCAGGTCAGTATAGCCAACTACGCAACCATCGAGTTCAGCCACAAAGGGTTGTAACCCATTCATACGCTTTTGCCATAACGCAAAGTCAAAGCTACTGGGTGCCCAAGCTTCGACTTGCTGTTGAGAATAATCTCGAACATTCACGTTACGTACCGTATGAAAGAAGATCTCCCACAGTGCTTTGTCATCACTCGCTTGATAGTTTCGAATTCTAACCACAACATACTCCTTTTTATCTTAAGTCCTTTCTGAGGTGCAAATAAACAGCTGAATCAGCAAGCTTTATAACCTAACAGCCTCAGCTTTAGAGCAAGATATCAACGATAAAACACAGCGAGCCAGATCGTCACCGTATCTTTATCTGTGCCAATAACCTTGTGCTTTTCTCTCGCAGCAATATTGGTGTAATCCCCTTTAGACAAGGTAACAACGCGTCCATCTTCAAACTCGATGACGCCTTGACCTTCTATCACCATCACCCATTCATTCTCATCTTGATCATACCAACCCTCTTCCGGGGAGCTGTGTCCATGCGACAATATTCTTTCAATTCGAACACTGTCGTTGGCAATCAGGTCATTGAATATTTCATTGGGTATTGATGAAGGAACATCATTGTAAATGTTTGGCATCAAGCTCTCCTAGCTAGTATTGAATTGATTAATAATTTGGGCCTTAGCTTCAGTTGTAAACCTAAGCAGTGGCACTCTTTCTGAAGTAAAAACGGTAATAGCCCACCAAGTTACTGCAGATAAACAGCGCCTCCATAACAACCGCTGTTGGCGAACCAACTAAATAATTGTGAACCAACCAAAAGCTGGTTCCGATGATCATCAATTCTCTTAATCGACGGTCATCTTTATTGAAGGCAGCAAAGGTCTGAAATACGGAGGCAAAGCAACTCAATATGCTGGTCAGCCCCGAATAAGTCACAGCGGTTGCGACCACCGACATCGAGCAGAACAAATATTTAAACTTAGACGAGGTAGAAAAGACGCTCGTCAAATAACGAATCGTGGCAATCGTCATTAAGCTTGCCGCTGTCCACTGTTCAAGAAGGATAAAGTGACTCGAAATAAGAACGCCAGCAAAGAACAGACAAGTGACGATTTTCTTCCTTTCCTTGAATTGGAATGACAGAAGATCAAAACAAATGGCTATCGCGACTAATACTTGGGAAAGATAAAAGGCAGACACGGTGATTCCTTCAATAATAACATTCCGCCCTAGCCGCTTCTTTCACGGTGAATAATCGAATAAAACATACTAGGCGGTTACAACAAAACAGAGCAAACAGCGCTCTAAAGCTTCTATAAAAATCTAAAGCTTCAACACACCACTAATCACAGTGGTCGCAGAGCCGATTAACTTTATTCGCCCATTAGCCAATAATTCAGTCGACATATAGCCACCACGACGAGACGCCTGATAAGCACTGAAACTGCTTTTGTTGAGCTTTTCTGCCCAGTGTTGCGTCAATGCGCAATGTGCCGAGCCAGTCACAGGATCTTCATTAACCCCAACCCAAGGTGCAAAGTAGCGAGAAACAAAATCAAGTTCCGTATTTGCTGCCAATGCTGTCACCACTACACCTCGCCCTTGAATACCTTTTAACGCATCAAAGTTTGGTGAAAGCTCCAATAACACTTGTTCGTTGGAAACTTCGATTAACTGCTTAGAGTCAAATTCTCTGAATGAAACTACTTGATGCGGATCTAAACCTAGGTGTTCAAGCAGCGTGAGGTTGGGTTCAGAACGCAATGATAGCTGTGTACTAGGAAAATCAAGCTCGATAGACGATTCACAAACGGCGGCAGATAATTCCCCAGATAAGGTGTTAAACACGACCTTATCACCTGTCTCAAACAGTCCTTGTTCTTTCATCACATGAACCGTTGCCAGTGTGCCATGTCCACACAGCTTCACTTCGACTTCGGGAGTGAACCATTTAAGCGTCATAGTGTTAAGCGCGAGAAAAGCCGTTTCAGATACCGCCATCTCTTCAGCGATTGAAAACATTAACGACTCATCCAACGGCTCTTTGGAGATACAGACCCCGGCAGGGTTCCCTTTAAACGCTTGAGTTGTAAACGAATCTACTTGATATATCTCTAAATCCACAATGGCTCCTAAATGCACAACATTTCCCAAACCGGCAATCATGGCTCGTTGGGACATAACCTAGATATTGCTGCCCACAATAAGCACAATCACCTTGTGCTACAAGTCTTTAGCAACAACTTTATCGATACTTATTGAGAAACGAAACAAATGATAAACAAAACGTTATAGAAGTGGTTTTAGGGATAAAAGAACATTGAACATAAGAGTAAATCGCGATGGCAAAACAAAGGAATAACGACGATTAATACGAGCGAAAACCCGAAAAAGGTAATCACCGCATCATTATTTAATGCTTAATATTTGCATAATAACTTGTAAGAATGGATATTATGATGAATATTAATTTAAATAATCCATTCACGGACAATAAACTGGAATACGTACTTGTGTTGAATACGATACGACGGAGTCATCCTTGCCTCACACGATAAAGGTTCGGTATCAAGTAGGAGTAGCAAGTTGCTATTTGCATGAAATGCATGAAGTTGAAGTTAAATTAAGTGCCTAAATTTGAATCATGTTGCAAATTTTGGGCTACGATTTAGTTATCACGTACGAAAGGGAATCCGTCAGTGAAAGCGTTTTGCGTATCAATACTTGCGTCAACATCCTTTTTGGCTAGCCCTGTATTTGGCCAGCAGCATGATATTTATCTCTACAATTGGGATGAATTTTTATCTGACAGCGTCGTTACCCAGTTGAGTGATACCTACGGCATCTCACTAAAGCAGCAATATTTTTCTGACGAGTCCATTCGTGATGAAGTGCTATTGAGTGAACGACGAGGTGCGTTTGAATTGGTTGTCATTGAAAGTATGAAACTGAAAGCGCTGGCTAAACAGAACTTATTCCACAACCTGAGCGACTTGCAGCAATCCCTTTCAAGCAACTTTGACTCAAGATGGGTGGATGGGTGTGGCGAATATGGAATCCCCTACGCTTGGGGGACATCCGGCATCTTATACCGAAGCGGAAAAGTTGAGACTCCCAAGTCTTGGGGCGCTCTTCTAGACCCTGAAACCAAAACCAGCGGCCGAATCAGCATGTATTATGAGCCTACGGATTTGGTGAGTGCTGCGCTTCTGATGAATCAATTTGAGCCGTTTACCAACAACGAACAAGAACTTCGAGTCGCTTACAAAACGCTACAAGCACAGAAGCCTCACCTTGAAAGTAATGAATACGTTGTCGATTATATTCGTCATCCCGAACACTTAGCCAACATCGACCTCGCCTACGGATACTCAGGTGACAGCTATGTGCTTAATGATGCCGAACCTGAGGCATCTTGGGCCTACACAGTACCTCTAGAAGGAACAACCTTATGGTTAGAGTGTATGGCTGCAATTAACAACGGAGAGCGATCTCCACAGGCAACCACGATTCTCTCCTTCTTATCGCAACCCGAAATCGCCGCTCAAAACGCAATGGATTCATGGTTTGCAACGCCAAGTTCAAAAGCAAAAGCACTCACTTCTCAGGAGTATCAAAACGATCCCGAGCTTTTCCCGAATAAAGAAGTATTAGATCGCAGCTACCTTTATCAGCCGTTAGAACCGAGTAGCATTCAAATTCGCAATCGTATTGTCGACAGTTTGAGATAACTCATGCCAGTATTGAAGAAGCTCTATTTTGTACTTTTACCAACGCTGACATTTGTGCTCCTGATAGCAGGAATCGTGATGTACAACTTCGCATCAAATCATGCTAAGCACATGTATTTGGACAAGGTGCAATCTGATGTGAACACCGCTTTAGTCGCGGCGGAATACGAGCAGCTCGGCTTGTCCTTACTAGTTAAAGATATCGGTTCTTCGTTGCAGTTCCTCCGCTACATTCAAAATCCTGGCGACTACACGACTCTATCGCTATTGGAAAAACGAGTACTCCGAGTATTAAGCCAGAATCACGTCAATCAATTTGGGCAACGCAATGTTTATATCGTGGACCCTACGTTCAAATTAACGCTTTCGACTCTCAGAGCCGATCCTTTCGAGGGGCTAAAAATCCCTGACAAGATTTATGAAAGAGTCTTCGACATATACACCTCGTTAATCAGCAAGAAGGAACTCTCCTACGAAAGCTTCTCTTATGTCTCGATTAGTGGCGAGCTCAGATATTCGTATGTTGCGGCAATTGACCCTTACCTCCTTCCTCAAGATAAACGTGCAAGTAGCAGTTTAAATCGCTACATTTTGATTGCTGACGGACCTCTGATACAACTCTCTAGCTTATTAATCAAATACAATGACGATGACAATATTCAGTTCTTAATCGAGCCATCCTCAGACGCTGCCAACATTGAAAATACCCAATTCGTTATCAAATCAATTGAGCAAACCCAAGATAATATCAATGTGCAGATGACCAGCCGAAATCTCATCGCGCAAGTAAATATTCGAGAACAAAAGTTCAACCATGAGAAAGCCATCATCGCTAAACAAACCTTGTTAGGTGGCTTTGGCACTCTATTTACGATCATGTTGATCGTGCATTTAGTGGTGCGTTACCAACTTGTGCGCCCGCTTAAAGACTTACTGCAAGAGATATCGATCGGCGGGCTCAAGCTTAGGTATTTCAAGCGTTCATCGGGGCAAAGTGAAATTGATGGTTTAAAGAACGCGTACATAGACTCATTAACAGAGTTGAAGTTCGAAGCCGAATTCGACCAACTCACCAAGCTAGCTAACCGACGCTCTTTCATCAGACACCTTGATGTACGACTAAAAAGCTCGATGAGCCCACACTGCTATGTGGTTTGTTGGGACATCATCGATTTTCGTAAAATTAACGATCTCTACGGGGCAAAAGTTGGTGATAATGTACTGATAAGCTTAGCTAAAGCACTGAAAGAGACACTACAAAACCAACAAACCTCTTTGGGCTTTAGTTGCAGTGATTACTCTTTAGCCAGACTGGGAGGGAATCAGTTTATCGCGATCTTGGAGATGGGTAAGAACCAAGTGATAAACGAAGAAATTGAGAACATCAACAATACGCTGACCGGCACCACCTTCCTTGACTACTATGGGTTTCGATTATCACTCGCAACAGGTGTTTTACCGCTCGACACGCCAAAGTTCGATGAGATTTGGCACCGATGCATCGATGAAATGTTAGCTAATGCGAAGTCTCATAGTGATGGCGAAAGTCGTATTGTTTATGGCGAAGAGTTGTTACATACCTTGGAACGCCATGACGTTGTAGAGAAAAGACTCTTAGAGTGCTGCGAAAGTGACAACTTTGAACTTCGCTTTATGCCTATTTTTAACGCCAAGACACTTCAGATAGATGGCGCGGAGTGCCTGATTCGTTGCCCAGCCTTATTCGATATCGATGCAGGCCCTGAAGAATTTATCCCAGTTGCAGAAAAGAGTAACCTTATTGCCAGGCTCGACATGTGGGTCATTGGCACCGCGATCAAAAGCTATAAAGAGCTTTCAGAACTTCATAAATACAAGGGCACTCTGTCAATTAATATCTCGGCGATGGAGCTCTACAACCGTAATTTTGCCGACAACATCCGTAAAGTACTCGAACGTTATCAAGTGCCACCTGGCAACATTATTATAGAGATTACCGAGACCAGTTACGTGAAAAGTACCAAGCTTACGGTGCAGACTATCGAGAGCCTCAGAAGCTTAGGTTTAAAGGTCTCCCTTGACGATTTTGGTACGGGCTACACAGCGTTTAACCAACTTCTCCACTACCCTGTGGATGAGCTCAAAATTGATAAGAGCTTTATCGATAACATGGTAGACGACAAGGCCGACCGCAAGAGGGTCGAATCTATGGTTAACTTAGGCCACTCTTGTGACACGCTAGTCGTCGGAGAAGGTGTTGAGTCGATAGAACAGTATCATTACCTCAGAAAAGCCAACTGTGACCTAATACAAGGCTACTTCTTCAGTCAGCCACTCACTTATCTGGAATTCATCGAGTTTGTTCGAAACCATAACCCGCAAGCAATTTTAAACCCGCAGTCTGTTAGCAGTTCGAGATCTAACGAGCGAATCGTTGCACTCACTCAAAAGCAGTAACCTTAAACCTAAACCTAAACCTAAACCTCAAAGCCTCTCTTCCTATTCAAGCGCGGAAAGCCACTATAGCTATAACTAGTAGTAGAACTATCTTCATCAGAGCAGGAGCTCTCTATTGGCTGCACATTGAATGAGGAGGCAAATAAAGAATGGCAAAAGCCATGATAGTGAAGCGGGAGAATGGTGAGCGTACAGTCAACAAAACCTAATGATCTAACTTATCGCTGATGCGGGGATTAACTCTGCATCGTCGTTAGTAGCTCCATCATATCTTTAGAGCTGATGTTCTTCTTATGCCTGACTACAGCGTCAATCATCAATTCTAAATTCCCCGCAGAGATATAATCCTTAAGCACGTCATTGAATTTTTCCTGTATCTCATCACTTGTGTACAATTGCTCAGGAATGAAGAATAGAAACTGACTGCCACTACTACGAAACGAGATAGTACTTTCCGGTACCTTTGCCGTCAGGGACTTAGCAGCTGAACTCACCACCAAGTCTCCATATTCAAGTCCATACTTTTGGTTTATCTCACTAAGGTTTCTGATTCTTACAAAGTAAAGGTCGAAATTACCGTTTGTTGGATAGCTGTTCTTAACAAACTGCATGAGCGAGACTCGATTGCGAAAGCCAGTAATGAAGTCGGTAGAATGAAGTTTTCGTTTGATTGCAAAGTCGACGTAAAAAATCGCTCCTGTCACAAGCAGTAGCAACACCAGAAATACGCTGCTTATCTGATGCATCATCACCAACTTGTCGACCATTGTGGTGTTTTCTTCAATAACCGGGCTTTGAAGTCGAAACTTTTCGTTAATAAATTCGACCAGCGTGTTGTAACAAATATCAATTTTCTTCTGCAGTGATTCCTTAGGCAAAGCGCCTTGATTCACCAACTTAATTGAGGATTCTAACGACTTAAACTTTTCAAACTCTGCGGTAAAGTACGGTTTAAAGTTTGCTGAGCGAATAAAATTGGACGATTCAGTGCTGTTGATCAGAATATCAAAACGACTCCAAGTAATGTCATATGCCAACCAAAGTTCATCATAATCAATCGTCTTTGCATGGCTAACCATCAAGAAGTTTGCATACTCTTTGACGAGTTGAAAAACAAACCAAGTGGCCTCATTTTGGCGGTTAGAAAAGCTCTTGTTGATGTCATTAATTCGAGTGACACTGTAGATATTGACGGATAGAACAACCACGGCCAAAGACAAAACAACGACTTTGATTGCGGCCATAGACAACAGCTTCTTCATAATTAGCCTCTACAGGTGAATATCACGAATCTGCCAAATCATCTTGGCATGGAAATCAGGGGTATTGGTTTCAGGGTTCGCAGAGATTGGGTAAATCAACCAAAACGGGCCTTTCTCTCTCACAGACATAAACTCCCCATTCTTTTTAATCGCAATGATGGGTTCATAGGTATCAAAATCTTCTTTGGGCACCGCAATTTTATAGTCATTCAATGCCACAAAAGTAACTTGTGATGATATCGGTAAATCCATATTTCCAAGCACCGTTTGTAACGTCACGCCACTATAAACGGTCAGACCCTCGACCCAAGGCAAGGTGGTAGTAATTTCTTTTTGAGGAAGTGACAGGAGTTGCTCTCTACTAAAACCATGCTTTTGCCCGGAGTGGTCGAAAACCGTTAACTCTGAGGCTGCAAAAATCGAAAACGAGCAAAGCCAAAGCATCAACAAGAATACAGTTCTCATTCTAAACTCCATTTAAAAAGGTCACTAATTTGAGTCTAGTATAAATTGACCATTTAACTTGTACCGATACCACTCAGATTGATTGGTATCGCTTTATCCCTAATGCCCCTACACCTCGCTGTTTTTCAATAACTTCGCCGTTTCTCTGTCTCTTCCATCACCGCTCTCGTTCAGCACTCCCTACCCGCTTGACGTATTCCTTCTCAACCGTCTAGTAACAAAAACTCGTATTTTACTCTGCGTAAGTAAACCAATAAGCCCAATGAATACGTATGAAACAACAAAATTAACAATAAATATGAGTAAGTCAGTAGCGAAAATGCTGGTTGCTGCATAACCTTTAATCGAACGTAAGCAGCTTTAAGAGACTTAATAACGAGTTCCAGTCGTTTCTACTTCACCAGTTGATCTCGTGTATTGATCTTAGAAAGCTTACTCATTTCATAATCAAGGGAATCGAGAATGAGTTTGAATATAAAAAAATTTAACCCCATGGCGACACTTTCTACCCTGGTAATGACGCTGGTCATGTTTCCTGTTTCTGCTGAAGTTAATCAAGAACAATTCGAATTAGGTAAACAAAAAGCTAAAGTGTGTATGACCTGTCATGGCGCTGATGGCATCTCAACACAAGATCCCTACCCGAACCTTCGCGGTCAAAAAGTGGGTTATCTCATCTCTTCATTGAAAGATTACCAGACTCGAGAAAGAACCAGTGGCTTAGCGATTCTCATGCAACAACAAACCGACACGCTCTCAGACCAAGACATCCGTGACATTTCCTATTTCTATTCTGTGCTCGGCAACGAAGCAGGCTCGCTCAGCGATTCAAATTAAGTCAGCGATTCAAAACCTCTAGGCAAGGAGCCTTGTTATGGAACAAGTGACAACGCAATACAGCATTAAGGTCGTGAAGTACTTCATCATTGCATCCTTAGTGTGGGCGATTGTAGGTATGATCATCGGCGTGATTCTCGCCGCGCAATTATATTGGCCAGTCTTAAACTTTGATTCTCAGTATTTCCAATTTGGTCGACTGCGTCCGCTACATACCTCTGGAGTAATTTACGGCTTCGTCGTGAATATCTTGATGGGGACGTCTTTGTACATTGCCCAGCGAACAGGCCATTGTGACTTGTTCAACAAAAGCCTTTCATGGATGGTATTTTGGGGCTGGCAATTCATCCTGTTACTTGCGGTCATTTCCTTACCCGCAGGCCACACTACCTCAAAAGAGTATGCGGAGCTTGAATGGCCAATCGACTTGATGATTGTGTTGGTTTGGGTGCTGTACGCGGTGTTGTTCTTTGGCACCCTTGCTAAACGAAAGGTCAGCCATATCTTTGTGGCTAACTGGTTCTTTGCTGCATTCATTATCGTCGTTGCAATGATTTTCATCGTGAACAACCTCGCGATGCCTGTGTTGGCGATGAAGTCCTACTCTGTGTTTGCAGGCGCTCAAGATGCGATTGTTCAATGGTGGTGGGGACATAATGCCGTCGGTTTCTTACTAACCGCAGGTGTGATTGGTATGAATTACTATTTCATACCCAAAGCGGCGGATCGACCTATCTATTCGTACCGCTTATCTGTGATCCATTTCTGGGGCTTGGTCGGCTTTTACACGTGGGCCGGAACGCACCATTTGGTTTATTCTTCTGTTCCGATCTGGATTCAAAACATCGGCATCGTAATGTCTTTGATCCTGTGGCTCCCTTCTTGGGCCGGTGCGTTCAATAGCGCAATGACCCTTCTACAAAACAAAGAAAAGCTGAAGTCCGACTACATTCTTTTATTCTTTTTCTCAGCAATTCTTTACTACTGCTTGGCGACATTCGAAGGTCCCCTACTCGCTATTCGCTGGTTCAACATGGTGGCACACAACACCGAATGGATCATCGGTCACGTACATTCCGCAGCTCTCGGATGGGTTGGAATGTCAGGGATAGCGGTTTTTTACTATTTCATTCCACGCTTATGGGGCCAAACCGATCTATGGTCACGACGACTGATTAAATGGCACTTTTGGCTTGCTCATGCTGGCGTCGCCATCTATGCAATAGCACTTTGGATCGCAGGCATCGGCGAGGGATATATGTGGCTCGCTCAAAATGAAAATGGCGAACTGATTTACAGTTTTGTAGAAGCTATGGACTTTAAAGCACCTTGGCTATTCATGCGTTTCTTTGGTGGCGCGCTGTTTGTACTTGGATTGTTCTTAATGGCTTTCAACTTGTACAAAACGGTTCGTATGCCCGTAACAAATGATGCTAAACACACTGTTAATGAAGGAGCTTAAATGATGAGTAAAGACTTTACACATTCAATCGTCATTTTAATTTTGACCACTGTTGTCGTGGCCTCCTTCTCTTTATTGGTCTGGGTAGTGCCAAGCATTGTCCGTGGCGATGATATTGCCAAAGGCAGCTTAGCGATGCCTCTCACACCGATTGAGTTAGCAGGCCGAGACATATACATCAGTGAAGGCTGCCATGTTTGTCACACACAAATGGTTCGCCCTCTAGAGCCAGAAGTGAAGCGTAATGGTCGCCCGAACCAAGAAGCAGACGATATCTATGAGTTTCCTAACTTGTGGGGCTCTAAACGTACTGGTCCTGACCTCACTAACTTAGGTAGAAAGTATTCTGACCAATGGCATGCTATTCACTTAATTGACCCTCGAAAAGTCGTACCGACCTCGATCATGCCCTCTTACCCGTGGCTATTTGAGCAGACTCTGACTGGCGATGATATTAGCGCCAAAATGGAAGTGTTACGTACCTTAGGTGTGCCTTATACCGATCAAGAAATTGGTGATGCCCGTTTGCAAGTAAGAGGCAAAACCAAAGGTGAAGCTCTGATTCGCTATTTACAAAGCCTGGGTAAAGATACGTCACAGGAGGTATCACAATGAGCACATTCTGGAATCTATGGGCGGTACTCTTAACCTTAATATTCTTTGTTCTGATGGTGTCTGTTGTCGTTAAATACTGGCGTAGCAATCACAAGGCCGATCACGACCACACCATTGGCACCTTTGATGGTATTGAAGAGAAAGATGCGCCTCCACCTAAGCTGTTATTTATCAGTTATGCAGTGGCATTTCTTTTGTCTGCGGGTTATTTGGTGCTCTACCCCGGGCTTGGAGAATGGGAAGGCTTAGTCGATTGGGAACAAAGCGACGATAAGCTCAGTTCACCATCCACCACTCTCAATGAGCAATTTGCACAAACCAGCGAAACCACGTTAGAGGGATTAGCTGCTGTCCCAGAGATCGTGAACAGCGGTAGGATTCTATTCCAAACTCACTGTGCCGCTTGTCACCGAGATAATGCACAAGGTCAGAAACACTTCCCTAATCTTATCGACCAAGAATGGTTATACGGCGGCAGTGATGAAGCTGTGATCCATTCGATTGCCAAAGGGCGAAATGGAGCGATGCCGGGTTGGAGTGAAATCATGCGCCCAGACGAGGTGGCAAAAGTCTCCTACTATCTAGCGTCTCTCAACCAACGTCATACCGATGTGCCGGAGATTAAAGTCGAGCTCGGTAAAACCTTGTTCGTCCAATACTGTTCGTCTTGTCATGCCGATGGTGCTGTCGCTAATCCAGCGGTTGGTGTACCTGATCTTTCCGATGATATCTGGCTTCACGGCGGCAGTATTGAAGAGATTCAGCACACCATCAATTACGGTTTGAACAACCTAATGCCTGCGTTTGATGAGCAGCTCAGTGAGAACGAGATACTCGCGCTTGGGGCTTATATCCGACACGCTGGTGACGTAGAGCAACAACGGCTCGCGAGTTTGAAAGCATCATCTGTTGAGCGCGGAGAATATCTCGCTTATGCCGGTGACTGTGTGGCTTGTCATAGTGCAGAAGGTGGCGAACCCTTTGCTGGCGGCCTACCCTTTGTCACCCCCTTCGGCACCGTGTATTCAACCAACATAACGCCACACACTACCGAAGGTATTGGGACTTATGACTTCGATGATTTCCGAGCGGCGTTAGTCGCAGGTAAAGGCAAGAATGGTTACCTGTACCCTGCAATGCCTTACACCTCCTATCAATACCTCACCGACCAAGACATGGTGGATTTATGGGAATACATGCAGTCAATCACCGCCGTGCCGCGACGCAATGATGACAACAGCATGATGTTTCCATCCAATATTCGCTTAGGTTTGCTTGGCTGGAACATCGTATTCATGGATACCGACCCTATTGATTATGAAGTGCCAGAGGAACTCAAAGGAGAAATTGAGAATGTCGATAAGTGGCAACAAGGCAAATATTGGGTCGCAGGACTTGGTCACTGTTCGGAGTGCCATACACCTCGAAATATTGCCCAAGCACTGATACCAGAACGTATTTTCCAAGGTAACTTGATCGACGGTTGGAACGCGCCTGATATTACAGCCAATGAGCTCTATATCGATGGTTGGGATGAAGCAACACTCACAGACTTTTTACACACAGGACATTCAGACAAAGGCACCGCTTTTGCGGGTATGGCTGATGTAGTGAAAAACAGCCTAAGCTTGATGACGCGTGAAGATATTGAGTCGATGTCCTATTACCTACTCAGTGGGGACATCAACAACACCATTGCCAGTGATGCCGTTCAGTTACAGCCTAAAGGGTTTGATGAAGCTGCGTATGCCAGTGAAATCTACACCACGTATCGTCAAACCTGTGGGGCTTGTCATGGTGACGATGGTAAAGGTCGCGATCCAATCGCCCCTACTCTGTTGAACAACGGTATTATCATGCACAGCGACCCATTCAATACCATTGCGGTAACGGTGCGCGGCTTGCAACCCACCTATCTCGACAAAGACAGAAATTTCATGCCAATGGCAAGTTTTGAGGATGTACTGTCGGATCAACGCTTAGCTGAGTTAATCACGTTTGTGCGTTTAAACCTTGGCGACAGAAATGAACCGGTCACGGCTGAGCATGTTCGAGAGGTAAGAGAAACACTTGAAGCAGCAGGCTATGCAGGTGGATTACACACCACACCTGAAATGTACGAAAATCGAGATAAGAACATTAACATACGATAGGCGCTGTAGCTGTGCGTAGCCGATTGGCTCAATAAACAGCGAACAGCACGTAACTTTTATCTTTGCTAACAAGCCAAAAGGAGACCACTGTGTCTCCTTTTCTTTTGCCCAAACCCGAGTTCCGACACTTTGCCGTACAACACAATTGTAACTAACTGATTACACAATTAAGCAGAGCTACACATAATGCGATCAATCTCGCAGAACAAAGATGATACCAAGTGCATAATATGCAAAATTTTCTAAAGATGTACTAAGGACAGTTATGGATACAACTACACTCATCTACGATACGTTGGAAGGCCTATCGAGCGCAAAGCCACAGCAACACGCTCAAATCCGCCAAAATCTATATAACCAATTAGATTTATCATTTGAGAAGCAGTTGGCTTTGTATTCATCAGTTCTTGGTCCAGCAAGTGCTGGTAGATTGACCGATTTGGATAGTGCAGTGATGTCTGCACGCAAGATTGTTGGCTTAGAAAACAGCTAAGCAACCTTTAACCTATCTCAACTTTAACGCTGCCATTGTGCAGCGTTTTTTTATGGACGCTATTTACGATAAGTAAGGTTGGTTACAATAAATGCTGTTAGTTGCGATAAATACGGTTAGTTGCGATAAACGCGGTTAAGAAGATAAGTGCAGTTAGGTCTGTTTTTCAAGTTACACGCATTCTCATTTGGTTAATCTTATGTTCCATTTTTAACAGGTGTGTAACCACAATAATGGCGCTAATGTTAGTAGCACGTTAACCACACATCGGATGGAAGAATCATGAGAGTACTTATTGAATATACACAAACAGGCAAATACCGTGATCATGCGTGGGAAGCATTAACGATTCGTCAAAAGGCGAAATTCAAGCTGTAACTCCCTCTTATGCGGCTCAGCTTATCGAACAGAACCGCGCCAGCTTATTGACCACTGAAAATCAAGATATCGTCATCCAACCTTAATGGCTTCAAGGGCTACCCCTCCTAGTTCCTTAAATCGAATAGTTCGATGACATAAAAAAACGCTGCATGGGTGCAGCGTTTTCTTGTTTCTGGCGTATCGTATTTCTAACGTAGATAGTTTCTAAAGTAGATAGTTTCTAAAGTAGAAAGCTTCTAACGCATCTTGTTTCTAGTGCAAATAGCTTGATTACTTTGGCAGATTTTCTAACGCTTCAACCATCGTCATCAATTTATCGACAATCCTTTCGCCGTCTACTCGCAAGCCATTGTGTTCATATTCATTGGTGATCCACGCTTTCGAGTTAGGAATGTTCGCCAATGTTTCACGGCTGTAATCCAACTCAACGTACATGTCATCGGCGTAAACGGCACACGCCATTGGCACTGTATTCTTGCTCAACTGCTCTGCGTTGTACAAAGTGCCCCAGTCCGACTTTTCAGCCAACATGTTCGCGGCTTCACGCAGTGGCTTCAGCGTTTCAAGTTGGTCGAACATCCATGGGTACACCATTTCACCAGTAAACCAGAACTCACTGCCCGATTGGTAGTTGAAGTGTGGGTACTGCTCACGAACACGATGTGCAGACCAGTTAGACGCTGTACCTTGACAGTAAATCGATTCATGCAAGATTGCGTAAATTGGGTTAGTTAAGTAACCCTGCTCTTGCTGCATTTGATTTAGGAAGCTGTAGCTCAGCTGTCTGTTACCGTTCACTTCAACAAACGCACTCTCCAGTGTGAAATACATTGGAAGGTTTGCTTCGCCGCCACCAAGATTAATACCTATTAGCTGGAACTGTTCAACTGTGAACACCTGACCGTTTGGCAGTCTCACATCGTTGTTGAGCAGGTAATCAGAGATCTCGCGACACATAGCTTGTGCTTGTGGGAACTGAGCAAAGAAAGCTCTGTTTTTGTCTTCTACACGCTTGTAAGTCGCACGATAAACATCGTCAGCTTCTCGTTCAATAGAAGGAATGCCGCCCGTCACATAACAACGCTGCAAGCTCTGTGGGAACAGTGACAAATAGCTCAGTGTACAGAAGCCACCAAAGCTTTGACCAATCGTCGACCATTGCTTAATACCAAACTGTTCACGAATCGCTTCAGCGTCACGAACGATGTTATCCGCTCTGAAATGCGTTAAGTATTCGACTTGTTGTTCTGGAGACAAATGCGCCAAAGTTTCATGGCTGATAACCGTGCTGTTGCCAGTACCACGTTGGTCTAGAAGCAGAACACGGTAGTTTTGTAATGCACGCTTTAGCCAACCCGATTGACCACTCACCCGTGGAGAAGGAAAACCTGGGCCGCCTTGAAAGTAGATCAACCACGGCAGCTCTTGCTCATCTTTAGCGAGATCAACCAGCTCACGTGCGAAGACTTGGATCTGTTGTCCATCTTTGGCTTGATAATCAAGTGGCAACTCGAAAGAGTGCTGACGGTACAGGGTGGTTCCATCAATAAAGTTAGCTTGCACGCTTCATTCCTTTTTATCTGATTCTAAAGTCATTGGTACGAATAAAAATGGCACCCTTTGGCACCGTAGTTAGCAAGATACGCATACTAGCTTGTAAATGAAACCGTTTGTTGAACCTGAATGTGAAGGTACTTCATTAAATCGCCAAATTAGCTTTATACGCGTAACAACTTATGTCAAAACAGAGAGTTTAAGATGTGATCTATTGAGAAGAAGAACAAAAGTGGGACACAAATAAAAAGAGCTTAACGAGGTGAGGATACGTTAAGCTCTTTGGTTTTATCTGTTGTAAATGAGGTTTTTAGGTTGAACAAGCTCAGGCTTTATAGGTTTAGTTTCTATAAGCCAAAGATCTATAAACTGAGCTTCTGTAACTTATAGCTCTATAAAACAAAGCTAAGAAGCCTCGAGCTCACCTGCACCTTGAATTGAACGTTGGCTGTTTTCAACAAGAATGGCCGTCGCCGTTTCTTTCAACGCGCCCCACTCTCCATCGTCAACTTCAATGCCCTCGTTCCACGCCTTCTCTTGAGTTTTAAAAAGCGCTTCCGATTCAATGTGTGTTTGGTAGCCATCTGACAAACGTTCGATATCCAAATCCTGGACGGAAAGCTCGATGGTCATATTGTGGATATGATCGTCCGATGCCAGAGGCAAATCTGATAAAAACAGTTCTGGTGCAACGCAACCACGGTTAAGCACATACAAGGTGCTCTTAGGATTTGAGCCATTATCCCAACGTGCGGTACATGCGATGCCTTTCGCTACCAGTTTTACAAGCTCACTGTACGCTAACCAACGGTTATGGCAGTTGTTTAGCTCGATTTTCAGCGTCTTTTTACCGACCATTTTTTCAATGGCGTAATCCATCACCACAGGAAGATGACACGCTAAGCTCGCCTTGTGCAGGTCCACTTCAACTGTGTTGTCGCTTGTCACTTGGATGTCTACAGGGCAATCGTCTTCTAGCCCCATAAAGTTGCTCGCATTGTTAAAATGACGAACACCATCCAAGCCAACCATTTGTAAATCTGCCACCATGTTCGCTATCACATCGGCTTCACCACATGTACGACGCATACCCAGAAAGGCTTTATTAACGGCCGCTACCAGTTCATTGTGAGAAACGATCATAACGATTTACCTCCATGTTGAGCGTTGATATGTGTAGGAACTTTATTTGAGTCAGCGATCTCCGCTTCACTTGGTAAGATTGGGAACTCCCATTCGTCCTGATGAATTTCATCAAGCAACGGTGCACCTTGGAAAAACGTCACTCGTACCCAACGGTCTGAGCGAGGATCAAACTTAGTCGCTCCAAACATCGCTAGCTTACAACGCAGCAAATGCATTGGTGGCGAGTCTTGGTGCAGCACGTTCATTTGAATGTCGCCCATCGCCTTGTTACCTAACGTCCACACACGGCGCGCAATGGCACGATGCTGCGGTTGTTTAACAAGGAATTCAGCCAATGAAAGCTCTGGCGCGAATTGCAATAAAGCATGGTACAGACGGTAAGCTTGACGGCCGATATCCAACGGCAGTTCGCGCTCTTCGCCGAGTTCCTCGCCTCGAACACCGAGCCTTGGCTCTTCTTTGTCCTGAGAGCGATACCAGAACCAGTAGTTATTTTCTGCTTTCGTAAAGTCAGTCGTGATCCCCCAACGGTACTTTTCTTCTAACACAACCAATAGGTCTTTGATCTTTTTGCCACTAGGAAGCGAGAGTGTTTCGCTACAATTCATTTGCTCTTGATGGGCGTCCACTAATTCTGGGTACAATTCCATCAAGCATGAGATAAGGATTTCTTGGGCTTCCATACTCATGTGCTTAGATTGTTCAACTAACTGCGCCCATGTATCGCAATGGTTTACAGAAGCTTCTAGTGACTGTTCTGCGTGTTTCAACTCATCAACAGCGGTTTTGTTCAACTCTTGCTGATTTTCATTGATGGTAACAACTTGTTCTAAATGACAAATCGCTTTTTTAACTAATGTACGTAGGGGCTCAATCAATGCCGTATCCGTGTGATTAGCTAACACGTCAGCTAATGCATGCTCACGGGTTGTCATCCATTGATCGACAATACTTGGGTGGTTAATCAGATATGGCGCCATACCTAAACCTGTGGCATTACCCACACCTAGGTAGCGTTGTAAGCCTCTGTGCAAGGTAATCGCTTGTTCACCGCCTTGTTGCTCCGCTAGGTAATGAACCCAATCTAGGCTGAACTCACGCAGCATATAAACAGCACACATTTGAGCACTGAACGATTGATTAAAATCTGGATTCTTTTCCAAGATTTTAAAGTCAGCAATACCAAACTTACCATTACCATAAACCGCTGTGGTTCGTAGGATGTAGCCAACTTCCGCTAGCTCTTTTGGCGTTGGTTGAACACCTTTAGCCAAGTGACTAACAATATGTTCAAACACTCGTACACTTTTGTTGGCACGCGCTAAAACAAGCACATTGTTAGGGTTACGGCCTGCTTCTTGTAGCGGTACATTCGCACGAAGTCTCTCAAGTAGGGTGACATCAACATCACCAAGAACCAGAGCAAACGTTACGTCCCACTTTTCAGCAATTACACGGTCATTTCGTTCGTCGTCTGCAATCTCATCGCAGAAAACAACCAAATGATAAACATGATTTGGCGTCGTAAGCTTATAGATAACATGACCAAAGCCCTGAGCGTCTAATTGCCATTCATGTTTGGTCACTTTCCATTCTTGCTGCGCCATTTTACGAATCAGAGTTCTAACGAAGCTGATACGTGTTTGGTGCATTGCACCTAGCCTTTCCGGTGCCATGACGACAGTCGCGTCACGTAGTGCTGATTCAGTGTAGGTAGAACGATGTGCATCCATTTTGCTCACCACCTTATAGTTATAGGATTTTGCTAGCCATTCAGAACCGATCGTTGCTGTCTTTTGAAGCATATATAGCGACAGTATGTTGGTTAGCTTTCACGTTTTTAATCGTTATTGATATTATCGAGGCAAGCGAACTCGCCACTTATTATTTGTCCTGACTAGATCGATTGACCTAAATACGTGCCGCCCGGTGTATCTTCACCAGTACGGTTTTTATCTTCCTTCCGGAATCTTGTATCAGCCTTCTTTCAAAGGCTCACACCTTGTTTATCTTCAGTTTTTAGAGAGCTTTATCTCTACATTTTCTTCTTTATACCGGCATTGATGTTTTATAAGCCTTGATCTTTCGCCATCTTGATTGCGATTTGAGGCGCATTCCAAAGTGATGGCAACAAGATTAAGGACACCGGTACCGCGGTGATAACAATGAAGGATTGCAGCGCTGAAATACCGCCAGAGCCTAGGGAAATCAGAATTAACGCTGTTACCCCCATCATCACACCCCAGAAGGTACGAATAATTGCATTCGGTTCTGTCTCACCACTGATCACCACACTGATGGTGTAAGTCATTGAGTCACCGGTCGTTACGATGAAGATCGTGGTTAAGATCAAGAACAGAATTGAGATAAGCATTGGCATTGGTAGCTGCTGAGTTACCGCCAGTAGCGCACCTGGTAAGTTAAAACCTTCAAACGCCTTACTTACGCTGCCTGGATCTGCGATTTCGAACGCAAGGCCAGAGCCGCCAACAATTGTGAACCAGAAGCAAGTAACAAACGGTGCAATCAAGCTAATGGTTGATACCAATTGGCGAATACTACGACCACGTGAAATACGTGCGATGAAGATTGCCATCATTGGGCCGTAACCTAAGAACCAACCCCAGAAGAATACTGTCCACCAGCTTAACCAACCTTCGTCACCACGGTATGTTGCCATTGGGATGAAGTTATCTATCATGCTGCCTACACCTTGGATGTAGCCATTGAAAATGAAGTTTGTTGGGCCGAAGATCAGAATGTAGACCATCAATGACATTGCTAAAATTACGTTGTAACGGCTTAGCATTTGCATTCCGCGGTTAAGACCACTTAATGCCGACAATGTGTATAGAACGATAGCGAACAGGATGATGATAAGCTGCGTCGTGAAGCCATCAGGAATATCAAACAGTGCGTTCAGTGCGTAGCTCACTTGCAAGCCTAAGAAGCCGATAGGACCAATGGTGCCCGCCGCTACAGCGACAATACAACATGCATCAATCAGCGCACCAGTGTGACCTTTCAGTGCTCTTTCACCCAAAACTGGGTAAAGCAAAATACGAGGTTTAAGAGGCAAGCCTTTGTCGTAGTGAAGGTGCATAACCACGATAGACGTTAAACTGCCAACGATAGCCCATGCAAGGAAACCCCAGTGCATGAATGATTGTGATAGAGCATTCACCGCGCCTTGTTGTGCGTTTTCTTGTGCGCCATACAATGGTGGTGGGCTAACGTAGTGAGCGATAGGTTCTGCTGCTGCCCAAAATACACCGCCGCCTGCAAGTAACGTACAGAAGATGATAGCCATCCAACGGAAACCATCCATCTCAGGTTTAGCAATGCCACCTAGGATAACCTTGCCTGTTCGCCCTGCCGCTAGGCCAAGACCAATAAGAAAAGTCAGAAGAAGAAGCATTTGCCAGTAAGGCCCGAATACTTTTACAGACCATGCAAAGCCCGTATTTACAAGGCTTGATAACAGCTCACCGTCAAATAGAGCAAGTGCAACGAACAGAGCGATAAAACCGCCGCTGTACCAAAGTGCTGGGTTGGTTAATCCCAATTTGTCTGACGTAGATTCAGACTGTTTGGTGTTGCTTGTTTTGCTACTTGCTGTGTGTACTTGACCCGCATTTAAGCTTGAAGGTTTCACGCTATTGGTTAAATCAGACATACTCTGACTCCAGAGGTTTCTTTGCAGCTGTCATTTGAATGATGACTACAAGGGTGTATTTAACACCTGCCCTATTGTTTTTTGTGTTGGGCAGGCTAATCCATGTTTGGGTTACCGCGTTGCGAAATAGACCGTTGTTCCTTTTAAATAGTGAAATTGGTTAAAACAGCATTTCCAAATGAACGTTAATTAGAAGTCTGCTAATTCGATGATGGCTTAAGAGAGCGCTTAACCCTTGCTTTGAGGCTCTAGGCCATCTTTCAAGAAATTAAACCAGTTTTCTCCCAAGACTTGCCCAGCTTCAGACTCGCTGAAACCATGACGCATCAATCCGTTATAAATATTTTCCATACCCGCACTACCACAAAACCAAGGCAACGCATCTGGCCAACCTGAGTTGTTTGCAGAGCCTTCGCCGTAATCCATTGCTTTAGACCAACGACCATTTCTCATCCATTCAAGAACAGCTTGAGGTTGGTTTAAACAAAGGTCACTACCAATTCCCAGGTGCTCTACGCCGACCATATCAGCTGTCGTCGCAACCATTTGGCAGAAGTCTTCCAAAGTACATTGGCTGCCGTTTGGTAGGTGGAATGGGTATAAACTGAATCCGATTAAACCACCGCGTGCAGTTAAGGCTTTAATCACATCGTTTGATTTGTTTCGTAGTGCATCATGAGCAAACGTCGGGTTCGCGTGGCTGATACAAATAGGACGAGAAGATAGGTCTATCGCCTCAAGCGTTGAACGCTCGGCACTGTGAGACATATCGATGATCATGCCCACTCGGTTCATCTCTTCGATAGCTTGCTTACCAAATCGAGTAATACCCGTATCGTTCTTCTCGTAGCAACCCGTCGCTAATAAGCTCTGGTTGTTGTACGTCAATTGCATGATCAGAAGGCCTTGCTTACGCATCACTTCGATAAGACCAATCTCATCATCGATTGGAGAACAGTTTTGAGCACCAAGGAAAATGCCGACTTTGCCGGTCGCTTTTGCAGTTTCAACATCAGCCATTGAATGAATCGGCATGATAATGTCTGCATTTTGCTCGAATCTTAAGTTCCATTCTGCAAAGCGAGATAAGGTTTCACGAGCTGTCTCGTGGTAAACCGCGGTAGCGTGAACTGCTGTAATGCCGCTCGCCTTTAGTGTTTGGAAATATTCTCTGTTCCAATTGCAGTATTGCAATCCATCTATAACAATCCGTTGCTGGTACATAACCACTCCTATTGAAAGCTCAGTGTTCTAGCTCGGTTTTGAAAACACGCTCAAATAACATGTTTTCAAAAATGGGTTAAATCACTTGTCTACGTTCGTTTGCTGCTTTGGTTTGAATGTTGGCCTGACTCTGTGAATCAGGCCAATTCGATAGCTGGATAGCTAGGAAGTTAATATCTTCAGCTATCCAATTCTTATTTAGAAAGTGGATTAGTAAGGACGCTGGTAAGCCGTCTTAACCACTGTGTAGAACTCTTTCGCGTATTGACCTTGCTCACGAGGACCGAAGCTAGACTCTTTACGGCCACCAAACGGTACGTGGTAATCCGTGCCTGCTGTTGGTAGGTTCACCATCACACAACCTGTTTGCGCTTGTTGCTTGAACATTGCACTCGTACGTAGGCTCTGAGTGATGATGCCGCCCGTTAGACCAAAGCGAGTATCGTTGGTTGTCGCAATAGCTTCTTCTAGGTCAGCGACACGAATCACGCTTGCCATTGGTGCGAACACTTCTTCTTGGTTCACTTCCCAATCGTTCTTAGTGTTCAAGAACAACGTTGGAGACATGTAGAAACCTTCGTGCTTCATGCTCAAGCGTTCGCCACCAAATGCCAGCTCACCGCCGCTTTGACGTGCTTTATCAACCCAGCCTAGGTTTGCTTCAAGTTGGTTGCCATCAACGACAGGGCCCATGAACACGCCCTCTTCCAGTGCGTGACCCACTTTCAGCTCACTCATACGCTTAATCAATGCTTCAACGTATTGGTCGTGAATGCTATCCATAACCACAAGGCGAGAAGACGCCGTACATTTTTGACCAGCACCCGAGAACGAACCTGCAATCGTTGCATCAACCGCAGTTTGGATATCAGCATCGTCTGCAATAACAAGTGCGTTCTTACTTCCCATTTCCAGTTGGCAACGAACGAAGTTTGGCGCGGTAGCAGCTGCTACTTTACGACCCGTATCAACAGAACCGGTAAAGCTCACACCGTTCACTTCTTTAGAGTTGATCAGTGCATCACCTACCGTTGAACCGCTACCTAGCACAAGGTTAAACGTACCTGCAGGGATACCTTGACGGTGGATGATCTCAGTAAGCGCAACCGCACTCGCTGGTGTTAGGTTTGCTGGTTTCCAGATAACGCTGTTACCGAAAGCCAGTGCTGGAGCGATTTTCCAAGCAGCCGTTGCTGTCGGGAAGTTCCAAGGAGAGATAATGCCGATAACGCCTACCGCTTCACGAGTCACTTCTACAGAAACGCCTGGGCGTACTGAATCCGCGTTATCGCCAATCTGACGAAGCACTTCAGCCGCAAAGTATTGGAAGAACTGACCAGCGCGGTAAATCTCACCACGACCTTCAGCAAAAGGCTTACCTTCTTCACGAGATAGCAAAGTGCCCAGCTCATCACAACGGGCAATCAGCTCATCACCAATCGCTTGAAGCACCGTTTGCTTGCGTTCAATCGGCGTTTTTTCCCACTCTGGTTGAGCGTGTTCCGCCGCTGAAATCGCTTGTTGAACTTGTTCAGCACTTGCTTGTGCAAAGTTGCCAATATTTTCAGAAATATCTGATGGGTTAATGTTCGCTACGGTGCTTACACCCGCTTGCCATTCGCCGCCAATGTAAAGTGCGTTTTCTGCTTGAACATTCTGTAAGTGAGTCATCATTCTGTCCTTGTAACGTTAGGTTGCGGTTGAGTCTGGCAACCATCGGATTAATTAATAAATTGTTAATTCATATAGAGAATAAGTATTAATTTTGTATCTAGACGTAAAACTATTCGCTTGTATTAGTAAAGATCTGCTTAGACAAACAGCTTTGATTGGCAAATTGCCTCAGTTCACAGTCCATTTATTCAGGTTGAGACGCCGATGCATAAACCACGAACTCAACCAACATCTCTTCTCTAGCTAGCCCTGCAACAACGACTGCTGCACGATTTGGATAAGGTGCGTTGAAGTATTCTCCGTATACGCTGTTTACCGTTTTCAGGTATTCACGGTCAGTCACGTAAATCAGAACCTGCAGCACAGAATCCATCGATTCGCCTGCACACTCCAAGGTATGAACAAGGTTGTTAAAAGTCTGACGCGTTTGCGCTTCAATACCGCCTTCTACTACTGCGCCCGTTTCATCGATTGGAATCTGCGCAGTGTATAGAGTGCCGTTATTAACGATTGCCCACTCTAGTGGTGCTTTTGAAGCAAAAAGAGAGGTTTTTACTGGGTGTTTTTTAGTTTGTGCGTTCACGATTTTATCCAACTTTGTAACAACTATGTTTCAAGATGGTTAAATACTGCACCTTGACGCCTGATAAATCTAACGGTAAATTTTGTGCATTTGATAAATAAAATCTATCACCTTGCGAAAAGTAAGGTATAGCAAGGGCTAGAGAAGGATCGGAGTCATGAGTATTAAGCTACAACAGTTAAAACATTTCGTTTTGGTGGTCGAAGAAGGTGGATTTAGAGCGGCATCTCACCGTGCAAATCGATCGCAAGCGGCACTTTCGACTTCGATAAAAGAGTTGGAAAAAATACTCGGCCAACCTCTGTTTGAAACAGGCAACAAATCGACACTGACGCCTTTCGGCGAAATATGCCTGCCAAAAATCATTCAATTCCTTAATGTTTACAAAGCATTAGACAACGACTTACGCGCAGCCGCGGCAGGACAACAAGGAAGAGTTCGAATAGCGAGCGTGCCTTCGGTGGCCGCAAAACTCATCCCTAGTGTTTTAGGGGCATTTTGTGAGCAGTACCCGAATGTAGAAGTGAGTTTGATTGATGATAATGCGGCAGGGGTAGAAGCAAGATTACTCTCTGGCGAGGTGGATGTTGCCCTCGGTAATAGCTCCCATTTAGAAGAAGAGAGCATCGACTTCACGCCTTTGCTTTCTGATCCTATCGGTGTGGTGTGCCTCAAAGATAACCCTATCGCCTCTCAACAGGAAGGAATCGAATGGCAAACCTTGTTAAAGCAGCCCTTCATTCGTAACGGGACTTGCACCCTACTGGACCCAACACCTGCGCGCATGCTCAGCGAACAAGCCCTGTACTCTGTCGAGAACATTACCTCGCTTTTTTCGGTGTTAGAGCTCGGGATAGGCGTGACCACGCTACCTAAGCTGGCTTTCCCAACCAATGAAACCCGCTTGGTGTGGATTCCGCTAATTGACCCACCCTTGCAACGACAAATCGGCATTTTCAGACTGTCTGATCGTACGATCTCGCCACAAGCACAGGCTTTCCATGACTTATGTATTCAATACCTCAGTTATGAAGAGTCATAAGAGAGCCTAGATTAAGTAAATTAGGTAGCGCTCTGCTGCCATTTACTTCCTCAAAACTCGGTGTTTCTTCTCCGCACCATGCTTCTCGCACACCCAGTCCCCCATTTCACTCCTATATCATCAACATTTAGGCGCTGAATTTTCACTCTCGCGCACGCAAATAGTGACAAGCTGACGACAATATAAAAAATATTCGCTTATTGATAAGGAGCGACGTACGTTTAATTTACCAGAAAAACCAGATCTTCCATCATTGCCTCAAACAAGCTTAACCCCTACCAAAATCACACTTCACAACTCAGCTTGTAAATGAACCTAAGTGTTTGAATAGTCGTAATTGATAAGATCATAAGTTGAAAATTTAGCTCGCTACTCCCTTCTAAAAAGCCCCTCTTTTTCACAAGGATAAAGCATCTTAAATATTCATGAATAAAGTGATAGAACTATTACTTTCATAAATGAAAAACATTCATTTCAAAAATGGAATTATTGATATCAATATTTGTCGTTTTGATCACATAATTTTAGGCGTAGTTTATATTTTGTCGAAACGAGAGCGAACTAGTTTATATCGTTCTATTTCGTCAGGAGATATAAAACCAGCAAGATTATCTCTTTGTTAACAAGCAAAGTTTTATTAACAAGTAAATGCGAGTAGCAAGACATATTCAAACTGTGTTTTATATGAGCTTACACTGTTAAATATAAGGTTTTATTATGAGGCTTAATGGGATAAGTGGTGACATTCTTGTTGCTGCTAAAAGAGTTGTTCTCTGCCAAGTAGTATTAGCCGTCGGTGTAGTTTTATATGAAGTGTTTTTTGGTAATAAAGTAGATATGGAATCGTCGGCTTTGGGTATCGGAATTGCGATGCTACCTCCGCTGTTTGGTTTTATATATGCAAGCCTAAAGGTGCGCAAGAATCCTAATTATAGTTTACGTGACTTAATGCAAATGAGTCGTGTCGTGAAAATAACTTATACGTTCTTAATGTTTATCTTGGCGTTCCAGTTTTTCAAATTGGATAACCCAGTAATATTGTACGCATATATTCTCACTATGGTTGGGTACTTCTTAACACCATTTATTACTGCCTCTACAAGATCGGAGTACGTGTAGTATGGATCAAGTAACTACCGCTCACGAATACATAGAGCATCACTTAACCTTCTTAACTACAGGTGATGGTTTCTGGGCGTTCAACATCGACTCGATGTTGGTATCTTGGATTACGGGTTTACTGTTTATTGGAGCTTTTCGATACGTAGTGACTAAGGGCACCAGCGGTGTTCCAGGTCGATTTCAATGTTTTATCGAACTGATATTTGATTTTGTAAACAACCTAGTAAAAGAGATTTTTCAAGCGGAGGATAAATTAATAGGGCCACTGGCATTAACCACTTTTGTTTGGGTGTTGTTAATGAACGCGGTCGATTTATTACCAATAGATTTCATACCAGCATTAAGTCGTGCAATGGGTCTAGAACACTTTAGAGATCTACCAACGGCGGACGTAAATATTCCAATGTCGATGGCACTCGGTGTATTTATCTTACTGTTGACTTATACATTTAAAAATAAAGGATTGAAAGGCTTTATCAAAGAGCTTACTACGCAGCCATTTGATAACCCTCTTTTATACCCTGTTAACTTAGTTCTTGAATTAATAACATTAATTTCAAAACCTATATCACTAGGCTTACGATTATTTGGAAACATGTATGCAGGTGAGATGATATTTATTCTGATCGCATTAATGCCATGGTGGATGCAATGGGCACTGAGTGTTCCTTGGGCACTATTCCACATATTAATCGTATTCTTGCAAGCATTTATATTTATGGTACTGACCGTTGTTTATTTAGGTATGGCAACAGAAGAACACCACTAATTAATAACTAAAAAATTTAACTAACAAATTATTTATCGGAGATACAAATGGATATCGTAAGCGCAGTTTTATATGTAGCAGGTGCATTACTGATCGGTTTAGGTGCAGCAGGTGCAGCATCTGGTATTGGTAACTTAGCAGGTAAATACCTTGAAGGTGTTGCGCGTCAACCAGACCTTACTCCAATGCTTCGTACTCAATTCTTCATCATGATGGGTCTTGTGGATGCAGTACCGATGATCGGTGTTGGTATCGGTCTATACATCATCTTCGCCGTGGCTTAATCAAACCGCTTTGAAAGATCGATTTGTAAATAATCAAGATTTAGTGAGGAAGGTATGAACTTAAATGCAAGCATGTTTGGACAAGCAATCTCATTCGTGATTTTTGTTTGGCTCTGCATGAAATATGTATGGCCCCCTCTCACCGCGATGTTAGACGAGCGCCAAAAAGAAATCGCTGATGGTTTACGCCACTCAGAGAACGCTGCGAAAGAGCTAGAACTAGCAAAATCAAATG
This sequence comes from Vibrio sp. 10N.261.55.C5, assembly GCF_041470505.1. Lineage (NCBI taxonomy): Bacteria > Pseudomonadati > Pseudomonadota > Gammaproteobacteria > Vibrionales > Vibrionaceae > Vibrio > Vibrio sp. 10N.261.55.C5. Next base: position 55,911 of record NZ_JBFRMS010000007.1, read on the forward strand.
GCGCGCAACTCATCGAAGATGCAAGAAAAGATGTGACTGAACTGGTTGAACAGGGCCGAAAACGCCGCAATGAAATCATCAGCTTAGCGCAACAAGAAGCCGAGCAAGAAAAGGCACGCATCTTAGAACAAGGTAGAGCTGAGCTAGAAGGCGAACGCCAAAAGATACGCCGTGAACTTCAGGCAGATATGGCAGACGCAGTAATTCAAAGTGCACAGAAACTGATTAGCAAAAACCTAGATTCCGCAACGAACCGAGCGCTAGTTGACCAAATGATTAGCGAACTCTAAGGAGAGGCAATATGTCAGATTACACCAATATTGCTCATCCCTACGCCAAAGCATCGTTTGAATTTGCTTTAGGTGAAAACCAGTTACAAGAGTGGCACTCAATGCTGTCCATTCTTGTGGCTGTCGCGGAAGAAGAAACGATCGCTAGTCAGATTTCTTCAGCAGAAGGTGCTTCTACACACCAAACAGAAGAGCTGGCAAACCTCATCATTCATATTTGCCAAGGACTCGTTGATGACCACGTCATTAATCTTATTCGAGTCTTGGCCGAGAACGGCCGCCTTTCTGTTGTAAGAGACCTATTTGAATTGTACTGCGAGCTAAAGGACGAACATGAACGTGTAGTGCCTGTCACTGTCACCAGTTCAGAAATGCTGACACAGGATCAAGTTACGTCACTAACAGCTGCACTTGAGAAGAAATTAGAGCGTCAGGTTGAAATGAAGCAGGTTATTGATGACACGTTAGTGGGTGGAATGGTCATCAAAGCGGGTGAAACCGTTATCGATGGTTCTTTAAACACATCAATTGACCGATTGGCTCATCAACTTCACGCGAGATAGGTAACAATTATGCAATTAAATTCAAATGAAATCAGCGATCTAATCAAAGAACGCATCTCGAAATTTAATGTGAGCACCGAGGCTCGCAATGAAGGCACTATCGTATCGGTTCGTGATGGCATCATCACAATCAATGGCCTTGCTGATGTTATGCAAGGCGAGATGATTGAGCTACCAGGTGGCAAATACGCACTCGCACTTAACCTCGATACCCACTCAGTAGGTGCGGTGGTTATGGGCCCCTACACTGACCTCTCTGAAGGTATGAAAGTGAAAGGTACAGGTCGTATCTTAGAAGTACCTGTAGGTAACGGACTTCTTGGTCGTGTAGTCAACACATTAGGCGAGCCAATCGATGGCAAAGGCCCAGTGAGTTGTGACCGACTCGACCCTGTAGAAGTGATTGCACCGGGTGTAATCGAACGTAAGTCTGTTGATCAACCTATTCAAACTGGTTATAAAGCGGTTGATACCATGGTGCCAATCGGTCGTGGTCAACGTGAACTTATCATCGGTGACCGTCAGACGGGTAAAACAGCGTTAGCTATCGATGCGATCATCAATCAGAAAGATTCTGGCATCAAATGTGTGTATGTAGCGATTGGCCAAAAAGCCTCCACTATCGCTAATGTGGTTCGTAAACTCGAAGACCACGATGCGCTAAAAAACACCATCGTAGTCGTGGCATCAGCATCAGAGTCTGCAGCGCTTCAATACCTAGCCCCTTATGCGGGTTGCACCATGGGTGAATACTTCCGTGACCGCGGTGAAGATGCGCTGATCATCTATGATGACCTATCAAAACAAGCCGTTGCTTACCGTCAAATCTCATTGCTATTGAAACGCCCACCGGGTCGTGAAGCCTTCCCTGGCGACGTATTCTACCTTCACTCACGCCTACTAGAACGTGCAGCACGAGTGAATGCAGAGTATGTAGAGAAGTTCACTAACGGTGAAGTGAAAGGCCAAACAGGCTCATTAACGGCGCTTCCTATTATTGAAACTCAGGCGGGTGACGTATCAGCGTTTGTACCAACCAACGTAATCTCAATCACCGATGGTCAGGTTTTCCTTCAAACCCAATTGTTTAACTCAGGCTTACGTCCTGCAGTAGACCCAGGTATCTCGGTATCTCGTGTGGGTGGTGCGGCGCAATGCAAGATCATCAAGAAACTGTCTGGTGGTATCCGTACTTCATTAGCTCAATATCGCGAGCTGGCGGCCTTTGCTCAGTTCTCTTCTGACTTAGATGAGATGACGCGCAAACAGCTAGACCATGGTGAGCGTGTTACCGAATTAATGAAGCAAAAACAATACTCTCCAATGTCAGTCGCTGAGCAAGCAACGGTTATCTACGCAGCAGAGAAAGGCTACTTGGTCGGTGTTGAGCTAAACAACATTGCCCGTTTTGAAGAAGAGCTGATTGCTTATGCCAAAGGTCAGAACCCTGCGTTGTTCGAAAAAATCAACGCGACAGGCGATTACAATGACGAAATCGACGGTGCTCTTAAAGAGATCCTAGAAGGTTTTGTTGGGATGAAAGCTTGGTAAGTGCTCCGGTTTGTTAGCTGGAAATCAAAACAAATAGGAGCAGATTATGGCAAGTACTAAAGAAATTCGCACCAAGATAGCCAGTGTTAGTAACACTCAGAAAATCACTAGCGCAATGGAAATGGTTGCAGCAAGTAAGATGCGCAAGGTTCAAGACAACATGACGCTAACTCGCCCCTACGCCGAGAACATGCGAAAAGTTATCTCTCATGTTGCATCGGGTTCCCTGGAGTACCAGCACCCTTACCTGCAACAGCGTGAACCTAAGCGTGTCGCTTACATCATTATCTCGTCCGATCGCGGCTTGTGTGGTGGCTTGAACTCAAACTTGTTCAAGAAAGTGTTAGAAGAAATGGAGCAATGGCGCACCAAGGGAGTCGAGGTAGAAACAACCTTAGTGGGATCTAAGGCTATCTCGTTCTTCCAACGCGGCGGCAACGTTATTGCACAAACGTCAGGTCTTGGCGATACACCTAAGTTAGAAGACATCTTAGGTACGGTGAATGCGATGCTCGGGCATTACGACGAAGGTAAAATCGATAGCTTGTATCTCGTTTACAACCAGTTCGTCAACACCATGGTTCAAGCGCCAACGACCTTGCAGTTGCTCCCCCACCCTTCGGATTCTGAGGAAGGTGGTGAGCCTAAAAAAGCGCGTCGTTGGGACTACATCTATGAGCAAGCACCCAAAGACATACTCTCAGAACTGTTACATCGATACATCGAATCGCAAGTGTATCAAGGCATTGTTGAGAGCATTGCCTGTGAGCAAGCAGCCCGAATGGTCGCTATGAAAGCGGCGACTGATAACGCAGGCCAACTCATTGATGACTTGCAGTTGGTCTACAACAAGGCGCGTCAGGCTGCCATTACCCAAGAGCTGAGTGAAATAGTCTCAGGTGCCCAAGCTGTCTAGGGCTAGAAAAGACTGGGTCAAGAACAGAATTTGAGGATTTAAGAATGAGTGTTGGAAAAATAGTTAAAGTAATCGGCGCGGTGGTTGACGTCGAGTTCAGCGGCGGCAACAGCCCACGCGTTTATGATGCATTGAAAGTGACTAGCGACGAAGCAAGCTCGTTAGTATTGGAAGTACAACAACAACTGGGTAGCAATATCGTTCGTTGTATTGCAATGGGTACGTCAGATGGCTTACGTCGTGGCCTAACGGTTGAAAACACAGGCTCTCCAATCACGGTTCCTGTCGGCGAAGAAACGCTAGGCCGTATCATGAACGTGCTTGGTCAACCTATCGATGAGTGTGGTGAAATCGGTCAGAAAGAAAACTACGAGATTCACCGTGAAGCCCCTTCTTATGAAGAACAAGCAAACAGCACTGAGCTTCTAGAAACAGGCGTTAAGGTTATCGACCTTATCTGTCCATTCGCTAAGGGTGGTAAAATTGGTCTGTTCGGTGGTGCTGGTGTAGGTAAAACCGTCAACATGATGGAGCTTATCAACAACATCGCCAAAGCCCACTCAGGTCTTTCTGTATTTACCGGTGTAGGTGAGCGTACTCGTGAAGGTAACGACTTCTACTACGAGATGAAAGAAGCGGGTGTACTAGACAAAGTAGCCATGGTTTACGGTCAAATGAACGAGCCACCGGGAAACCGTCTACGTGTAGCACTTACAGGCCTAACTATGGCTGAGCGCTTCCGTGATGAAGGTCGTGACGTACTGTTGTTCATTGATAACATTTACCGTTACACGCTTGCGGGAACAGAAGTATCAGCTCTGCTAGGTCGTATGCCTTCAGCAGTAGGTTACCAACCAACACTGGCTGAAGAGATGGGCGTACTTCAAGAGCGTATCACGTCAACAAAACAAGGCTCTATCACCTCTATCCAAGCAGTATACGTACCTGCGGATGACTTGACTGACCCATCGCCAGCAACAACCTTTGCTCACTTAGATGCGACCGTTGTACTGTCTCGTAACATCGCGGCACTGGGTCTATACCCTGCGATTGACCCGTTAGATTCAACGTCACGTCAGTTAGATCCGCTGATCGTAGGCCAAGAGCACTACGACATTGCACAAAAAGTACAAACAACGCTGCAACGCTACAAAGAGCTAAAAGACATCATCGCGATTCTTGGTATGGATGAGCTGTCTACTGAAGACAAACAGACCGTATCTCGCGCTCGTAAGATTGAACGTTTCTTAACGCAGCCTTACCACGTAGCCGAAGTGTTTACCGGTCAGAAAGGTGTCTTTGTACCGCTAAGCGAAACACTAAGAGGCTTTAAAGGTCTATTGAGCGGTGAATATGACGATATCCCAGAGCAAGCGTTCTTGTACTGTGGCTCTATCGACGAAGTGCTTAACAAAGCAAAATCACTCTAAGAGGCAGGTGCACCATGGCTATCGGAATTACAGATAATACATTTCAACTTAATATTGTAAGTGCGGAAGGTACGCTGTTTTCAGGTCCAGCGTATGCCCTAGCCGTTTCTGGCGCTGACGGTGAACTGGGGATCCGCCCCGGTCACTCCCCGCTTCTCAGTAAGATCAAACCGGGCGTAACCGTGTTTGTTACAGACCCTAAATCAGAAGGCCAAGTGCTGTATGTCTCTGGTGGGATGCTGGAAGTTCAGCCGGATGTGGTTACGTTATTAGCCGACACGGCCTTGCATGGTAAAGACATTGACCGCGCTCGCGCAGAAGAAGCGAAATATGCCGCTCTAGAGAACATCAACAAGGGCAACATAGACATTAACTTTGCACAAGCTCAGCTAGAACTAGCGAAAGCCGTTGCTCAGTTACGTGCATCAGAGCTAACTTCTTCTCACACAAGACACTGAGAATAAGCGTTATTGGCCGTTAGCTGTGCTAGCAAACAAATACAAAAAAGGCTCACTAACTAGTGAGCCTTTTGATATCTGCGTAACGTAAAACCTAGGTCTAACGTTGCTTGATGTTCAAACGAATAGTTTTAAAAGATTCGTTTTAGAAAAGCAGTTTAGAGCAGTCGTTTAGAACTGTAGTTTAAAAGAACTCAATCGAATTACGGCCGCTTTTGTCATCACGTGTTGGCTTTGGCGTATCCGCTTTCTTTTTCGGTTTCTTCTCTTTTTTCTCTTTCTTTGGTTCAGCCTTTGCGCTTAGCATTTCTGCTTTGCTTTTCTTAGATTCCTTCTTCTTAGAATCCTTTTTAGACTGACCTTTCTTCGCCTTGTTCTCTTTTTTAGGCGTTTCTTTCATTTTCGGCTTTTCTGATTCTTCTTGTACTGGCTGATCACACACCACTACATAGTATTCTTGGTTGAATTCAAAGAAGTCGCCATCGTACATTTTACGACGCTTACGGGTTTCTAGCTCACCATTTACCGCTACGTAGCCTTCAGAGATGATGTGCTTAGCTTCACCGCCACCACTCACTAGGTTAGCAATTTTAAACACTTTGTAGAGCTCGATTGGCTGTGATGAAACATCAATACCAATTGCTTCAATTTCAATCTCTTCGCCTTCTTCGCCCAGCTCTTGGCCTTCGTAATCAGCGTCTTCGTAATGTTCTTGGTCCATGGTGACCTCTACCTAAATATGTACTTCTGAAATATTGGGCGCAGTGTAATCTTAAAACAACGAAATGACCATGTTGAATTCAACCAGAGCCCATTTGTTTTAAACAAACCCTCTGCGTTATAAAACACCACCAACATTCGAAAGACTCACCAACTGCTTAGTATATTCATGCTGCGGATTACCAAACAAAGTCTCAGTGTCGCCCTTCTCTATTACCTCGCCAGCTTTCATGACGATGGTGTAATGACACAAGGATTTCACGACATTCAGATCATGACTGATAAACAAATAGGTCAGGCCATACTTTTCTTGAAGTGACTTCAGCAAATCCAATACTTGAGCTTGAACGGTTCTGTCCAATGACGATGTTGGTTCATCGAGCAGGATAAACTCTGGCTTTAAAATCAAAGCACGAGCAATCGCAATACGCTGCCTTTGACCGCCAGAAAACTCATTTGGGTAACGGTGACGCGTTTCAGGATCGAGGTCAACCTCTTTCATTACGTCACAGATGCGTTGGTCGAGTTCGTGCTCATCCAATTGTTGATGCACTAACAAACCTTCGCCAATCACCTGAGCGACCGACATTCTCGGGTTTAGCGCAGAAAACGGGTCTTGAAAGACTACTTGCATACGGCTTCTAAACGAAAGCATCTGTTTTCGATCTAAACCTTGAAGCTGTTCACTCGAGTAGGTAATTGACCCTTCACTATCCACCAGCTTAAGTATCGCCATACCGGTCGTCGATTTACCAGAACCACTTTCGCCAACCAAACCGATTGAGTGCCCTTTCTTCAAAGTGAACTCCATGTCGGTCACAGCTTTAACATGAGAAATGGTGCGCTTGAATAAACCGCCCGTGATCGGGAACCAAACACGAAGTTGATTTACATCGAGTAGCGGTTTGCTTTCGGGTGACACAGGAACGGGCAAACCTTTCGGATCAGAGTTAATAAGTTTTTGAGTGTAAGGGTGAGCAGGCGCGTTAAACAGGGTATGACAGTCGTTACTTTCGACCAAGCGACCATCTTTCATTACTGCTACTCTGTCGGCAATCTTACGAACGATACTCAAGTCATGAGTAATGAAAAGCATTGCCATACCCAGCTCTTGCTGCAGGTCTTTTAGAAGGTCGAGGATCTGCGCTTGCACCGATACATCCAAAGCCGTTGTCGGCTCATCAGCAATAAGCAGCTCTGGTTCATTGATCAGTGCCATCGCGATCATCACGCGCTGGCGTTCTCCACCAGATAGCTCGTGCGGATAGGCTGAAATCTTTTGCTCAGGATAGCGAATGCCAACCTTTGAAAGCCACTCTATCGCCAAGGCTTGTGCTTTGTTGGTTCGCATACCACGATGAATTGCTAAGGTTTCAACAAGCTGTTTTCCAATTCGATGAAGCGGATTTAGGGAAACCATAGGCTCTTGGAAGATCATTCCAATACGACCACCACGAATCCCACGTAGCTGTCTTTCAGAACAACTCAGAATATCGGTGCCAGAGAAATTGATCTTACCGTTTAAGTAATGAGACGAGCCTTTTGGTAACAGCTTTAAAATCGAGTTAGCCGTGACCGATTTTCCGGAACCACTCTCACCCACCAGCGCTAATGTCTCACCTTTGTATATTTCTAAAGAGACATCTTGTGTCACTTGCTCTATCGAGTTTTTTCGCCCGAAACCGACAGACAGTTTATCTATGGTCAAAACCGGAGAAGCAGGAGTTGTATTTGAAGTCATAACCTATCCTTACTTCTGTTGATGCGGGTCGAAAGCATCACGCACCGCTTCACCAACGAAGACCAGTAACGTAAGCATCAGTGAAAGCACGACGAAGGCAGAAATGCCAAGCCAAGGCGCTTGTAAGTTAGCTTTACCTTGCGCCAACAACTCGCCTAACGAAGGCGAACCCGCAGGAAGACCAAAGCCCAAGAAGTCTAACGAAGTCAGTGTGGTCACCGAGCCTGAAAGAATAAACGGCATCATGGTTAACGATGCAACCATCGCGTTAGGTAACATGTGACGAAGCATAATACGTTTGTCATCAACACCCATGGCTTGCGCGGCTCGCACATAATCGAAGTTTCGGCAGCGTAAAAATTCCGCTCGCACGATGCCGACTAAACTCATCCAACTAAACAGCACCATAATCCCGAGCAACCACCAGAAATTCGGCTCAATAAAACTCGACAAAATAATCAGCAAGAACAGGGTCGGCATACCAGACCAGACTTCAATGAAGCGTTGTCCGAATAGATCAACCCAGCCACCGTAGTAGCCTTGTGTTGCGCCAACCACGACACCAATCACGCTCGATACAATGGTCAGAATAAAACCAAATAGAACGGAAATACGGAAGCCATAAATGATACGAGCTAATACATCTCGCCCCTTATCATCAGTCCCTAACCAGTTCACCGAATCGGGCTCCGATGGCACCGCACCTGAAATATCGAAGTTTATTGTGTCGTAGCTAAACGGAATGATTGGCCACACGATGTAACCGTTGTCTTCAATGAGCTCGATAACATACGGGTCTTTGTAGTCGGCCTCGGTTTCAAACTCACCACCAAACTCCGTCTCGGCATATTCATTGATAACCGGCACAAACCACTGATTATCATAAGAAACCAAGAGTGGTTTATCATTGGCAATGATCTCAGCGAACAGGCTCAAGCCAAACAAGATGGTAAATATCCAAAGGGAGATAAAACCACGCTTATTTGCTTTAAAACGTAACCAACGAGCTTCAGCTAAAGGGTTGTTAAACATTTATTATCAATACCTTGTTATTCGTTCGCCATTAACGCGCTTCAAAATCAATTCGAGGATCAACCCAGGTATACGTCAGGTCGGAGATAATGCTCAGCACCAAGCCAAGCAAGGTCATGATATAGAGAGAGCTGAACACCACGGGATAGTCACGTTGAATGGTTGATTCAAAGCCAAGCAGACCAATTCCTTCGAGTGAAAACATCACTTCAATCAACATAGAACCCGTGAAGAAAATACTAATAAATGCGCTTGGGAAACCCGCAATAATGATCAGCATGGCGTTACGGAAAACGTGCTTATAAAGAATACTGCTCTCGTCCAAGCCTTTCGCTCTCGCAGTCACTACATATTGCTTATTGATTTCATCAAGGAAGGAGTTTTTGGTCAGCATGCTGAGCGTGGCGAATCCACCGATAACCATGGCGAAAATGGGCAACGCCAAGTGCCAGAAGTAGTCGCCAATTTGCTGATACCAGTTGAGCTGGTCGAAGTTACTCGACACAAGCCCTCGCAATGGGAACCAACTGAAGTAGTTACCGCTTGCAAACAAGATAATCAGAATAATCGCAAACAAGAAGCCCGGCACCGCGTAGCCGACAATCACCACCGCGCTCGACCAAATATCAAAGCGAGAGCCGTGATGTATCGCCTTCATAATGCCTAAGGGTATCGAAATCACATAGATGATTAACGTACTCCACAACCCTAAGGAAATGGAGACAGGTAAACGCTCGATGATTAAATCAATCACGTTACCACCCTTAAACAGGCTTTCACCAAAGTTAAAGGTCGCGTAGTTTTTCAACATATCGAAGTAGCGAACGTGAATCGGTTTATCAAACCCAAACTGCTTTTTGATCTCTTCAACCACTTCAGGATCAAGCCCGCGTGAGCCTTTATAGCCACTGGCAGACGCTTGATCACTTTCACTTAAATCAACTTCTTGTCCACCACCAGAAAAACGCTCCATAATGCCAGAGTTATGCCCTTCTAATTGAGCAACAGCTTGCTCTACCGGGCCTCCAGGCGCTATCTGGATGATGAAAAAGTTGATGGTGATGATCGCCCACAGCGTGGGGATCACCAACAATAAACGTCGAAATATATACGCGGCCATGCTAACTAACTCCTAGCGACGTTTTTCAGGAAGCAAAGCCGCCTTCTCTTCTGAAATCCACCATGTATCGATACCTAAATCGTATTTAGGCAATACATCTGGACGCTCAAACTTGTCCCACATTGCTACGCGATACTCGCCAACGTGCCATTGCGGGATGTTGTAGAAATTCCACTGCAATACTCGGTCTAGTGAACGACCTAGTGTAAGAAGCTTTTCAGGGTGCTGTTGGTTACGCGCAATTTCTTCTGTTAACGCGTCAACCACTGGATCGATAACACCTGCAGTATTGTAAGTAGAATCAATGTAGTTAGAGTTCCAAACGATCATTAAGTTCGGGCTAGGATAAGGGTTTGCGGAAAATGACGACGAAACCATGTCGAAATCACGATCACGCAAGCGCTTGATGTATTGAGTGGTATCGATGGTACGGATCTTCATCTCAATACCCATGCGCTTAAGGTTCTTTTGAACCGGCGTTGCGATACGTTCCGTGGTTGGGCTGTAAATCAACAACTCAAATGACATCGGCTTGCCAGTCTTTTCGTTGGTCATGACTTTGTCTTTCAGCACCCAACCCGCTTCTTTCAACAATTTGAAAGCGGTACGCATTTGGCTACGAATACGACCGCTACCATCGGTGACGGGTGGTTGGAATTCTTCGGTGAAAACTCGCGGTGGAATCTGATCTTTGTATTGAGACAACAACTCGACTTCCGCTTCGCTTGGTAAGCCTTTCGCTTCGTAGTCGGTATTTTGGAAGTAGCTACGAGTACGCTTGTACTGACCATAGAACATGTTCTTGTTCATCCACTCAAAGTCCATCGCATAGGTTAACGCTTCACGCACTTTAGGATCCGAGAACACAGGTGATTGAATGTTGAAGACGAAACCTTGAGTCGTTTCAGGCTTCTCGTGGTTGATCTCTTCTTTAATGATGTAGCCTTTATCGAAGTTCGCGCCCGTATAAGAGTTAGCCCAGAACTTAGCCGAATTCTCGGTTCGAAGATCGAACTCCCCTGCTTTGAACGCTTCCAACATTACCGTGTCGTCACGGTAGTAATCGTATTGCACCTGCTTGAAGTTATTGCGGCCAACGTTAACTGGTAGGTCTGCTGCCCAGTAGTTTTCATCTAGACCATAGGTAACACTTTGGCCTGATTTGTAGCTGATGATCTTATAAGGACCACTACCGACTGGTGGCTCACTTAGAGGCTCAGACAGCTTTCTGTCTTTCCAGAAATGTTTCGGCAATACACGAGTGCTTTGCGCAAAGCTGAACAGTTTTTCGCGGTTTGGACTGTTCATTTCAATACGAACAACCAAATCAGAGACCGCTTTTACTGACTTAATCTCTTTGTAATACACACGATACTGAGGCACGCCCTCGGTTGAGAACTTGTCAAAAGTAAAGGCAACATCATGCGCAGTGATAGGCTCGCCATCTTGGAATTTAGCATTTGGGTTGATGTCGATTTCCATCCAAGTGAAATCACTGGAGTAGCGAACCTTTGAAGCGATCAATGGATAGTACGCATCAATCTCGTCACTCGGAGAAAACATCAAGGTATCGTAAATCTCTCCGGTATAACTTGCAGCAACGCCGCGGGAACCGAATCGATTAAAGCTATCGTACGTACCTATGCTGCCATAGGTCACTTTGCCCTGCTTTGGCGCATCAGGATTAACGTAATCGAAGTGAGTGAAATCGGCTGGATATTTTGCTTCACCAAAACCAACCAGTTGTGTGGTTTCAATAACGGTGACAGCAGGAGTTGATTGGGTTTCAGAAGCGTAAGTAACGGAGGGTTGTAAAGCAATAAGCGGCAACATGATTGCACATGACTTCAAATTAAACCTGAAAAACTGAGTGCGTTGCGAGGCTTTGCGTCGAAAAACTGTTCCCATTTGACTCTCCCTTCAAATGTCATGAATTCTATATTCAAGTTGATTTATCGGCTTTGAATGCATGCCGTTAAATCAAGTATAGGTTCAAATCTAACATCATGTAATAACTAATAAAACCATCAGCACTCTATCTCTGACGGTTTATTTACAAATTACTCGTCACCGCTCGAAGTTATTGGATGCAGTGAGCTTTGATTGCTTAGCCTGAATGACACAAGCCTCAACGGCTAAGATTCCTTTGGTTGGCTTCTAAAGTGAAATTTAGGCTCTAAATAATCAACAAACTATACTTTTACTGGAGTATCCTTGCAGCCTAGGTCTAAATGGAATGACACTTTGAACAAACCAAACCAAATAACATTCGCAACGTTCAACCTTCTGAACTATCTCGAGCCACCGAATGCTTATTATGATTTTGAGAACATCTACAGCTTCGAAGAATGGCAGAAGAAGCAACATTGGATGGCTGAAGCGATTCGCTCATTAGATTGCGATGTGATTGGCTTCCAAGAGATATTTAGCCCGCAATCTTTACAGCTATTGATGAACGAGCTAGGTTATCCATACTTTGCAGTGGTCGATAGCGCCAACGTTGAAGATGATTACCTATACACCTCACCAGTCGTTGGGATCGCTTCCCGTTACCCGATTGAAAACGTGCAGCCTGTTACGCCAGATTCATCGTTACTTTCAGCCTTCAATCTTAGTGACAATTTTTCATTCAACAGAACGCCTGTTCACGCGACGATTACGTTACCCCATTTAGGTTCGACCGACTGTTATGTGGTGCACTTCAAATCACAGCGTCCGACAGAACCAAAAGCAGAATCTGTCGATACGAACAACGCTCAGCAAGGTGCAAAACCACAAAGTGACACGCTCACTCGCTTCCACCAAGAACAACTTGGCTCTTGGCTATCGAGTGTCCAACGTGGTCTAGAAGCTCAGATGCTGCATCAATACATCACCAACCAACGCTACCAAACCGAGCAACCTGTTGTGTTGATGGGTGACTTTAATAAGCCACTGTTTAATGATGAGTTTAAAGGGCTGTTGAATTACTCAATCAACCGAGACGAAAACAGCAAGCATTGGCTATCCCACTTTCGATTGAAAGACAGCTGGGATCTTTACCATCAACTGCATGAAGAAGACTTGCTTGAACAGCGAAAGCCAACCCATTACTACGGCGCATCTGGGTCTGTACTGGACTACATTTTGATGTCGAACGAGTTTGATTGTCAGAACTCGTCTAGTTTGATGGAGATCTCTAGCTACACAGTGTTAGACCATCATCTCACCAATCCAAGCTTTGAACACGACCAATTCAGTACGGACCATGCCATCGTGTCTGTTACCGCTCATATTCGTGAAGCCTAGAGTTAAACATAAAAAAGCCGCAGTCAAAAACTGCGGCCTTCCACTTTAGCTAAACGGGTTGAGCTAACCGACGCCCCATTTAGAAACCGATTTACCGTTTAGCAAAGTATGAAACTTAGAATGTGTACATTGCGCCTAAGTAGAAAGAATCCAGAACAACAGTATCTTCTGTCTTGTGTCCGTTTTCGTAATCTTCGATATCAAAAGCATCGGCTTCGTACGCTAAGCGAAAGCTCAACGAAGACATTGTAGGTGGCGTATATCCAACACCAACACCCATACGGATGCCATCTCCCGAATCATCAAAACCATCTCCTGAAGGGCGAGAGCCATCAGCAAGCTTCATGTCTAGATCAATAGTCGACAGACCGATAGTGCCAAATGGACGAATGCCATTATCAAACGTGTAACCGAGGTTCGCCGTTACCGAAAAGATTTGAGGTGTCCAAGTGAAAACCTTATTACCAGATTTCGTTTTCAGGGCGATATCACCAAAATCTGTGTATTGAGCTTCAACCGAAACAATGCGGTTAAATTTGTAACCAGCAATTAATCGGTAAGTATTGTCTTCGGCTTTAAAAGTAATAGGCTCACTGATCGTGTCAGTTAATCCGCCCACTTCGACCATTAGCACACTTAAATAATTACCCGCTCCAACAGCAGGCCAATTTGCTCAACCTCCACAATTTAGAATAAGACGAACAGAAAACACGATGAACCACACAATAGACTTCAACGGCTTAATCATTGATATCGACGCTCGAACGATTACCAACCAGCAAGGAAACAAAATTACTTTGCGCCCTCGCCTATTAGCAGTGCTCTGCTTGTTATTGGAAAATGTGGGAAGACCGATTTCAAGAGAGCATATTGTTGATGTGTGTTGGGACGGACAACTCTCGTCACCACATGTTCTTGCAAACGTAGTCTATAACCTACGCAATGTGTTCGCGCGATTAAGAGCATCCAACGTCCAGATCATTACCATTAGTAAGTTCGGATATGCGCTATCGATTGAACCCACGTAAAAGGATTTATGCCATCAATGGCGGTGACTAAGATCACCAAAAAACGCCCCATCGAAACGTTTCGATGATCGTTATCACACTCTAAAACAATCAAACGTGCAAATGATAAATCACACACTATTATCACTATCGAAACGTTTCGATGGCTTTTTCTTGAGTTGTTCTCAACCCATTAAACGTTATTTTTCGATAGGTCGTGATATGAAAAAAAGTACCCTAATAAACTCTGAGCTCTCTTACCTAGTGGCGACTCTTGGCCATACAGATGAAATCACGATTTGTGATGCAGGGTTGCCGATTCCGGATCATGTGACTCGCATAGACCTTGCTTTGACTCACGGTGTTCCAAGTTTTCAGCAGACAGTAAAAACCATGCTGGATGAGTCTCAAATTGAAGGCGTTGTGATTGCAGAAGAGTTTGCGAAAGTGAGCCCAGAGCACCACGCTGCGCTGATTGATTTGATCAAGACAGAAGAAGCGCGTTGCGGCAAACCGCTTTCGATTACTTACATCACTCATGAAGAATTCAAACAGCGAACGCATGAAAGCCGCGCGGTGATTCGCACTGGTGAATGCACGCCATACGCAAATGTTATTTTCCAAGCTGGCGTAACGTTTTAGCTCATGCGAAACGCAACGACAGTCCAGCGTCATTGCTGAAAAAAGATAGACACAACCAAATACAACTGGCCCCGAGTAAAGGAACCGACATGACTCAAGCCATTTTAGAACTTAGCTCAATTGAGAAAGCCTTCCCTGGTGTGAAAGCACTGGATAAGGCAAGCCTCAACGTTTACCCAGGACGCGTAATGGCGTTAATGGGTGAAAACGGTGCAGGTAAATCCACGCTTATGAAAGTGCTTACGGGTATCTACCACTTGGACAGCGGCGCTATCGCTTACCAAGGAAAACCGGCTGCATTTAAAGGACCGCGTGACTCTCAACAAGCAGGCATTAGTATCATTCACCAAGAACTGAACCTAATTCCTGAGTTAACCATCGCCGAGAACATCTTCTTAGGTCGTGAAATCACGGGCACCATGGGTCGCATCTTGTGGAACGAGATGTACCAAGAAGCAGACAAGCTACTTAAACGCCTTAACGTGAAACACAGCTCGAAAACGCCTCTAGGTCAGTTGAGCCTTGGTGAGCAGCAAATGGTAGAGATTGCGAAAGCCCTATCGTTTGAATCTAAAGTCATCATCATGGATGAACCAACCGATGCGCTAACCGATACCGAAACTGAATCTCTGTTTAAGGTGATTAACGAATTGCGCGATGAAGGCTGTGGCATTGTTTACATCTCTCACCGTTTGAAAGAGATCTTCGAGATTTGTGATGACATCACCGTGCTGCGTGACGGTAAGTTCATTGGTCAGTGTGAAGTAAAAGACACCGACGAAGATGGCCTAATCGAAATGATGGTTGGCCGTAAGTTGGACGAGCAATATCCACGTATCGGCCAAAGCCATGGTGAAACCTGTCTTGAAGTGATTGGCCTGACGGGTTCTGGTGTTCACGATGTGAGCTTTACGCTAAAACGCGGTGAAATCCTGGGTGTATCTGGCCTAATGGGTGCTGGCCGAACTGAACTGATGAAAGTGATTTACGGTGCCCTTCCAAGTGAACGCGGCGTCATCAACCTAGAAAACAAAACCATCAACCCTGTAAGCCCGAAAGACGGCTTGGCCAATGGCATTGCTTACATCTCTGAAGACCGTAAAGGCGATGGCTTAGTTCTAGGGCTTTCTGTTAAAGAAAACATGTCGTTATGTTCACTTGACCTACTAACAAAGAGCGGTCAAATCCAACATAAAGACGAAGTGATTGCGGTTGATGACTTCATCAAGTTATTCAACATCAAAACCCCGACTCGCGAACAGATTATTGGCAACCTTTCTGGTGGTAATCAACAGAAAGTGGCTATCGCTAAGGGCTTGATGACCAAACCAAAAGTACTGATTCTCGACGAGCCAACGCGTGGTGTCGATGTCGGTGCTAAGAAAGAGATTTACCAACTCATTAATAAATTTAAAGCCGACGGCATGAGCATCATCTTAGTCTCATCTGAAATGCCAGAAGTATTAGGAATGAGTGACCGCATCATGGTGATGCATGAAGGCCGTGTAAGCGGTGAATTTGATGCTAAAGAAGCAAACCAAGAATTATTACTGGCGTGTGCGGTCGGTAAAAAGATCAACGAGGACGCAGCATGAGTACTAAAACCATGAGCAAAACAACTGAAGCTCCAAAGAAAAAACCGTTAATCAGCAAAGAGTGGCTGATTGATCAAAAGTCATTGATTGCTTTGATCTTCCTGATTGTTGTCGTTTCTTTCTTAAACCCGAACTTCTTTACTGTCGACAACATCCTAAACATTCTGCGCCAAACCTCGGTTAACGCAATTATCGCTGTAGGTATGACGCTGGTTATCTTAACCGCGGGTATCGACTTGAGTGTTGGCTCTGTACTGGCACTTTGTGGTGCATTCGCTGCCAGCATGATTGGCATGGAAATCCCTGTGATGATCGCAGTACCAACCGCTCTTGTAGCAGGTGCAGCATTAGGTGCGATTAGTGGTGTGATTATCGCTAAGGGTAAGGTTCAAGCCTTCATCGCAACGCTTGTCACCATGACACTACTTCGCGGCGTAACCATGGTTTACACAGATGGTCGTCCTATTTCAACAGGCTTCACAGACACAGCAGACGCATTCGCTTGGTTCGGTACTGGCTACGCAATGGGTGTACCGGTTCCAGTATGGATCATGGTCGTGGTATTCGCAGCAGTATGGTACCTACTTAACCACACACGCTTTGGTCGCTACGTTTACGCACTGGGTGGCAACGAATCAGCAACTCGCCTATCAGGCATCGACGTAGACAAAGTAAAAATCGGTGTTTACGCAATCTGTGGTCTGCTAGCTGCAGTGGCAGGCATCATCGTGGCATCGCGTTTGTCATCTGCTCAACCAACCGCAGGTATGGGTTATGAGCTAGACGCTATCGCAGCCGTAGTTCTTGGCGGGACAAGCTTAGCTGGCGGTCGTGGCCGTATCATGGGCACATTGATTGGTGCTCTGATTATCGGCTTCCTAAACAACGCCCTAAACCTACTAGACGTATCTTCTTACTACCAGATGATTGCAAAAGCAGTGGTTATTCTTCTGGCAGTATTGGTCGACAACAAAAACAAATAAAACCTATTCACACTCTAGGTTAATACAAGTAACACCCTGTTTTACCTTAAAATATTAGAATCATAAATAATGTAACAACGAGCTAGGACTCACCTCTTAGCTCCCCCTACACAAAGGACTTACACCATGAAAAAATTAGCGACTCTTATTTCTGCTGCTCTTCTTTCTACAACAGTATCTGTGTCTGCACAGGCGCAAGATACAATGGCAATCGTTCTGTCTACATTGAACAACCCATTCTTTGTAACCATGAAAGATGGCGCAGAAGCGAAAGCTGAAGAGCTAGGCTACAAGCTTATCGTTCTGGATTCTCAAAACGACCCAAGCAAAGAGCTGTCGAACATTGAAGATCTAACCATTCGTGGTGTTAAGGCAATCCTGATCAACCCAACAGATTCAGACGCCGTGTCTAACGCAATTCGCATGGCTAACCGTTCAAACATCCCAGTACTAACACTAGACCGTGGTGCAAGCCGTGGTGACGTAGTAAGCCACATCGCTTCTGATAACGTAATCGGTGGTGAAATGGCAGGTCACTTCATCATGGAAAAAGTGGGCGAAAAAGCGAAAGTAATCCAACTTGAAGGTATTGCTGGTACTTCTGCAGCTCGTGAACGTGGTGAAGGCTTCATGAATGCAGTAAACGGCAGCGACCTTGAGCTTCTTGCAAGCCAACCTGCTGATTTCGACCGTACTAAAGGTCTGAACGTAATGGAAAACTTGCTTGCTGCTAACCCAGATGTACAAGCAGTATTTGCTCAAAACGATGAAATGGCACTAGGTGCACTTCGCGCAGTTCAAGCGTCAGGTAAAGAAGTGATGATCGTTGGCTTTGATGGCACAGACGACGGCATCGCTGCTGTTAACCGCGGCCTACTAGGCGCTACAGTTGCACAACAACCTGACCTAATCGGTTCTCTAGGTATCGAAATGGCAGACAAAGTACTGAAAGGCGAAACAGTAGACGAGTACGTACCAGTACCTCTAAAAATCATCGCTAAGTAATCGTTACTAGGTAACGCGATATAAAGCAGGGAGTTCCCTATCTCCCTGCTTTGATTGGCTCGCTGACTCAAACAAAAGCAAACCCCGACAGTGCATCGCTGTTTCTCATTCCGCTCACAAAAGAGAGCGCACTTAACACCATGAGAAAGACCCATGCATTTTCAAATACGATATATCATAAGGCTCGTATCATGACTCAACTGATTGTTTTAGGTAGCGTTAACGCTGACCACGTACTGCAAGTTCCTTCGTTCCCTCGTCCGGGTGAAACCTTGATTGGCGGTAACTATCAGGTCATCCCTGGCGGTAAAGGCGCAAACCAAGCAGTCGCTGCTGCGCGATTAAACGCAGATATCGGCTTCATCGCCTGTGTCGGTGACGACCCATTCGGCATCAACATTCGTCAAGACTTCGCTAAAGACGGCATCAACATCGACGGTGTTATCGTGGCAGACAACACGCCAACTGGCATCGCGATGATCCAAGTATCCGCAACGGGTGAAAACAGCATCTGTCTTTCTGCAGAAGCTAATGACAAGCTGACTTGCGACCAAATCGAACCACATCTAGAGAAGATTCGCGGAGCCAAATACCTGCTAACTCAACTTGAAACGCCAATTGAAGGTATTGAGTACGCTGCGAAAGTAGCAAAAGAGAGTGGCACGCAAGTCATTCTAAACCCGGCTCCTGCTCGTCCATTATCGGATTCACTGCTTGCTTGTGTTGACGTGATTACACCGAACGAAACTGAAGCAGAAGTGCTGACAGGCATTACCGTGACGGACAACGCGTCTGCTCATCAGGCTGCGTTGGCTCTGCATGCTAAAGGCATAGAAACGGTAATGATCACGCTAGGCGCGAAAGGCGTGTGGGTGAGTCATCGCGGTCAAGGCAATGAAGCCAGCGAAGGTGAATTAATCGCAGGTTTCCGTGTTGAAGCAACAGATACAACTGCCGCAGGTGACACCTTTAACGGCGCGTTGGTGACAGGCTTGCTTGAAGATATGCCACTTGAGCGTGCGATTAAATTTGCTCATGCTGCAGCTGCTATCTCTGTGACACGCTTTGGTGCTCAAACGTCGATTCCAAGCCGTGCTGAAACCGATGCGTTTTTGGCAGAGCTACTGTCTGCTTAGTTTGATACCTATTTGAAGGCCTAACTTCTGAGCTAAACCGTGGTTAACGGATGTTAGCCTTCAAATTCGGTAACAACAAATAACAAGAATAAGCCCCTGTTTTCAGGCAGAATATCGCCCAACGTGGAAGGTTATTCTCACAAGGATTTTTTATGGCAACAATGAAAGACATCGCACGGCTCGCAAAGGTTTCGACTTCTACCGTGAGCCACGTGATCAACAAATCACGCTTTGTCAGTGAAGAGATTGCTGAGCGTGTTAACAATGCGGCTAAAGAACTCAACTATGCGCCTTCTGCATTGGCTCGCAGCTTGAAAATGAAGCAAACCAAAACCTTGGGAATGCTAGTGACCACATCCACCAACCCATTCTTTGGCGAAGTGGTAAAAGGTGTGGAACGTCGTTGCTACGAAAAAGGCTACAACCTTATCTTGTGTAACACCGAAGGCGATAGCGAACGCATGAAATCCTCTATCGATACCTTGCTGCAAAAGCGAGTCGATGGCCTGATGCTAATGTGTTCTACCCTTGAAGGCGAACATATCGATGTATTCGAGCGCTACCCAGAACTGCCTGTTGTAGTCATGGATTGGGGCCCTATGTTGTTTGCGAGCGATAAGATCCAAGACAACTCGCACCAAGGTGGCTACATGGCAACTAAGCACTTGATAGATAACGGTCATTCTCAAATTGGTTGTATCACTGGCCCACTGCACCGTAATCAAGCTTCGTCTCGTTATCAAGGCTTCAAGCAAGCAATGGAAGAAGCCAATTTAGAGATCAACCCTAAGTGGATTGTTGAATCCAACTTTGAATGTGACGGTGGTTTTGACTCTTATCAGACATTGAAAACTCGTGGCGAAATGCCGTCTGCCTTGTTCGTCAGTAACGATATGATGGCGATGGGCGTGATTCACGCTGCGGCGCAAGATGGCACATCGATTCCGAATGATCTGTCTATCATTGGCTACGATGACATCCACCTGTCGAAGTACATGACACCCGCGTTAAGCACTGTCCACCAGCCAAAACATCGTTTAGGTAAAACCGCAGTGGATACGCTTTTGAGCAGATTACAAACTCCAGATGCTTATCCGCAAGTCGTTGAACTTGAACCTACTCTTGTTGAACGAAGCAGCGTAAAAGCCATTTAAAGCGCCTTCTTAGAGATCTAAACAACAAAGGGCAAGGTTAAAAAACCTTGCCCTTTTCGCTCCTAATGCACTTCACTTATCTTCTTAGCGATTCAACACAGATGCGATTTGCTGTATTTCGTCTAACACATCGACGCCATTGTATTGCGGCGCAATCGAGGGATCTTGAATACTCACGGTTTCTACCGATTGCTTGTCGTTAAGTTTAGTCACTAACTCCCCTTTGGGTGAGTAGGCTCGGCTTCCACCACAATAAGTCGCGGTAAACGCATCAACCACATCCTGTCCAACTCGATTACAAGTCACGACATGACACCCCTCTTCTAAAGCCCTTGCATGAGCAATAGCAAAGCTATGATGACCACCAAAATTCGCGGGATGGAGAATAACGTCGACCGACTGATACGCTCTCATGATCTCCGGGAACCAAATATCAAAGCAAATCGCGACACCAAACTTTAAGCCTTTGTGCTCAAACGTGAGGCGTTCCTCTCCTCTCGAGAAATAATGCTTATCGAATTTGGTTTGACTGATTTTTCTGTATTTGTGTCGTAAACCAGAAGCATCCACAACCACCACACTGTTGTAATATTGGCCGCTATCTTTCTCGGCAATGCCTGCAACAATCAAGGTGTGATGCCTCGCTGCAAGCTGCGTTAATGAATCAATAGTACTGCTGTCGGCGAAGTCTTCCGCCAATTCGTGAATTTCTTCAGCGTCATTAAAAATATACCCAGTCGTGAACAGTTCAGGCAGTAATGTAATATCCCCGACTGACGGCTCCGCTTGCAAAAGATCAGAGACCGAATCAATATTCTTTTGTTTGTTCTTGTATTCAACTTCAAGCTGAATAAGCGTGATACTGACATTATTCAATAATCGAATCCTTGCTAGGTAATACTTCAAGCTATAATGCTTCAAGCTGGAGACTAAGAACGAAAGAGTAAAGCAATCCCCTATCGTTTTCTTATTCGCCCGCCAAAGGTTGAAGCAGGTGCACAGTGCTGTACGTATTTTAAACCTGCCTACGGCGCTAATTTAGGCTCTGGTAAAACCGGAGGCGTGCTGTCCATATAGGTTAAGAAATTCACCCACACCTCATGCGTGCGCTGCTTGGTTAACGTCGTCTTGCAGGAAAGCGCCATAACCCCTCGAATAGAACCATCACGCCATTGGGTGTAAACAGAATCGCAATGTGCTGTCATGTACGCCTGCCAGCTCTCCTGAGCCTTCTTAATTGACGCCACCAGCTCAGCATCATAAGCATTGTGCTCAAAGCTGGCTGCAAGGTATTTATCCAGTTCCGCTTGTGCAGATTCCAACTCAATTGCCGCACAGTGATTGATCTCGATGGTATTCATCGCATTCTCGCAATCAACAACACCTTCGTAGGCCAACGCAGAGAATGAGAAGCACACCGCTATGAGTGCCGATATCAGTTTTGTCATAATCATCCTTTATGCTGCCACCACCAAAACGAATCGTGTCGTGACTTTATTTATTTAAACGTGGCTCAATATTTAGCTCATTCAGCTCATTCAGCCAGAGCAAATAACAATAAAATTTATCAGGATATAAGCATTTGTTATCCGCATAAATCATCAAAAATGACGCCTCGCCAACTCAAATAAATGAGATAACGCTCAGATTTTGCTGGTAAAACTAGAAAACATATTATTTATATCAATAATTCGTACCTGCATTCACAATATTAATTATTTATATTGCTACGTAATCGTTAACTTTATAAATTAAATCGAATGCTCACATAAATCGGTAACGCTTCTCCAACTATGGATATCAAGTACCAAAACATTGCTAAGACTTCATTTTACTTTGCCATTTCTTTCTTTTTATCCATGGCAATGCTCATTCCTTTTACACCGTATCACTACCAAACATTAACCGAAGACACATCAAGGTTAGTCGAAACTAGGTTAGAAAGGATCCAATCAAGGTTCGACCGTTTTTTATCTGAAGTTAGACCTGAACAGTCTTGCGACGCGATCGTTAGACAGCTTCGACAAAACGTTTTTGAAGCCGATTGGGTAAAAGAAGCAGCGGTATTCAATAAACAGAACCGATTTTACTGTTCAACCACCGATGGTGACGTTTCATTTCGCCTATACAGCACCATCAGGCAGCGACTCAATGACGACCCGAATTTAACAACCCTGTCGTATTCCAACTCGGCCATCACGCAAGTTCAGTCCATCATGCTCATTTTCTCGAACAAAGAAGATGCCGGAGTGAGCCTGATGATTCCGCCACACTTCATCTATGACCTTGTTGAAACAAACCTGAGCAGCCATGGAATACAGGCCAAAGTTGAAGTGATCAAAAGAGATATCCACCCTACCGATATTGACTCATCAATCGCCAAGGTGCGGATACAATCAAACACCTACCCATTGACCATCACCTCATACATTGGGTATCAGTTTTATCTTCACTTCATGTTGAGTTATTTATGGTTTGGCTTTTTGATGGCCGGAATCACGACCATTATTCTCCTTTCCATCAAGCATAAAAAGCAGAGCCAACGCAGCTTAGAATATTCGCTTTCAAGTGCGCTAAAAAACCAACACCTTCATGTTCACATGCAGCCTATCGTTAACCAAAACACCAATGAGATCGTCGGCTGTGAGTCACTATTACGATGGAACGACCCAATTGAAGGTAACGTCTCCCCGGCTATTTTCATTCCGCTTGCTGAAAGCTTAGGCTTAATTGAGGAGCTCACCTACTTCGTGCTGCGCAAAGTATTAATGACGTTGAAAAGCAATCAAGATGTGTTCGACTCAAAGTACATCAGCGTCAACATCAGCCGCAACGTAGTGTCTAACAGTAACTTCTCTAACAAAGTGATCAGCATCTTTAAAAGACACCCTGAGATCCTCAAGCAGGTGGTTTTTGAAGTAACCGAATATGGTGAATGTTCTGATGCCGACATGGTCAAAATTAGAGACAACCTAACCAAGCTATCGAACAGGGGCGTCAGAGTCGCGATTGATGATTTTGGTACAGGCTACGCAGGGTTAGATTTCGTAAGACAGTTCCCGTTCAGCATTCTCAAAATCGATCGCGTGTTTGTGAAAAACATATCCGACGAATCCAGCTTTGGTCTCCCTTTGCTAGAGTCCATGCTTCAACTATCACGCTCCTTAGGGATGCAAGTCATCGTCGAAGGTGTTGAGTACGAATCCCAAGTGAAAATCTTATCTAAGCTCGGTGTCGACTATATCCAAGGCTTCTATTTTTATAAGCCGATGCCGATAAACCTGACTGTCAGCTTACTCAGGCAGCAGCATTTTGAGTCCGATAACGTTGAGGAACAAACCAACCAGACATTTCCTGTTACATAAGCCACTGAAAAACTGCGAAAGAAAACGCGAAGGCTATGGGTCTCCTTTGATGAACATTTAAATCATCGCATCATTGAATGCATCACAAGGAATATCATGGAAAAGACACTTCAAACCAAACTGGCGACTAGCCTACTACTGCTGAGAATCGGCATTTTTATCGTCTTCTTATTCTGGGGCTTGGATAAGATCCTTGTCCCTGAGCACGCGACAAAAGTACTGTCTGGCTTTTACGGCATCGACATCTCGAACAATGCGATGATGGCTCTGGGTGTCGCGCAGCTCGGATTTTTAGGCGCATTCGTTGTAGGCATGTGGAAAAAGTACACCTACGGAGCCATTTTAGTCCTTCATGCAGGCTCAACCTTTTCCTCTTTTGGAAAATACATGGACCCGTTCAACAACCTACTGTTCTTCGCCTCTTGGCCAATGCTCGCAGCCTGTATCGCAATCTTCTTACTTCGCAATTACGACACTTACAGCGTGTCCAACTAACACAAAGGGCGCCGTTATTGGCGCCCTGTTTGGTTGGGTTGATTCTTATCAACCTAAAATACTCTGTTAGCTGTATGACCCTATTTTACATTTCTATAAGTTACTAGAAACCCTGTCAAACCTATTGAGAGAGCAGCAATACATACTCCCCTCAGTATTGCATCATTGAGATAAGCTGAGTAGAAAAGCATTGCAATAAATGCACTACATGACACCAAAAAAGGTGCAATTGAACGATGGGTAAAACGTGAAGTATCAACCACACTATAACGATCTAGAACCAAATCCAAGAGCAAGAGCATGTGCATAACAAACAAAACATTTAGTACTGGAAGTACCCAGTAAAACCAACTATCTACAGGAAAGCTAAATAGTTGAACAAAGGTAAGGTGAGCCAATATAGAAAACAAAATACTTTTCCAACCATTCGAACTACTTTGTACTCTAATGCGGTATGTTCGTCGGGCGACAGAAGCAAGTGGTTTGGCTGAAGAAACCCAAATAGCCAACCAAACTATAAGTAATACCATGGTTCAAGAGCCTCTAAATTAAGGTTTACGCAGCTATTCTGAATTAGATATCTAGAACTATTATCCCAAGATATCGACACTTTACGCCTTGCTAAGGTGTGAGCAAACCAATACCTTAGCCTCCGCATAATACCTTAAACACATAAACCAACGCATAGTAAAAATGCCACGTGTTGCGAATCACTCTTAAGCAACTTGTTATACCGCTTGATTGAGGCTAAAATGACCAAAATAAAGACCACTTAAGAGACCTATTAAATGACCACTAGAATTTTAGCCGATGTTGCTGCAAGCATTACTGAGTTGAAAGCTAACCCTATGAAAGTTGCAACTAGTGCTTACGGTGAACCTGTTGCTGTACTGAACCGAAATGAGCCAGCATTTTATTGCGTACCAGCCGAAGCGTACGAAATGATGATGGACAGACTCGAAGATCTTGAACTACTAACTATTGCGAAAGAGCGTGAATCTGAAGAGAGTATTTCGGTAAATATTGATGACCTATAAACTCGACTTTAAAAAGAGTGCACTCAAAGAGTGGAAAAAGCTTGGCTCAACGCTTCAACAACAATTTAAGAAAAAGCTAATCGAGCGTTTAGATAACCCGCATGTTCCGGCTTCAAAACTCTCTGGAGCTGACAACATGTATAAGATTAAGCTGCGCCAATCGGGCTACCGTCTCGTCTACAAAGTTGAAGACGATGTCATCATTGTAACCGTCTTAGCAGTCGGAAAACGCGAACGTAGCGATGTTTACCGTAAAGCTATGAAAAGGTTAGATGATTGATTGCGGTAGCCCTGTTAAGGTGTGAGCAACGCAATACCGAAGCTACCGTATACCACCTTAAACACTAAACTCAACGCACGGTAAAAATGCCATGCGTTGCGAATCACTCTTAAACAGATTGTTAGGTATTTCATTTACTTACATTATAACCTAGCTCATCCAAAGACATAAAACGAACATTCATATTTGCCTCTTTAGCCCTAAGCAATGTTGAGCTCCATTTCTCTTCTTGAATATCGTCTTTATCATTTACAACTAGAACTAATGTATATTCGGGTGTACTTCCTGTTATTGTTTTGAACCTTTCTTGAATATCTTCAAGTCGTCGAATTTGGTTAACAACAAGCATACGAACATGTCGTGAAGTTTTTGCCCATTTAATTTCAAATACTTCTCTAGGTCCATTGCTATCAAAAATCAAACCGTCAACTTCAATACTGGTATTGTTGCCGCTTAATCGAACACCTCGCTCTAACCCCTGATATTGTCGGCTTAATATTTCTAAAACCTTGTCCTCAATGTCATAAGCCATGCGCATGATGGTACTTCTAGGAAGATCATTGATTTCGCTTACTTTAACCGACAAGTTGTGTCCATCTTTGATAGCTCGATTCTTTTTCAAGCTTGATTTAAATTCTTCTTCTACAACTTCTTCCGCTTTACGTTTAATATTTTGGTCTTTAGACAACACTTCTTTGCGATAATCGAAATAGTTCTTATCTTTGCTTATGATTGCCGCCAGATTTTGTAAAAAATCTAACTCTGTAACAGCTGTTGCAACGATAAATATTGCCGCAAAATATGTCGCCCAATGAGAAGAGAAAAAAGCCAAAGATACAACAACCATTATTGCAAATAACTTGGTTGCATGAGACCTCTTCTTTTCATTAAAAGTCAGGAACATACAAATCAAAGCAACAATGAGGGATATAGTTCCAATAAAGCTTGGAAATCTATCTGGAACCAGATTTACCCAAAAATTTCCCATAAATTCTCCGAAATACCTAACAGCTATATTAGACAGAATAATTCTGCATTTTGTCCCTGAAACAATTCTGTCTAGTTTCCAAGACTCGCTGCACTTAGTCTAATAACTCATTTAATAACATCATCTTACCTACTTATCTTCGTATCAAACATGACGAAAAGCAGAAATTTTCCATATAGTTTCTGCAAAATGCAGAAAACTCCCTAATGTGTGAGTAAACCGCAATTCAGGCTATGAAGGTTGTATCTTGGAAGTTGTATTCTCAAACAAAAACGCCGACATGATTGTCGGCGTTTACGCTGTAGGTATGGATAAGTAAGAGGAAGTAACTACTTCGCCATAGTACTCAAAAACTCGGCTTCGAACTCTTCATCGGCTTCTCGAGTTAGGCATTCCACCAGCCAATCGATGCTTTGATGGTCAAGCTTACTGTTCACCACGAAGGCCTGCTTTACACCAGACTGACCCAACTTGGCAGAGCCGTAGTTCTTGAATGATTTATTGCCATGATAATGGAGTGACTTAATCGCTTCTGCGTTAGGTTCTGGCAAGGCATCGAGGGTGTTGGCAAGCTGAATAACCAACTCCATAGGGTTCTTAGATGATGAGATGCGATACAGAAAACCGCCCTCCACTCTTTGGCGTACCCAGTAATCAAAGCCGCCGCAATCCATCACCTTGTCACTGACCAGTGCGGCTTCGCTGTGATAGCCACACGGTTCAACCATCACTGGGGTATGTTTGAATTCTGGCTGACCTGATGCGGCATCGGTATGAGGCAAGATTAGTTCGCATGGTTTGCTGTCTTTGGCGGTCGGTGCGTTCCAGTGGATAGGCATGAAGACTTGTTCACGGCGCATCTCTTTGGTCACCACTAAGCGCGCTTGGCACTCCCCTTGTGCGCTGCGCACTTTCACCACTGGATTAATAGTGGCGTGGTTGAAAGCATCTAGCCCAAATTCATCTAAGCCAAGCTCTGCAACCGTATCTGGATGCATGGCAACAAACGGTTCTGGTGTGTGTTCACCTAAGCCTGCCGCCAAACCTGTGCGGCTCATGGTGTGCCATTGATCTCTGATTCGACCTGTGTTCATGATAAGCGGGAATTCAAGGCTGGTATCGGCAATCGGTTTGTCGTGCTCAACTGCAATAAACTGCGCTTTGCCTGATTCAGTAAAGAACTCGCCATTGGTGAACATGCGTTGCTCAATGATCTCTGGTTGATACTCTAACACTGGCCATTGCTGTGGAGTGAGTTCGCCATAGCCTTTTTCATCCAGTTGCGTGAGTCCAATTAAGCACAAGTCACGCGCTTTACCTGTTTCATTGCCGAGCGCTGTCATCTCGCAATACTCTTTAAAGATCTCACCTTCGTGGCGGTAATCAAACTGATCGTTGAACCCCATTTTTTGTGCGACTTCTTTTAGAATCCACCAATCGGGTTTGGCTTCCCCTGGGCTTGGTAACACGCGGCGCTGGCGTGAAATTCGGCGTTCAGAGTTAGTCACGGTGCCCGACTTTTCGCTCCACCCTTGCGCGGGTAGCACTACATCGGCCAAGCGAGTGGTTTCAGTATCGGCAATGCAATCCGACACCACCACAAATGGGCACTTCTCTAATGCGGCTTTGATCTTTTCACTGTCAGGCAGGCTCACGACTGGGTTGGTTGCCATGATCCACACAGCCTTGATTTTGCCTTCATTCATGGCATCAAACAGGTCAATCGCTTTTAAACCCGCATGTGTGGCTAAGCTGTCGGTTTGCCAGAACTCGCTCACCGTTTGGTGTGATTGCGGATCACCAAATTCAAAGTGCGCTGCTAAAGTATTGGCTAACCCACCCACCTCTCGCCCGCCCATTGCATTCGGCTGACCTGTTACGGAGAATGGCCCCATACCCGGCTTGCCAATTTTCCCGGTGGCTAAATGGCAGTTAATAATCGCATTCACCTTGTCACACCCTTGTGTCGATTGGTTCACGCCTTGGGAGTAAATGGTTAGCACCTTCTCGTTCGATGCAAACAAACTGTAGAACTGTTTCAGCTGCTGCTCTGTTAACCCTGTGAGCTCAGGAACGCTTTTGTCGCCCCAGCCTGATTCGGTATAACCTGACTCTGTATAACGGTAGTGAGTCGCAGATCGAATCGATTCAGTAAAGCCTTGGGTGTGGTTTTCTATGTAGTCTGCATCTAGCTTGTCGTTATCATCGAGGTAACCCAATAAACCATTGAACAATGCGACGTCTGAGCCTGATTCCAATGCCAAGTGAATGTCTGCGATTTCACAGGTGTCGGTATAACGCGGGTCGATGACGATAACTTTCAATTCAGGGTTGGCTTGTTTCGCGGCTCTTAATCTTTGGAAAAGTACCGGGTGACACCATGCTAAGTTGGAACCTGTAATCACGACGAGTTCGGCTTGCTCGAGATCTTCGTAGCACACCGGTACTGTGTCTGCGCCAAATGCTCGCTTATGCCCTACCACGGTTGAAGCCATACACAACCTAGAGTTACTGTCGATGTTGCCACTACCAATGAAGCCTTTCATCAGTTTATTGGCAACATAATAGTCTTCGGTAAGCAGCTGACCAGATACATAGAACGCAACCGAATCGGCCCCATATTCTTCGATGGTTTGATTGAATTTGTCTGCGACCAACTGAGTGGCACTGTTCCAATCTAGCTCTTGTTTTTGCTCATTCTGAATATGAGCAGGCTGTGTAAGACGACCTAAAGGCGTGACGGTGTCGCCGAGCGCAATCCCTTTAGTGCATAGCTTTCCATAGTTTGATGGATGATCTTTATCACCACGCACTTCTAGTTTTCCTAACGATGTCGGTCTCGCTTCTATTCCACATCCTACACCACAATAAGCACAGGTCGATTTTATCCAGCCGCTGTTTGAATCGGTCATCCGTTTCTCACTCAATTATCCATAATTGTAATAACTAAAAATAAGCAAATAACACGCCACTTAATAGCAGCTGATGAATAGCAAATAATTTCATCTAAAAACAACAACTTAATAAAAACATAAATATCAACAACGAACCAAACAGAACTTAACCAAGATAGAAACTTAATTTTTGCACCATCTTGCAGAAAGTTGCACCACAAACGCTCATTTATATAAATATAACAAAAATTTTACATACCACTTTAGGGGTAATTACGTGCCACCTGCAATTTTTAAATCACTGAAATATATATATTAAATTTTATTTAAATGAACAAATCGCAATCTGGCATCCTCCTTGCTCAACTAAAAACCAAGAGTTGGAAAAAACATTTTTTGTTTTTCTTGATGATTATGAATTGAGTGGAATCTCAACCCGGTATTCATCTGCTAACTACTAGAAATTAGATGCTAGTGATGATAATGCCGAGAATAAGGAATGGATTATGAGCAAGAAGAAAATCGTCGTTGTTGGTAACGGCATGGTTGGACACAAATTTATCGACAACATCCTGCAATCAGACAGTGATGAATTTGATGTGATTACTTTTAGTGAAGAGCCAAGGTTAGCGTACGACCGTGTTCAGCTGACGGCTTACTTTAATGGTAAAAGTGCTGATGACCTGTCATTGACCAGTGAAGAGTATTACCAAAGCAACGGCGTGAACTACTTGTTGAACCAGAAGGTTGCCAAGCTAGACACTGCCAATCAACAAGTCATCACTGAAAGTGGTCACGTTGAAAGTTACGACAAGCTAATCTTGGCGACGGGCTCTTTCCCTTTTGTTCCCCCTATTCCCGGTAACGATCAAGAACACTGTCACGTTTATCGGACTATTGAAGACTTAGACGCAATTGAACTATCAAGCAAAGGTAGCAAATCTGGCGTGGTGATTGGTGGTGGTCTGCTTGGCTTAGAGGCCGCAAACGCAGTCAAAAACCTTGGCTTAGAAACCCATGTGGTTGAATTTGCGCCTCGCCTGATGGCGGTTCAATTAGATGACGGTGGCGGTGCCCTATTACGCAGAAAAATTGAAGACCTTGGTGTGCAAGTTCATACCGAGAAAGCGACCTCTGAAATAGTCGACGGAGAAAACGCTCGCTACCGCATGAACTTCGCCGATGGCACCCATTTAGAAACCGATATGATCGTGTTCTCTGCGGGTATTCGCCCTCAAGACGCCTTAGCTCGCAGCTCTGATATCGCCATTGGTGAACGTGGCGGCATTGTGATTAACGATCACTGCCAAACCAACATCGACAACGTGTATGCGATTGGTGAATGTGCCCTTTGGGACAACAAGATCTTCGGCTTAGTCGCCCCTGGCTATTCAATGGCGAAAATCGCGGCTGCGCATATTGTCTCTGACGGTACTGACGACGCTGCGTTCACTGGCGCCGACATGAGCACCAAGCTCAAATTACTGGGCGTCGATGTGGCCAGTATCGGTGAAGTACATGGCAAGACGGAAGGCGCTCAGTCGTATACCTATAACGATGAAATTGAACAAGTTTATAAGCGCCTGATCATCTCGGCAGACGGTACAAAGATTGTCGGTGCAGTATTGGTCGGCGATGCAGAGGCTTACGGTTCGCTATTGCAAATCAAGCAAAATGATATGCCCCTTCCTGAAAACCCATCAGTGCTAATTTTACCTAACGTGGCCGATGATTCTGGCTCTGCAATGGGTGTTGAAGCTCTGCCTGATAGCGCTGTGATCTGTTCATGTTTTGATGTGACCAAAGGCGATATTAAAGAGGCCGTTTCAGCTGGCTGCACCACGATGGCTGCATTGAAAGAAACCACGAATGCTTCAACAGGTTGTGGCGGTTGTTCTGCCCTTGCGAAACAGGTTCTCGATAGCGAGCTAAGTAACCTAGGTGTGGAAGTCTCTAACGATATCTGTGAGCACTTTGCTTATTCTCGCCAAGAGCTTACCGACATCATTCGCGTCAACAAAATCAAGACCTTTGATGAGCTGTTAGATTCTCACGGCAACGGATTGGGCTGTACTGTGTGTAAACCGGCTGTCGGTTCGATTCTGGCTTCGTACTGGAACGATTACATCCTTGAAGATCAACATATCGAGCTGCAAGACACCAATGACATCTACCTTGGCAACATGCAAAAAGACGGCACTTACTCGGTAGTTCCGCGTATTGCTGGCGGTGAAATCACTCCAGATAAATTGATTGTTTTAGGCGAAGTCGCTAAAGAGTTCGACCTGTACACCAAAATCACGGGCGGTCAGCGTGTCGACTTGTTTGGCGCACAGCTTAACGAACTGCCTATCATCTGGAAAAAGCTGATTGATGCAGGTTTTGAAACGGGCCACGCCTACGGTAAATCGGTTCGTACCGTGAAATCTTGTGTCGGTAGCACTTGGTGTCGATACGGTGTCGACGACAGTGTTGGCTTAGCGATTCGACTTGAGAACCGCTACAAAGGCCTGCGTTCACCACACAAGATCAAGTTTGCGGTTTCTGGCTGTACTCGTGAATGTGCAGAAGCCCAATCAAAAGATTTTGGCATTATCGCCACCGACAAAGGTTGGAACCTCTACATCTGTGGTAACGGCGGTATGCGCCCTCGCCATGGTGACCTTTTCGCTACCGACCTTGATGAAACCACACTCATTAAATACATCGACCGCGTTTTGATGTTCTACACACGTACCGCAGACCGCTTACAGCGTACATCGGTATGGATGGAGAACCTTGAAGGCGGCATCGAATACCTCAAGCAAGTCGTGATTGAAGACAAGCTCAACGTAGCTGAAGAACTCGAAGCGGACATCGCACTCAACATCGAGAAGTACCAGTGTGAATGGAAAACCACCATTGAAAACCCTGAGAAGATGAAGCGCTTCCAGCACTACATCAACAGTGAAGAAATGGACACTAGCCTCTCTTTCATCAAAGAGCGAGAGCAGCGTTTTCCTAAGCCGAGCTTGAGTGATGCTTCGAATTCAAAACGCGATGAAAAGCTCGCTAAAGCAGACCAAATCGAAGTGACTGAGGTTTCATAAATTTCATCAGGTTCATCAGGTTCATCAATAAAAAAATAAAAACTCAATTTTAGACTAGGAGAAAGTCATGGAAAATTGGACAACCGTATGCAGCACTAGCGATCTAACCCCAAACGGGGGAATTTGCGCCAAAGTAGACGATAACCAAGTGGCTATTTTTTACTGCAAGCGCAGCGACACGCTTTATGGGCTCTCTAATTACGACCCTATTGGCAAGGCGAATGTGATGTCACGTGGTATAATTGGTTCATTAAGCGGAGAACCTTACGTGGCCTCACCCTTATACAAGCAGCATTACCACTTAGAAACTGGCGAATGTCTTGAACAGCCTGAGCTCAAGCTCGTGAAATTTGAAGTTCGCAAACAAGGAGAACAAGTTCAAGTTCTCGCACCACTTACTATCGCCAGTTAACTAACCCGCCGACACCATCATGCAAACGCTTATTAGCGTGCGCAATTTCGGCACAGGGTTTATGCACATTAAAAGCGTTCTAAGTTCGGAAGTAACGCAGGTGCACAAACCGGGTAATTTTCCAGATTTAAAGGATTTAAACCATGGATAACACTAAATTTTCGCTGCTTTCATTTACGGGTAAGATGAAGGTCTTACACCTAAGCTGGATGGCCTTTTTCATTACCTTTGTTGTGTGGTTCAACTTTGCCCCACTACTGCAAATGGTAAAAACTACGCTTGGTCTTTCTACTGAAGAGATCAAAACCCTCCTGATCCTCAACGTTGCATTGACCATTCCGGCACGTGTCGCAATAGGCATGCTAACCGATAGATACGGCCCAAGGTTGGTTTACTCTTCGCTACTCGCGGTCTGTTCTATCCCTTGTTTCATGTTTGCTCTGGCAGACTCTTTCATTCAAGCAGCAATCGCTCGTTTCCTACTGGGCTTCATTGGTGCAGGTTTCGTTGTCGGTATTCGTCTTGTGTCTGAATGGTTCCCACACAACGAACTGGGTACTGCAGAAGGTATTTACGGCGGCTGGGGTAACTTCGGTTCAGCAGCAGCAGCGTTCACACTTCCAACTCTCGCTCTAGCGTTTGGTGGTGAAGACGGCTGGCGTTATGCGGTCGGTATTACTGGCGTAATGAGCTTAGCGTTCTCGTTTATCTTCTACAAAAACGTGTCAGATACACCAAAAGGTTCGACTTACTTCAAGCCTGCTCAAGTAACAGCAATGGAAGTGACATCAAAGGGTGACTTTTTCTTCCTACTTATTATGAAGATCCCTATGTATGCCGCTTTAGCGCTACTGACTTGGAAGCTATCACCAAGCAACATCAACATGTTGTCTGACATGGCGGTTTACTCTGTGTATGCAGGTTTAGCAG
This sequence comes from Vibrio sp. 10N.261.55.C5, assembly GCF_041470505.1. Lineage (NCBI taxonomy): Bacteria > Pseudomonadati > Pseudomonadota > Gammaproteobacteria > Vibrionales > Vibrionaceae > Vibrio > Vibrio sp. 10N.261.55.C5. Next base: position 90,032 of record NZ_JBFRMS010000007.1, read on the forward strand.
CACTTTACGTGTACGAAGTGTCGCAAGTTTGGAAAGTAAACAAGAACGTATTTAAAGAAGAAGTGCCTGAGATTCACCAGTACAAGTTCAAGCAAGTAGCGGTACTTAACGTATTGTACTTCGCAACATTTGGTTCTGAACTGGCTGTGGTTTCTATGCTGCCACTGTTCTTCTCTGAAACCTTTGAATTAACACCGGTTCTTGCAGGTATGGTTGCATCGGCTTATGCCTTTATGAACCTAATGTCTCGCCCAGGTGGTGGTTGGATTTCAGATAAATTCGGTCGTAAACCAACACTGCTTATTCTAACGATTGGTCTTGCTGTGGGTTACTTCGCAATGGGTCAAGTCGACAGCACATGGCCTGTATGGCTAGCGGTTGTTGCGGCGATGGCGTGTTCTTTCTTCGTGCAAGCGGGTGAAGGTGCGGTATTCGCAACGGTTCCTCTAATCAAGCGTCGTATGACAGGTCAAATTGCTGGTATGACGGGTGCTTACGGCAACGTGGGTGCGGTAGTTTACCTAACTGTGTTGTCATTCGTGAGCTACCAAACCTTCTTCTTAGTGATTGCTGCAACAGCGGTACTTGGCTTTGTGACTCTGCTGTTCATGGAAGAGCCTAACGGTCAAATCGCCGAAGTAAACGACGACGGTAGCGTGACCTTGATTAACGTATCGAGCTAACCACTCATTGAATCGGGAGTAGTACCGAGGTGTGTTTCACCACTTTGGTACTGCGTTCAAAGACTCTAGGTTCACTAGGGCTTTTGTTCTTCCTAGGATGTTCTGCCAAGGAAGCGGGAAGAAGAACAGTTAAGAAGAAGATCAGTTATGACAATTTCATTCAGCCAAGGGCAAGTCGTCACGCCAGAATCCAACAACCAGTTAACGCTTAAGTTTGGTGGTTATTCGAATAAAGGCATACGTGATGAAAATCAAGACGCCATCATTGTAAAGCACCCCAAAACTCGTACTGAGCAAGAGTTGAAAGGCAGTGTTGCCTGTATTGCAGACGGGGCAAGTTGCAGTGAATACGGCCAGAAAGCCAGTCACACCAGCGTGATGCAGTTTATCGACGACTATTACGCAACTCCCCAAAGCTGGAGCATTCAACGTTCGGCGCAAAAGGTCTTAACGTCCCTCAATTCTTGGCTCTTCAACACGTCTGTTTCTAATATTCATCCCGCACAACAAGTGAACCACAATGCCCTCGTTTCGACGTTCAGCAGCGTGATATTAAAATCAAACACCGCACATATATTCCACGTTGGCGACAGCCGCATTTACTTACTCAGAGATGGAGAATTACGCCAACTGACCCGCGACCACACCCGTAAAAATATGGGACAGAAGCATTATCTTACACGCGCCTTAGGCATGGACAACCAACTCAACGTTGACTATCAAACCCTGCCTATCAAGAAAAACGACTGCTTTATCCTGACATCTGATGGCGTGCACGAGTTTGTCTCTCCCAACACCTTCAAGGAACACATCGACAAACCCGGAGCGGATTTCGAATACGCGGCACAAACCATCTGTAACACCGCTTTAAGCCACAATAGCTCGGACAACGTGAGCTGCTTGATTGTGCAAGTCAGCCATCTGCCTAAACCTTCGCTGATTGAGTTCCATGAGAAGCTGGCTAAACGTGCTATCCCACCCGCTTTAAAGCTCGGGCAAAGTATCGACAACTTCATGGTACTTGAGGTGTTGTATGCAGGATCTAGAAGCCATGTGTATCGTGTGATGCAGAAAGAGACACAGACCGAGTTCGTGCTGAAAGTCCCTTCCGTCCAATATCACGATAGCCCTTCGCAACTCAGAGCTTTCTTTAATGAACAATGGGCGGGGATCTTGTTAAAAAACAAGAGAGTAATGAAGGTTTACCCAACGCCAGAGAACTCGCAATTCTTATACCAAATCTGCGAATGGGTTGAAGGCATCACGCTAAGACAATGGATGTACGACAATCCAAAACCGTCACTCAATGAAGTACGCGACATACTAGAAAAGATCACTCAAGGCATTCGAGTACTGCAACGTGCAGACATGGTGCACCGAGACTTAAAGCCGGAAAACATCATGATTCAACGTGATGGTGAGGTAAAAATCATCGACCTTGGTGCGGTGTTAGTGAGAGGCCTTGAAGAGGGAGAGCTCACCGACAAAGACGACACTCCATTAGGCGCGGTCAATTACATAGCGCCAGAGACCATCAAGCACAACACGGCCACCACAAGCTCGGATCTGTTCTCTATCGCTGTGATCGGCTATGAGATGCTAACCGGTGCATTGCCCTACTCTGAAATGACTGCCCAATCGCTTAAACAATCTCGCCACCATCAATGGGAATACCAACCCATCACACAGAAACGAGCTGACTTACCAAGCTGGGTGGATTTGGTATTACAAAAAGCCTGCGCGGAATCACCAAGCGAACGTCATCAAGTGTTGGGGGATTTTGTGGCAGACCTTTACACACCAAACCAAAGCTTGGTGAAAAGCAAAGCCAAGCAACCTTTGATAAACCGAAACCCGATCCAGTTTTGGAAAGTGTTGGCTTTGTTGCTCGGCATTGTTGCGGTCGTAGAACTGGGGTTATTGTTAAACCCAAGCTAGATACGTTTACGAATTAGCCTAATATAACCGCGTTTAGCCTCGTTTCACTAAGCTTCTTGGCACGAGTTCAATGCCAGCTTGGTAACGCTTAGCCGATGCATTCAGCGCCAAAGCAAAAGCGCTGTCGGCAATTACTTCAAACTGCTGAGGCAGTGAATGGACTTTAAAAGGCAAGAAGTCGAGCAGTCGGTTATCACCAAAGGTTGCCAGTTTTACTTGATTAATCAGCTCTGGCTTTTCAACCATCACATCCAACACACCCTCTAACAAAGTGTAAGACATAGTCACAATCGCATCAGGCACCGTGCCTTTAGCTATCCAGCCTTCAAAAACCTCGCGCCCTGATTCTCGGTCAAAGTGCTCGCCATAACCGACAACCATCGGCTTGTTTTCGGTTAACCCTGTTTGTTGAGTATGTGCTTTATTCGCCGCTTGAAAACCCAACTGACGTTCACGTGAAATGTTCAGATCAGGCAGTGCACCAATCAAACCAACACTATGAATACTGTCATCAAGAATCGAATGCGTCAGTTCAAATGCAGCCTCGAAATCTTCACTGATCACACAGGCAAAGTGCTCATCATCTAAAGGACGATCTATCGCGATGACTGGCGTGCCTGAGTTTTGCAACTTCAAGTAGAACTCATTGGCGTCTGGCATTGAGCTCGCCACCAGCAAAGCATCAATACGACGACTGACCAAAGCTTCAGCGACCTTTCGCTCGGTTTCAGCGTCATCATCTGAACAGCCAATCAAAATCTGATAGCCCACTTTACGTGAGTTCTGCTCTATCAGTTTTGCTAAACGCGCATAACTGCTGTTTTCCAGATCAGGAATAATCAAACCAAATGAACGGCTATTACCAGCACGCAGCGACGAAGCAGCATGGTCTGGTCGGTAGTTATACTCTTCCACCACTGCCATTACTTTCTGCTGTGTCTTTTCACTGATTCTGTATTTCTGCGCCTTGCCATTAATCACATAGCTGGCTGTGGTTTTCGACACACCGGCTAGTTTGGCAATCTCATCTAGTGTCATATGGGTGACCTGTATTTTGTGCGTAGGATCATATAACCAATGATCTGATCCTCGGATTAGTTGAATTATATGCTGAATCGATTCAGTATAAAAGCTGAAAGGATTCAGCAAAATCTGAAAAGTGACTTCAATCATCCTTTTGAATGGATTGAGCGTCATTTGTCGTGATTCAGCTTCTTGTTGTTAACGAAACTGAAATTACGACACGCAGCAAAACTATTTTGAAAACCAAAATCGGCTTTGCTGAATTTTTTTACACTGAATGCTGAACCGATTCAGCCAAAGTAAAACAAAGAGTTAAGCAACGAGTTAAGCTCCATGAATCTTGCTCTAGACTGAATCGTAGCGATACACAAATTCTCAAGCGATACGCTAAAGAGGCACCATGCTTAAATTATCAAAATCTGACATCACTCTAGGCCAAACTGCCGAAGACAAATTCAAAGCAATCCAAAACATTGCTGGCGACCTGACAGCTAAAGGTTTAGTTGACTCTGGTTACGTTGAAGGAATGCTGAACCGTGAAAACCAGAACTCTACGTTCCTAGGTAACGGCATCGCGATTCCTCACGGAACGACGGATACTCGTGGCCTAGTGAAAGAGACAGGCGTTGCGGTACACCACTTCCCTGAAGGTATTGATTGGGCTGACGGCAACCGTGTTTACGTAGCAATTGGTATTGCAGCTAAATCTGACGAGCACTTAGGCATCCTTAAGCAACTGACCAAAGTTCTGGCAGCTGACGGTGTTGAAGAGAAATTAAAGCAAGCGAAATCAGAAGACGAAATCATCGCTCTACTTAACGGCGAAGTTCAGCTTGAAGCCGACCTAGACGCTTCTTTAGTTCAGCTACTGTTCCCTGCAAGCGACATGATTCAAATGTCTGCAGTTGCGGGCGGTCTACTTAAGAACACAGGTTGCACAGACAACGCATTCGTTGCTGACCTAGTAACGAAAACACCAACTCACCTAGGCCAAGGCCTGTGGTTGTTGGGCAGCGACAAAGGTGTAACTCGCACTGGCGTATCTTTCGTTTCAACAGCGAACCATTGTGAATACGAAGGCACACCAGTTAAAGCATTGGTAGCATTCGCCGCTTGTAACAGCGCGCACCAATCTATTCTGGCAAACCTAAGCAAGATGGTTTTTGAAGGTAAACAGCAACAACTGTTAGCCGCTGACGCAGCGCAAGTGATTGGCCTTCTAAAAGGTGAAGCGGTTTCTACAGCGTCTCAAGACGACAACTGCGCAGTCTTCAAAATCAAAAACGCACACGGCCTACACGCTCGTCCAGGTGCAATGTTGGTTGCTGAAGCGAAGAAATTCGAATCAACAATCCGCGTTTCAAACCTAGATGGCGACGGAAAAGAAGTGAACGCGAAGAGCTTGATGAAAGTGATCGCTCTTGGCGTTAAACACGGCCACCAGCTTCAGTTTGTTGCTGAAGGTGAAGACGCAGCACAAGCACTTGAATCGATTGGCAAAGCTATCGCTTCAGGCCTTGGCGAAGGTTAAGGAGTCGATATGTCTGATAAACAAATCAAAGCCGTTACTGTAACGCTTAACCCTGCTCTAGACCTGACAGGTGCTATCGACGCACTTAACGTGGGTTCAGTGAGCCTAGTAAACAAAGGCTCTTTGCACGCAGCGGGCAAAGGCGTAAACGTCGCAAAAGTTCTTTCAGAGCTTGGCGCGAAAGTGACCGTAACAGGTTTCCTTGGTCGCAATAACGAAGAAGCGTTCTGCCAACTGTTTGAACAGATGGGCGCAGCTGACCGCTTCATCCGTGTTGATGGCGCAACTCGCATTAACGTGAAATTGGTAGAGAATTCAGGCCAAGTAAGCGACATCAACTTCCCAGGTGTTCCTGTTGATGCTGACGCGATTAAAGCGTTCGAAGAAACCCTATTAGAACTTGCTGAAACGCACGATTATTTCGTCATTGCAGGCAGCTTGCCACAAGGTATCTCTCCTGAGCTTTGCGCTTCTTGGGTTCAACGCTTACACGATTTAGGTAAGAAGGTGCTATTTGATAGCAGCCGTGACGCACTTAAAGCCGGTATCAATGCACAACCATGGTTAATCAAACCAAACGATGAAGAGCTGTCTCAGCTGTTCAATGCAGAGCTGACAACTCGTGACCAATGCCAACACGCGGGCCAAGCCCTAAGTGAAAAAGGCATCGAGAATATCGTGGTATCACTTGGCGCTGAAGGCGTGATGTGGCTTAACCAAGGTGAATGGTTACATGCTCAACCACCGCGCATGCAAGTAGTAAGCACGGTAGGCGCAGGTGACACATTGGTTGCTGGTCTATGTTGGGGTCACATGCAACAGATGCCAAAACCAGAACTTATTAAATTCGCAACCGCCCTATCTGCTCTAGCAGTTTCACAGGTAGGCGTGGGCATCACCAGCCAACAAGAGCTGGATTCAGTACTACAAAATATCCAATTACAGTCGCTTAGTGCTCCAACTAGCCAGTTAGACACAAGCAAATAGGACAAAAGGTTTATTATGAATATTACCATTATCACAGCTTGCCCTAGTGGCGTAGCAAACAGCATCATCGCAGCAGGCTTGTTAGAGCAAGCGACAAAAGCACTGGGTTGGAACGCCGCTATTGAATGTCAATCAAGCGTACTACCTGACTCAACCGTATCGCAAGACACTATCGACAGCAGCGACGTTGTGGTTATCGCAGCCAACACCAACGTTGATAAAGCGCGCTTTGTCGGCAAGAAAGTGTACCAAGCGGCTATCTCTGAATGCACTGCAGATGCAAAAGCATTTCTAGAAAAAGCGGTAGCAGAAGCAACGGTATTAGACGCTTCTCAAGTTGAAAAAGCAGTGGAAGTTATTGGTACTTCTCCAGCGACAGGCAGCAAGAAGATCGTAGCGATTACAGCTTGCCCAACTGGCGTTGCACATACCTTTATGGCAGCAGAAGCGCTTGAAGCAGAAGGCAAACGCCTAGGTCACCAAATCAAAGTGGAAACTCGCGGCTCTGTAGGTGCGAAGAACCAACTGACAGACCAAGAAATCGCAGACGCTGATCTTGTTATCATCGCTGCCGACATCGACGTTCCTCTTGATCGTTTTAACGGCAAAGCGCTATACAAAACGACAACAAGCCCTGCTTTGAAGAAAACAAAGCAAGAGATGGAAAAAGCGTTCGCAGAAGCTAAACCATACCAACACACAGCTTCTTCAAATTCAGCACCTGCTGACGAGAAGAAAGGCGTGTACAAGCACCTAATGACAGGTGTTTCTCACATGCTTCCAGTGGTAGTTGCGGGTGGTTTGATTATCGCACTCTCTTTCGTATTCGGTATCGAAGCGTTTAAAGAAGAAGGCACACTAGCAGCAGCATTGATGACTATCGGTGGTGGTTCTGCATTCGCACTGATGATTCCTGTTCTTGCTGGTTTCATTGCATTCTCGATTGCTGACCGTCCGGGTCTGGCTCCAGGTCTAATCGGCGGTATGTTGGCTAGCTCAACGGGCGCAGGTTTCCTAGGTGGTATCGCAGCAGGTTTCATTGCCGGTTACGCAGCGAAATTCATTGCCGACAAGGTTCAACTTCCACAATCCATGGAAGCCCTTAAACCAATCCTGATCATTCCGTTTATCGCGAGTTTGTTCACTGGTCTTGTGATGGTTTACATCGTGGGTGGCCCTGTTTCTGGCGTGATGAGCGCAATGACGACTTTCCTAAACAACATGGGTACGTCTAATGCGATTCTTCTAGGTGTGATTCTAGGCGCAATGATGTGTTTCGACCTTGGTGGTCCGGTAAACAAAGCCGCTTACACATTCGGTGTTGGTCTACTGGCTTCGCAAACTTACGCACCAATGGCGGCTATCATGGCAGCAGGTATGGTTCCAGCTCTAGGTATGGGCCTTGCGACTTTCCTAGTGAAAGACAAGTTTGAAGCAGGCGAGCGTGAAGCAGGTAAAGCATCATTCGTTCTTGGCCTATGTTTCATCTCTGAAGGTGCAATCCCATTCGCAGCGAAAGATCCAATGCGTGTTATCCCAGCTTGTATGGCAGGTGGCGCACTAACTGGCGCTCTATCAATGATGTTTGGTGCTCAGCTAATGGCTCCACACGGCGGTCTATTCGTACTACTGATTCCTGGTGCTATCTCTCCAGTACTTATGTACCTAGTAGCGATTGCAGCAGGTACGCTAGTAACAGGCTTTGGCTACGCAGCACTTAAAAAGATGAGCGGCTCTAAAGTAGCGGCAGAGGCTTAATCCCCCTACTCTGGTTAACGGTTCAGCCCGATAACCAGAAGCTCTTGATAACCGGTTTCTTGGTAAACGGCTCCTTAAAACAAAGGCTCCTCATTTGAGGAGCCTTTTTATTGTTCATGTATTTTCCGGTCGGAATGAGTTAAGTGCAATATTGGTATATTTGATTAGCTAGTAAGCGTTTCTTCAAAGACACCCAATTCACGACCAAGCCAGATCGCTCGTACTGTGTGATCCAAAGTTTCTTCACCGCCAGTTACAGGGTGAATAAGCACCGACATATCACCGCGTTCTTGCTCAAGCCATTCAACAATGCCCGACTCTTTGTTCGCAAAGTGAATCTCAAACATTGGCATCTTATGTGGACCAACCAAACGCTGTATTAGTGGAAAAACCTCTAATACATCTTTACGTTCCGATAGAATTTTCTGACGCAGTGTTTCTGCCTGCTCTGCAAATCGCAGAGGGAAATAGATATGACCGTGGTACATGGCACCATCCTTTAGAATTATGATACGCGCAGTTTAACCTGCTTTCTCTAGCAAGGACAGTCAACCAATGGCAGCCGAAGTATTAAACATCATGTAGAAGACTGATCTAGCTGAAATTTCTAGAGCATTCCAACAAAAACGCCACACGTAGTTTCAGTGTGGCGTTTGTTTTTAAGCTATAAAATGCTTTAGCAATAATTAGCGTTAGTAAATTGAATCAACATTCAAAGGACTGTTGTTTGGTTTCTCTAGTTTTAATTGTTCAACCGCACTAAGACCTTTAGAGCTAATTCCGCCACTATAAGACTTCGTGCCATCAGCATTAGTCATGGACGTTTCGCCCACGTTCCAAACTTCAAAGAAGTCACTTAAGTCATAGTTTGAAACATAAGAAGCGCACACCATCATTAGGTCTCCACCAGAAAGCCCAGTCTCGCTAGCACTACAATAGTTCGTATTCGAGTCGCCTTCTCTATCACCTCGAGCTTTACGGTGCATAAGTTTGAACATGTTCCAGCCTTCATCTTCACCATACACATCAGATTGGCTTGCGCCGCGTGTATACCAATCATCAATTGCAAAGTTCGATTTTGCCCAGATTTTTAGCTGACCAAACATAACTAATCGTAAACCTGCATCACCATGTGACCACGCATGTTCATTATTAAGCTCTAGCCATTTAGGTGCTTTCTTAATATCCGATTTAATACGATCCATTTCTGGATTTTCGTTACGCCCCTCTAGCTCCTGCATATAAAGTGCAAGTAGGTTGTTCGTTACCTCAGTACTGCCCGCCGCTGAGAAAGGTGCCGATGCCAAATTATGACCAACTTCATGCCACAATAGCCAATCATTCACAGGGTTGGTTGGAATGTATGTGCGGTTTGCATTGAAACTCGAATTCATCACTGGGTAGCCAGAGTGAGCAGCACCAATCGAAATCTGCACGTCATTCACAAAACGATGGCGGAACGCATTCAATTCTGGATAAGTGAACCTACGGTGTAAACCATCGTCTTGCATCTCATCACGTCCGTAGAAGCCACTTGCTGCTTCAGCGAATCGATTCATATCTGTTGCGAATTGGTTCAAATCAGCGGATTCCTGATTGGTGTAGTGTAAATAAATGAACCCGTATCGATTTCTGCAATTGGTGCGTCTGCCGATTGAATAGTGTTAATCCACTGTCCCTCTTTCCACCAAGCCGCTTTTAACGCCCCATCAATGCTAAACGAGACTTCACCAAGCTCTTTTACTTTCGGTTGAATGTAAATAAGGCCACCATATGGAACCTTGAAAGTTAAGATCGAACCATTGTAGTCAAAGCTGGTTTGCATACGTGGAGGGCGTTTCAAACTCGTTTCGTGATTCGGCTTACCTGTAAGATCATCCGCGATCATCACAGTAATCGTAGCTGCCACGCCATCTTGAATAGTTACTTCTTGTAATTGAGGTGCCCACAGACCTGTCGATTGATTGTTTCCTGCCGAATACGTCACCGCTTTACCGTTGGTCTGAACCATTACCGTACTTGACGAAGATGCCCCCGAAGTTCGACCCGGATACATTGTGGTATCAACAACGATTTCATGATCCCAGAATGAGCGCCCCAACATAATACGAGTCAGAGGTTTCTCCATGTAATTTAATGGATAGCTAGGATTCAACTGCCCAGATAACTCACCTTCGCCATGAATCATTCCATTAGCGACTAACGACGCTTTTAGGTCAACAGGACACTGTGCATCCATTGTGTCTGTTTGATGTAAGTCTTCGGTATAACAGTTAAGGAACTGAACAGCCTGCTTGAACCCCAACTCATCTTGTATTTCTGTTTCAAAATGGTATGCGTTGTCATTCCACATCCAAACAGACAGGTTATCAAACGCTTGATTCAATTCGCTGTTAGACAGACGCTTACCTTGAGTACCTTTTGTTCTATAGTAAATTTCATGCTCATAAAGCGCCGTAAAGTTAGTGCCCAAGTTCGCCACTTTAACCATGCTGTCGACAACGGTTTTACTCACTTCATAGCGGTCGAAATCGGCTCTATGATAAGCACCACGAACAGTGATGCCGTCTCCAGAACGAGTCTCTATACAGTTAAATTCGTATTCATACTCGTTCTTACAAAGCTCAGTGCTAACGAATGCCGACTGCAGTTCTTTGATTGCCGCTTCACGCTCTTCTGCCGATTCAACAAAGATACGTGCGGATTTTGTCTCCATGACTGGTACGCCAGACTCATCAAGCACTGGTTTCCCTTCAGCGTCTAACTTAGTAACCTCATAAGTCGGGATTTCAAACTTGATTTTGGATTCATCTTTGATCCACTCAACCGTACCATCTTGATTTACCGTGAATGGAGGCTCTCCTTGGTTATCTTGAAAACGCTCAAGAACCACCATTTCCTTTTGACTCTTCACGTGAAGATTAGGATAAGGTGCTTGGCAGTAATAAGAGCTACCGCAGAAAGCTTGGTTTGTCGGGGTAACGTTTTCACCACCAAGAGATACACCTACGGCATCTGCCAAGCGTCCAACAGGTTCAGGATTAGTCGTTTGAATCGCATCCATAAACAAGATATTGCCACCGTCATTAACATAGTTAATAAGAGCCGTAATATCGTCTTGGTTTAAGTTCGGGTTATCCAAGTCAGCAACAAACTGGTTAGTCATGCCATCTTGAACCAACTTAGGTGGGTATGCCTGAAGGATCAAAATCGGCGTATTACTCGCATCCAAATCATCAAAGTCACCTGAACCACGCTTTTCTACTGACGCAAAACCATACTGAGGACTAACAAAACTGATCCCAGAAATCGGCGTACCATTAGCGTCTGTAAGCTTACTGCGAGTTAACACCTTACCTTCAACACTTGGCTTATAAGCATAGGTAGACTCCGCGTCTGCAGAAACAAAACCAGCGTTAAGGTTATTGTCCGCATTAGGGTCAACCGCAGGAACAACAGTTGTGTCTACGTGTGAACTAGGAGCCTTACCTACTTCATCTGTAGACTCCTCTTCTTTCGATGAAAAGTACGCATCGACAGCATCTTGATCATCAAGCTGCGAGAACACATCCTCAATATCAAAAGCATCCAGCTCTTTTAGACAGATAGCACTTTCAGTCTCACAAACATCAATTGATTCGAGTACCTTGGTAACGTTGTCTCCATGTAATTCTGTCAACTCAAATGCCGCATGAAGCGCATCATTTGAAATCGTGCTTTCTGTGACTTCGGGGAAAGGAGCCGTGAAATCACCTAAAGTAAGGTGACCCAAGGTACAACTAAAACTCACGCCTTGTTTTACACTGAACGTTCCGTTTTCAAGATGAATGCCGTCACAGTACACATCTCCAGAAACAAACGCCCCGCTCGACAACAGTGAACCGATGTAAGTTGTTGGGGGAATAATATCTGTTGGTGGAATAATGTCAGTCGGCGGAAGAATATCCGTTGGTGGAACAATATCTGTCGGAGGAAGAATGTCCGTTGGTGGTACAATATCTGTTGGAGGAGCCGTATCAGGGCCACCACTATAGCTTAGTGAGTCGTGATTACACCCTAAAAGAGCCGTGGATATGATAGCCAACGCAATTAAGTTTTTTTTCATTGAGCGAAGTTAGTCGTAATTTAAAGTGGACCGTTATCTTATAGATTTACTCCACCTCGATGACTATTGTTTTTTGTCTTAACCACAAAGACCATTACTCATAAGCGATTGAATAAGAAAAAAATGATAATTGAGACTCTCATTCCAATTACAAAACCTCTCCCTACCTTAAAACGGAAAAACGCCATATCTCGATTGAGATATGGCGTTTCAATTAGCCATTAACATTAAGACCGATAGGGTATATCTGCCAAAAACACGTTCACAAAAGAACTAAGGCTTAAGCTTTAAAACTCGGTCAATGTCTTCTGCAGAATGGCGCTCTGGTACTTGCTCCCACTCTTCGCCAAATGAACGATTAACCACTCGGCCGCGTTGGAAACCTTCACGCGCTTCTAGCTGCTTCGCCCAGCGCACAACGTTGGTGTAAGACTCAACTTGTAGAAATTCGGCTGCGTCGTAAATTTTGCCAAGTACTAAGTTACCGTACCAAGGCCAAATCGCGATATCTGCAATAGACAGCTCTTCACCCGCAACGAAAGTGCTGTTAGCAAGTTGCTTGTCTAACACATCTAGTTGACGCTTAGCTTCCATTGCGAAGCGGTTAATTGGGTACTCTTGCTTTTCATCCGCGTAAGCGTAGAAGTGGCCGAAACCACCGCCTAGGAATGGTGCCGAGCCTTGTGCCCAGAACAACCAGTTAATGGTTTGCGTTCTTGCTGCCCCTTTTTTTGGTAAGAAGTGACCAAATTTTTCTGCTAGATGCATCAAGATAGATGCCGATTCGAATACATTCACGTCTTCGTCACCAGACTTGTCGACAAGTGCTGGTATTTTGGAGTTTGGATTCACGCCAACAAAGCCAGAAGAGAACTGATCAGCCTCACCGATGTTGATCAAGTACGCATCATATTCAGCTTCTTTAACACCCGCCGCTAACAACTCTTCCAGCAAGATAGTGACTTTTTGACCGTTAGGTGTGCCAAGAGAATACAATTGAAAAGCATGGTCACCAACAGGAAGCTCTTTATCAAAGCGAGCTCCAGATTCAGGACTATTGATGTTTGCCCACTTGTTACCACCAGCAGTATCGTTAACCCAAACTTTTGGCGGAGTGTATTGTTCTGACATGATATTTCCTTATTAATATAGGGTCTCACAAACTGATATTAGGTCACATGCCTGCGGTTAAAACCCCTGAATACGATTTATTTTCAAACTGTTAAGCATGGCTTATTCCAGAAAGACATAACCCGCTTAAGCGTTAGTGTGTAGAAGGTAAGTCTGTATTCAAACTTCAATCTAATATCGATAAGTCCACTGCATCATTTAGCAATGATTTTACGAACGACATACCGACAGCTTCAAGAAAGCTGTGATAAAATCGGGATATTACAATTGATAAGGATTTGGCAATGTCTTCTGATTTCACAGGTTCGAGTGCAGCGTATGCTCGCCAAGAGAAAGGCTACCGCGAAAAAGCACTAAAACTGTACCCTTGGGTTTGTGGTAAATGTGCGCGCGAATTTGTTTACTCAAACCTCCGAGAGCTTACCGTTCACCACGTGGATCACGACCATACAAACAACCCTGAAGATGGCAGCAACTGGGAGCTACTGTGCCTGTACTGTCACGATCATGAGCATTCAAAATACACTGACCATGAGCGTTATGGTGTGGATGCAAAAGCGAGTTTAGATGATCATCAGTCAGCGACACACAACCCGTTCGCCGATCTCGCTAAGATGATGAAGAAATAACACACCTTCAGAGTAGTCTTTGGTAGATGGTAACTGCTAGATAATAGATACATAACAAGTAACCCCAGTATGTCACCATACTGGGGTTTCTTTTATCTGCCGTCATAACCAAATAATAGAGTTCAGGTAGGCAGGATCAAAAAAGCCTTCCGAAGAAGGCTTTTTAAGAATCAAATCGAATTATGCTGCCGCTTGCTTGCGAGACTCTTCTACCTTCTTAGCGCGTTGTTTTAGCGTCAATTTATCGCGGTATGCAAACCAAACGTAAGACACAACCACTAAGAAGAACAGGTATGACAATGAGAAAATGAACGGCGATTGAATGATATCGTTCGAGATACCCCAAGAAACACCGATAACAGTCACTGCAATTTTCGCAAAAAAGCCACACATCAATAGCACTAATGCCAACTGTGGGAAACGCGTACTGCGGAATGCAAGCCAGTAGCAACTACCAACTGCTAGAGCCGCAACATAGAAGCCGAATAGGAAAGAGTGAATATGGTCAGCTGCCGCTACACCACCAGAAATTGACATCAATAAAATTAAAAACAGTTTCATAATACTCGCCTCACCATAAGTTGGAAACGCATCCTTTCAAATTTGGAATCTCAGTTTGCATACTATTTTCCCACTTTTTACGGACAACACAACCCCTCCAATCGAACAAAATGTAAGCAAAAGTACTAACAAAAATCACCCTTAACAATTGCTTAACATTCTGTTTTTAATAAAACTCCGTTACTCCTTGTCTCATATGAACAAAGCGCTGTTACGATTTATTTTGTTACACAAATTTAACCTTGGAAATTAATTAAAATTATTTGTAACTCTGTGATATCCGCACGCAATACGCGTCTATTCAAAAACCATCACCTCAAAATCCCTGAAATAATAAGAAGACAGAGCGAAAAAGAACAAAATAGAGAGGTGTTAAAAACATTTCAAAAACCAATGAAAAACAACTTATTAACAAATTGAATTTAATTTACCAAAAATGGAAAAAGAGATTCCAATCACTTTTTAATTGGTTATAATCCGCGCTCTTTTGCGCTATCTGTTGATAACCGCAAACTAATTTTGAAGAAACAATCACAATAACCCGTCTTTAGTTAAGTGGCTCTCCACTAACCGATGACAAAACTGAGAATAAAAATGAGCAAGATTGATAAAGCAACACGTATCCTGCTAGCAGGCTTCTGTATCAACCTTTGTCTTGGCATCCTGTATGCTTGGAGTGTATTTAACAAAGCGCTAGTAACTGAAGCTGGTTGGAGTGCTGCTGAAGCATCTTCACCTTACGCTATTGCAACTATCACATTCTCTGTTTCTCTTCTTGTTGCGGGCATCCTACAAGACCGTATGGGGCCACGTAAGATCCTTATCTTAGGTACAGCGCTTACAGGCCTAGGTATGATTGCTTCTGGTTTCGCTACAACGCCTATGATGCTGAACATCACGTTCGGTATTATAACAGGTGCAGGTATCGGCTTCGGTTACGCATGTCTGTCTCCATCAGCAATGAAGTGGTTCCACTCTTCTAAGAAAGGTATGGTTAACGGTCTTATCGCAGCAGGCTTCGGTCTTGCGGCTATTTACCTAGCACCAGTAACTTCTGCGCTAATCGACAGCATGGGTATCCAAACTAGCTTTATGATTCTTGGTGTTGGTGTACTTGCAATCGCAGTACCTCTAGCAGCAACAATCAACAACCCACCAGCGGATTACACGCCAGCTGAGCCTAAAGTAAAAGCAGGCCAAGCTCCTAAAGCGGTTAAGAAGACTGAAGACCTAACTTGGAAAGTAATGCTTAAGACTCCTCAGTTCTACTCTCTATGGATCATGTACGCATTCGCTGCATCTGTTGGTCTAATGATCATCGGTAACATCACTACAATTGCTAGCGTTCAAGCTAACCTGCCAAACGCAGTTTACCTAGCGTCTATCCTTGCAGTATTCAACTCAGGCGGCCGTGTTGCTGCGGGTATGCTTGCAGATAAAATCGGTGGCGTACGTACTCTACTTCTAGCGTTCATCCTTCAAGGCGCGAACATGGCTCTATTCGCTACGTTCAACTCTGAATTCACGCTAATCATTGGTACGGCTATCGCAGCGGTTGGTTACGGTACGCTTCTAGCAGTATTCCCAACACTAACTGCTGAGTTCTACGGCCTGAAAAACTACGGTACTAACTACGGCGTGCTTTACACGGCATGGGGTATCGGCGGCGCTATCGGTGCAGCAGTTGTTGGCTTCTCAATGTCAAACGGCGAAGGTTACGGCCTAGCTTACACAATCTCTGCAGTTATGATGGCAGTGTGTATTGTTCTAGCAATCATCACTAAACCAATCTCTGAAGCTAAAGTTGCTGAACTAAAAGCATCACAAGCTTAATCAACAGAAAAGATTGAATTTGTTACTGAAGAGCTTAACCTTAGGGTTAGGCTCTTTTTGTATCAAGCGACTTCTCCATTGACGACCGAAACCACTCTTCAGCTCTCCCCCACTTATTATCTCGACAACTTCAATCGACTGGTTGAACACGCTCAAACGCTCTACCCCGATCTTCTGAGTGATGATGAATGTCGTTGGTTGTCCGCATACAAACGTCTTTCTGTTTCAAGCCAATGCCTAATGGTTCGTTTGCTTTCTCGTAAAGGCCGTTGGTTTCGCAGCGATAAACTCAACTATGTTGAGATCCCAGATCTAAAGACCGTACTGCAAGAGCTAAACAGCTCAGGCTTCATTGGGTTGAGTCATCCCGAAGAACAGCATGACCTCGCCATTAGTGAGGTCGAGCTCGGGTTTCACTTGCTCACCAAACCAGAGCTGTTGAGTGTATTCCCCGCCCTTAAGAGCCATAGAAATGCCAAGAAAGACGAGCTGTTGTTACGGCTTGATCAGCAACCTTTTGATCAATTTCAAAACCTCTCTTTCGACTGTATTTACGTCATCGAATCTCAAGTGATTGATGTATTACTGTTGCTGTTCTTTGCCAACACCTATCAAGACTTAAGTCAGTTCGTGTTAAGCGACCTTGGGCTAAACACCTTTGAGAACTACCCATTAAGCAAGCAACACCGCTTCTTCACCTCTAGGGATCAGCTCAATCAATTAATCCAGATGCGCGATATTCAACGCTTGTATTCAGAAGGTGACCGCAAAGATGGCGAGTTTCTGGAACTGCTTTTAAATGCGATTCCTGAAGAATCAGAACACAGAAGTATTGCCAGAAAACGATCGCGTTTGATCAATGATATTGCTCGCGATCTTGAAAGGCTTAATCTAAACGACCAAGCTATCTTTTGGTTCAGACAATCTACACTTCCTCCGAGCAGAGAACGACTTGCACGCATCTATGATAAGCAAGGTACGCTAGACTTAATGTGTGACATTGTCACGCAAATGAAAGCTACTCCATCGGATGTGTCAGAGTTGGAAATCGCTATTAAGCTTGAAGACCGGCTGCTACGGAAACAGGGGCACAAAGTTTCACGAACCATAAAGCCGAGCTGCAAAGAGTTAAAACTGGAATTAGACCTCAGCCAAACTCGAGTCGAGCTTGCGGTAAAGCAACATTTTGAGAACCAAGGTTGGGACGTCTATTTTTCAGAAAACAGTTTTCTGTGTGGCTTGTTTGGTTTGGCTTTCTGGGATGTCATTTTCGCAGACGTTGAAGGCGCCTTTATCAATCGTTACCAACATCGACCATTGGATCTGTACCATTCAGATTTCGTAGACAAGCGAGCCGAACAGATTGAAGCCGTGTTTCAAACGATATCCAAACATGGGCTGAACCATTTTCTTGATACTTACGATGAAAAGCAAGGTATCGCGAACCCCTTTGTTCATTGGAATTATTTTCCTAAAGCACTCATCGAACACGGCATGGCTTCAATTCCAAATGCCTTGGTTGTAGACCTCTTCAAAGTGATATTGAGTGACTTAAAGCTATTTAGAACTGGGATGCCGGATTTGATTGCGTTCAAGGGCGATGAGTTTCATTGGATTGAAGTCAAAGGCCCTGGCGATAAACTGCAAGACAACCAGTGGCGCTGGATCAAAGAGTTTGAGCGATTGTCTGTCCCCTTCTCTGTTTGTTACGTCAATCAATGAGTCTTAGCTCTTAACTCTTAACTCTTAACTGCTAGCTTTTAGCTCTTGGGACTTAAATCTAGCTAAGTCTAAACTCCAATTTCTGATCACAAGCGAGTAACGCGCATCGACAAGTCACTCGCCCCATCAAGATCTTGTCTACAAAATTGTTAGAACATGAGCATTTTCAATCATTTTCGATATAATTATAGAAAATGCCTAATATTTAAATACGTATGAATTTAAAAAAACTCTTCATTTTAGCTTTTGTTAGCGTCTTCTCAGGTTGTGCCGTCTACGCGGGTTTAAACTTCGACGAACTGTTTGGTGAACAACAAGTACGCGATCGCCAAGCACCTATTCTTTCAGCTCAAGCGCAGCACTTCATTGACGAAGTAAAGCCCATCATTGATAACCGATGCGTGGTTTGTCACGCTTGTTATGACGCCCCTTGCCAACTCAAAATGTCTTCAGTGGAAGGTATAGACCGAGGCGCGAGCAAGGCACTCGTTTATCAAGGCACCCGCTTAACGGCATCAGCCCCTACTCGCTTGTTTGAAGATGCTTTAACCACGCAAGAGTGGCGCGATGCGGATTTTCATCCTGTCCTCAATGAGCGTATGCAGAACTCAACGGCTAACCTCGATGCTGGTCTTGTTTCTCGTATGTTGATCCAGAAAGAGAATCACCCTCTGCCCGATCAAACCCAGCTTGAAGGTTTCGACTTTTCAATCGATCGCGACCAACAGTGCCCAACCATTGAAGAATACGCTCAATACGAGAGAGATTACCCAACTTGGGGAATGCCTTATGGGATGCCAAACTTAGACAAAACCGAATACGCGACTTTAATGAGTTGGTTGGAAAATGGCGCGTTAATGAACGACCACATTCCATTGACTGATGCAGAACAAGAGCTCGTTAATGTCTACGAAAGCTTTTTAAACAAGAGCGACAATAAGAGTCAACTTTCAGCACGTTATATCTACGAGCACCTGTTTTTATCTCATGTCTATTTTTCTGATTTAGCTCAACCAACGCGTTTCTTTACTGTTGTTCGCTCTGCAACACCACCAGGTGAAGCGGTACAACGCATCACGACTCGTCGCCCTTATGACGATCCAAAAGTAGACCGTGTTTACTACCGTCTGATTCCAGAACAAGGCACTATCGTCGACAAAACGCACATGCCTTTCGCGCTTAATAAAGAGCGTCTACAAAAGTGGAACACCTGGTTTTTCGACGTAAATTACGAAGTAAAACAACTACCTAGTTACGACATCGATGTTTCAGCAAACCCAATGACATCATTTGAAGCGCTGCCAGTAAACTCGCGCTTCAACTTCATGTTAGATAACGCGCAAAACACCATCATGGCCTACATCAAAGGACCTGTGTGTCGTGGTCAACTTGCCTTGAACGTAATTAACGACCGTTTTTGGGTTTTCTTCATCGACCCAGAGAAAGCCGATGTTCCGGAAATCAACGCCTTCTACGCAAGTCAAAAGAAAAATTTAAAGCTGCCTAGCGAACTAAAAAGTAACACCGTACCTGTGACCAACTGGGTAAGATACGCAAAGCAACAAGCGCAATACCTAAACGCGAAATCAGACTTCACTAACCAATGGTTCGAGAGTGGCGTCCACCTAGACACTGGCATCATTTGGGATGGCGATGGCATCAACCCGAATGCTGCTCTCACCGTCTTTAGGCACTTCGATAGCGCCTCTGTTGTACAAGGGTTAGTTGGCACGCAACCTAAGACTGCGTGGATTCTTGATTATGCTCTTCTAGAGCGTATTCATTATCTTCTCGTTGCAGGCTTCGATGTTTACGGCAACTTTGGCCACCAGCTGATTACACGCATGTTCATGGACTTCTTGCGTCTTGAAGGTGAGAGTAACTTCTTAAGCCTTCTTCCTAAAGACGTTCGTCACATTGAACACTCTAGTTGGTACCAGAACCAAAGCGCACAACTGAGTGACTATTTGCAGCGAAACATTGCACCTTTTGATCAGCCGACCAGCGTGGTTTACAAAACGGCGGATCCGAAACACGAACTGCTTGATATGATCAAAGATAAGCTCGCACCTGTTCTCGATAATCGCTTTGAGATTGTTGAAACAGGTTTTGGTAGGAAGAATGAAGCACTGCTTAACCAAGTGAATTTGATAAAGGGCGAAGGCCTGCGTCATGTGCCTCAATTAGTGATGATCATGATTGAAGGCGAAAACGGCGAAGAGCAACTGTTCAGCATGATTCACAATAACGCGCACAGCAACATTTCTAGCTTGTTTAATGAAGAAGGTAACCGTGATTACGCCAATGATGACCTTACCCTCGTACGAGGCGTTGTCGGTAGCTACCCTGCGGCTTACCTATCATTAACCGAGAGCGAGATTCCTACTCTGGTTAAAACGCTGCAAAACTTAAGCACTGAAGAAGACTACGTGGCGCTGCTGGATAAGTTTGCGGTACGACGCAGTTCTAGCGAGTTCTGGCCATTCAGTGATCGCGTGCATCGTTGGTATCAACAAGACCAACCGATCGAGTTCGGATTGTTGGATTACAACCGCTTCGAGAACCGTTAGTTTTCACTCATAAAGCATAAAAGCAAAAATCCTCTGTCTTGGCAGAGGATTTTTTGTATATGAGAAAGTATCTTAAGTGCTATTGAGAAGCGACGAGTTCTCTATATTGAATCCGATGCTTCCGGTTGGTGTAGCTCATCAAAAAACGCACGCGCGGCGGGGGAAAGGGAATCTACAGGTTGCTTCAACACCACATAAAACTGACTCTTAAGGCTCCACTTCTCGGGCTGAAGCGGAATCAAGGCTTGGTCATAATGGCCACGGTCGATTAAATGAGACGGTAAAAAACTCAGGTGTGTGCCCGCCAAGGTTAAAATCACACCCGACTCGACATGCCAGCCATCAAAAGGCTTTACGGAATCGTACTGCTCAATATTCAGTAATCGGAACATCTCATCTTTGGCATAGCCGCCCATGTTGATACGACAGCCATCCAATGAGAAATCCTTGTCCATGATCTTCTCAGCCACATCCTTACGCGCATACAGATAACTGTGCTCTTCAAACAGTGGGTATTTATGTTGAAACGCTGATTTTTGATGTGACCCTAGAACCACTATCATCATATCAATCTGGCTCTTTGCTAACTTCTCATTCAACTGGGTGAAATCCCCGACATCAACACTCACCTCTACACTGTTACTGCGTTGGTAAAACGTCTCGATCGCTTTGGGAAGTGGGTTATAAGGCAAAGTGACGGTGTTATCCAAACATCCAATTCGCACATGCCCAGAGAGTTCCGTCTGTACACCTCGTAACTTATAAGCGAAGTCGGTTAAGGTCGATTTTAGTTGGTTCGCATATTTATACACTTGCTCACCTTCATGAGTCAGCTTAAAACCACGTCGACCACGTTGGCATAATGTTAATTCTAAGCTTTTTTCCAAGGCAATAAGCTGATTACTCAGCACTGGTTGACTAATCCCAGTGCTTGCGACCGCCTGATTGATGCCTCCTTGTTCAACAATTTCACAAAAAAGCTCTAATCTACGTAGGTCTCTTTTATCTAACTTATTGTTTGGATTCACTTTGCCACTCACATTTGTTTTTTGTTATGTTTACATCTGATTATATTCATTTATTAACAATAAATACATCAGTATGCTTTATTCACACTTATGGAATAACAATGCATGGATGGCACTATGGCGGCAGAAGCTTACGTGAATAAACCCGAAGCAACACACAGCCACAAAAAGATAGATGACTTCGAGTTGGAACCCGTTCCCGAGAAGGCCAAACGATCTTGGTGGGTCATCAGCCTTATTTGGTTGGCAATCGGCATCGACATTTCGGGACTGTTTCTCGGCTCGATTCTAAGCAGCGGTATTGGTTTTGAAGACGCACTGCTTGCCACGTTTATTGGTTCAGGCTTATTGGCGATCATCGCGATGCTGTGTGCCAACATTGGCTTTCAAGCTGGCGTGTCTACCCCGCTGGTGAGCAGCGCGGTATTTGGCCGTAACGGCGGTAAAATTCTTGGCTTCATCAACGGCATCTCATTAGTCGGCTGGTTCGCATTCCAGGCTGATTTCTTCGCTTTCATCATGGTCGATGCACTGGCGAAATACGACATCATAATTTCACACCTCACCGCTCTTATTGGCGGCAGTGTGTTAATGATGATGACGGCTATCTATGGCGTTCGTGCTTTAGGCAAACTCAGTACCTATTCTGTTCCATTGATGGTGACGTTGATTACCATCGGTTTGTTTATGGCTGCTGATTATCAAGGTGGCGCAGCGCCATCGATTGAAGATCCTTTGACGCTTGGCCAAGCCATCTCTTTTGTTATGTCTATCTGGATTCTAGCTGCGGTTGCTGCACCTGATATTGCTCGCTACGCCAAAACACGCCGTGATGCGATTTTAGGAGCGGGTATCGGTTTCCTCGTCGGCAACAGCGCCATCATTCTTATCGCATTGATCTTGACTAAAATGACCGGCACCGACGACCTAGTCGAAGTCTTCTTCACCCTAGGTTTAGGCATGGCGGCCATTATAGTACTGGTATTCGCACAATGGACCACCAACAGTAGCAACCTAACCTCTGGCGGCTTATGCATGTCGATGGTTCTACCTAAGATTCCGCGCCCTGTTCTGGTTGTGATCATGACCATCGTCGGCATTGGTATCGCTCAACTCGGCATGGTGAACAAGTTTACCGACTTCTTAATGCTACTCAGCGTAACCATTGCGCCTGCTGCGGGTGTCTACATCGTTCAATATTATGTTTTAGATTCGACAAAAATGAGCTTTGAGAACATCCAACAAGTTCCAGCTTGGATGTTTAAAGGCTTGGCTTCTTGGGCATTTGGTACTGCATTCAGCGCTTGTACTGCACCAGAGTTTTTCAACCTGTTTTCGTTCACCAGCATCTCGGCGTTAGACGGCATTCTTGCCGCTGGTGTGATTTACCTCGCCCTAATGAAGCTTTCTCCTTCAAGTGATAAGGAATAGTAGTTGTGATTATTACTGAACAAATGATTGATGATATCGCGCTGGGTGCGACGGTATTAGGTACTGGCGGCGGCGGTGACCCATACAGCGGTGCCTTGATGGCGAAAGTAGCCATTGCAACGGCAAAGCACCCTGTACGCATGATTCCTTTAGAAGACGTGCAAGACGATTGGATGACAGTGCCCTCTTCAATGATTGGCGCACCAACAGTCGCAGTAGAGAAACTCAATTCGAAAGGTCAAATGTTGATTGCTTTCGAAGCGATGGAAAAAGCGCTCGGCACTGAAGTAGCGGCAACGTTTCCTATCGAAGTAGGCGGCTTCAATTCATTGATTCCAATTCTCGTTGCAGCACAAAAGAACATTCCTGTGATCGATTGTGATGCGATGGGACGTGCGTTCCCAGAAGCTCAGATGGTGACCTTCTTTCTTGATGGTCTCCCTTCGGCACCGAACACATTGGCCGATGAGCGTGGCAATATCGTCACGCTTTATCCGATTGACGGTATTTGGTCTGAAAAGTTTGCGAGGCCAATTACCGAGCAGATGGGCGGCTCTGCAGCAATGTGCGATTACCCAATGAACGGTAAGAACCTAAAACGCAGCGCACTGCCTGCAACACTGACCCAAGCAATGAAGATTGGTGAAGCGATTAGACTGGCGAACGACAACAATAAAAGTGGCACACAGGCCGTATTAGACATTGTCGGCGGCCATACCATCATCAGTGGCAAGATTGTTGATATTCAACGTGAAACCGATGGTGGTTTTGCAACAGGTGGTGTCGTGATTGAAAAGCTGGCTCAGTTTGAAGATACCGGCGTCGATAACGTGTTTGTGCAGTTCCAAAACGAATTACTTCTCGCGCACAAAGGTACAAGCCGCGCAGACATGAGCCAAGATAACCTGCTGGCATCAACACCGGATCTTATTTCGATCTTGGATCATGAAACGGGTAAGCCAATCACAACCGAACAACTTCGTTACGGGCAGCGCATCGACCTTATCGCTTACCCTTGCGACCCCAAATGGCGCACTGACAAAGGTATTGAAGTCGCGGGCCCGGGTTACTTTGGCTACACCGTCGAGTATCAAACCATTGAACAACTAAAGTCTGCATTGAAGAGGTAGTCGCATGACAAACATTACGCTTGATTACTGCCGTTTGGGCATTGACGTAGGTGGCACCAATACCGACGGTGTGCTGCTCGACGCAGACTTAAATGTGATTGCCAAAGTAAAAACCGCAACCACACATGATGTTTCAACAGGGATCGACAACGCGATTTCTGCGCTATTAAACCAAGCAAACATTGATGGTCAGCAAGTGAAACACGCGATGCTTGGCACGACTCAATGCACCAACGCAATCGTTGAACGAAAAGGCTTAGACAGAGTTGGGATGATTCGCTTAGCGCTTCCCAGTGGTGATAGCGTCCCGCCCCTTTGTGGTTGGAGTGAAGCGTGGCAAAACCTGCTCGGTCAGCACTTCTACCAAGCTCACGGCGGCTATGAATATGACGGCCAGTTGATTGCCGATATTCAAGAGTCTGAGATCCGCGAGCTTTGCCAGAAAATGAAAGGCCAAGTGGATTCCATTGCTATCTGCGGAGTGTTCTCTCCCGTCAATGGCGACCAGGAGCTTCAAGCAGCAGAGTGGATTCAACAAGAACTTCCGGGAGTGAACCTTTCGTTATCCCATAAAGTGGGCAGTTTAGGGCTTTTAGAGCGTGAGAACGCCACTATCCTCAATGCGGCTCTACAAGGTACAGCAAAACGATTCGTAGACGGTTTTTGCAGTGCACTCATCAATCATGACATCCACACCACACCTTATTTCGGTCAGAACGACGGCACACTGATGTCGCAACAGTTTGCGTTGATGTACCCAATTCTCACCGTGGCTTGTGGGCCAACAAATTCGATTCGTGGAGCGAGTCACTTAACTAAGTTAAAAGACGCGATTGTGGTCGATGTGGGCGGCACTACGTCTGATATCGGCGTACTGACTCACGGCTACCCAAGAGAATCGAGCTTAGCAGTAGAAATCGGTGAAGTGAGAACCAACTTCCGTATGCCTGATATTTTGGCGTTAGCCATTGGTGGTGGTACCAAGGTTCGCTTTGAACAGCAGCGTATAGAGCTAGGCCCAGAAAGTGTTGGCCATACCTTGACGCAAACGGCGCGTAGCTTTGGTGGTGATGAACTTACGCTCACCGATATTGCACTCAAAACAGGACAAATGCAGTGGCAGGCAGAACATCAACTGAGTGATGAGATTGGTGTTTCAGCCGAACAAGCAAGCAAGATTTATCAACAAATGGTCACGGATGTTGAAGAAGGCATCGATAAGATGAAGACCTCTGCGGCGAGTGTACCCGTAATCATGGTTGGTGGTGGTAGTGCCCTATTCCCAGATCATTTTGAAGGTGTGAGCCAAGTGGTTCGTCCTGAGCACTTTGAAGTGGCTAATGCGATTGGTGTTGCGTTGGGTGAAATATCAGGTCAATTCGATAAGATCGTACCGATTGACCCAGCATCACGTGAAGAGACCTTAAAGGGCTTGGAAGCGCAATCAAAGCAACTGGCGATTGAAGCTGGCGCATGCAGCGATAATGTCGCGATCATTGAACGCAGCGAGATTCCATTAAGCTACCTACAAGGCAATATGGTTCACGTTAAGATCAAAGCTGCTGGACATATCAAGATGGCTTAGAGCCGTTCCTTAAAAGCCTTACTTAGATTCTTATTCGACAATAAAAAAGCAGGTCACTTCTTCATATTAAAACGGAGAAATAGCCTGCTTTTTGTTTTCTGTTCTTATTTTGGGGCTTTCCGCCCAATAGCCACTCTATAGTTGCTCTCGGAGCGCTGCTAACGAGTCTTTCACCAATTCAGGTAATGAGTCTGCATTATCGCGATATTGAAGTAATGGATCCTCGCTCGCTTCAATGCTCTGGCATAAAGCAAACAGTGCAGATAATCCTAGGCTGCCGGCAGACCCTTTCAGTTTATGAGCTAAAGACTTAATTTCACGAGCGTTATCAGCGGCACTTGCCACAATCAGTTCATCGAGAGTGACTTGGCTGCTTTGGTCAAACAACCCGACAATCTGCACTATTTTTTCTCGACCGAGAATGGCCAAGTCGTCTTTGATAATCTTAGGGTTAATCATCTGCACAATCGGTTCTCCTTGATTATGTTCCGCGTCTTGGTTTGCTCGTTGTGTCGAGCTTGCAAATGCCAATGCTGATAAGTCTAGCTCGGTTTCCTGAGGTTTAGAGTTTAGCTGACAGCAAACAGCATCTGACGGATCCGGCTGAGGCAGCAACAGCGTGTGACCGTCCAACTGCTCAACAATCAATTCCGACAAAGCTTCCTTCTCTAACGGCTTAGGTAAGAAGCCATCAAAACCAGACGACAAGTAGCTTTCCACTTCTTCGTTAAACACATGAGCCGATACTGCGATCATTGGGGGTACTTTTCGAATTACGTCTTCTTCACTTTTATGCTGAAGCGCATCGTCTTTGAGTTGTTGAATTAACTCGACGCCATCGCAGTCGGGTAAGTTAATGTCCACCAGCGCAATATCGAACTCTTGCTCACTGAATATGGCTCTCGCTTCTTGTCCGGTTGTCGCAATCACAACCTCGTGCCCCAAGTTATGCAAGAAGCCTTCAGCAACGATGCAGTTTACGGGGTTATCTTCAATCAGAAGTACTTTAGCTCGAATACACGCTTCAATGACCGGTACTTTCGTTTCTATCTTCTCACCGGCTTCAAGTGGCAGTGAGAACCAGAACTGGCTACCCTCGCCTTCTTCAGAATGAACGCCAATATCCCCGTTCATTGCCAACATGATACTTTTACTGATCGCTAATCCAAGCCCTGTGCCGCCGGTTTTGTTGCGACCGCTATCGGTTTGGGTAAAGGCATCAAACAGGCAAGCTTGTTCGCTAGCGTCAATGCCGACACCGGTATCTGACACTTCAAACATCACTCGATTTTCATCTTCGATATCTAAACTGATAAAGATATCGACCGAGCCACTTTCCGTAAACTTAATCGCGTTGCCGACCAAGTTATTCAAGATTTGGCTGATTCGCGTTACGTCACCACGCCAATAGCGTTGCACATCACTTTCAATATGGAAATCAAAGTTCAGCTTCTTCTCAGCGGCGCGTCCTTCCATCAATTGGTAGGTGTCTTGAACCATCTGATGAAGGTCAAACGACGCCGTGCGTATTTCTAAATGCCCCGCTTCAATCTTTGAGTAATCCAACACGTCATTCAAAATCGCGAGTAGGTTCTTACCGCTGCGGTTAATGATGTCTGCATAGCCGGATTGCAGCGGGTCTAACCCGGTATCTTTGAGCAATCTTGCAGTACCTAATACACCGTTCATCGGCGTTCGTATTTCATGACTCATGGTCGCAAGGAAAGCGGATTTCGCTCGGCTTGCTTGTTCTGCGGCGTTACGAGCCTTAGCGTGGTTCCCTACCTCAATGTTCAGCTTCTCATTGGTCTTTTGCAGCTGGTAGGTTCGGTCTGTGACCAACTCTTCTAAGTGTTCTTTGTGCTCTTCAAGTTCGCGTTTCGCCTTTGCTTCACCCACCGCAACCACTTGTAGCGCCTGCGCGGTGTTTCTGGCAGTGATGATCGCCTCGCCCATATGAGCCAGCTCATCATTCCCCTTTACCGAGATATCAATATTCAGGCGACCTTGTGCGATAGACATCAAGGCCGATGAGTATTCAGTAAGACGTTTAACAACCGAGATATACACCACTCGCCACACGATAAATGCAACGATAACCAAACCAATAACCGAAATCACAGACAGTGACCATTGCGCCAAATTCAACGTGCTGGTCAGCTCATCAACCGCTTTTTTGGTACTGCGGTTTGAATCATCAACCAGTTGGTTAACCGTTGTATTCAGCTGAGAGAACAGCTCCAACGTATTTTGCATCAGAAACTCTGACTTTTTGGTGTTCTCATATTGTTCTAATGAAATATCGAACACGACTTGGCGTTTTCTGAGCTCTTCTAGAAGCTGAGACATCTGCGCTGAACGAGTAGGATCTTCGACCGCTTTAACGCGGCGCGCCATGATTCTTAGGTTGGATTCAAATTCTGATTGGATTTGATGAATACGCTCTACGTTGGTAACGGTTTGCGTTTCTTCAATTTGGTTAAGCATTTTGAACGCCAGCAAATGCAATTCGTGTAGGCGCTCAGACAAATCAAGGTCAACCTCTACAAGCGCATCTAAGGCTTGGTAGGCTTTATCCGTTTCTTTGGTTTCTAGCAGGTCATAGATATGCGTGACGTTAGCAACCGCAATGGTAGCCGTGTTCAAAACTTGGGTTCGCGTCAACTGCTCTAGCTCTTCGGCCAATAGGCGCATCTCTTCGACACGAGACGACAACTCTTTGCTTAACCAAAGCTTACGCTCAACCGACACACCCAACTCAGCCAGTGTGTTAATAACGCTTTGAACATTGTTTTCGAGTTTATTGAGGAGCTGAGAATCGAAACTGTCGACACCAAGCTCTTTGATATGTTGAAGAAGCGACTCAAGTTGGTCAAACAGTACGGTGCCAGCCTCTTTTCTTTCGGCCTCGTTTCTCGCATTAGAAAGTGTTTGTACTGACGAAATAATACGGTTACTCAACTCAGAAACCTGACGAGCTTCGATCATGGCAGGAAGCGCCGAATCAACGACGTTTCTTTCCGTTTTGGCTACAAAGCTAAAACCAGAAACACCGATCAATGCAGACAATAGAACCAACAGTGCCATCACTAAGAATGAGGCCAGCAGCTTGCGTCCAATACTCGCTGAAGCTAACAACATAAACTCTAAACCTTAAAACGTTCTTCTTTACCCATGCAGAATACGCTATATTTTGCAGTGTTTCTTATCTAAAACCAATAAAACGGCAATTCATGCTATCTAGACCTTTCGCTTCAATAATTCTTCTCTCACTACTGGCCTCAGTGACTACTGTCGCAGGTGCTAGTGAGCCTTTGAGCCCAATAAAGCCCGCCAATGCCACATCACAAAAAGAGAAAATCTGTGCCATTTATCCGCACCTCAAAGACTCTTATTGGTTGTCGGTAAACTATGGAATGATCTCTGAAGCAGAAAAGCAGCAAGTTGAGCTAAGAGTATTGGAAGCTGGCGGTTACCCCAACGTGGCCAAACAAGCCTCGCAACTGGTGCTTTGCACGCAATGGGGAGCCGATGCCATTATTTTAGGTACGGTTTCACCCGATGCGTATCATGACAATCTCAGCGATTGGGTTGGCTCGACGCCTGTGTTTGCTACGGTAAATGAGTTAACCGTCAATGAAGAACAACAGAAGGTATTAAAAGGTACGGTCGGTGTCGATTGGTACCAAATGGGATACCAAGTCGGAGATTTTTTGTCGAAACGACACCCGAAAGGATCAGGCGAAACACCTATCGCCCTGTTACTTGGCCCACAAGCGAGTGGCGGCACTAAGCCTGTAGCACTGGGGTTTTATGATGCGATCAAGTCGAGTGATATCAAAATTGCGATCAGCTATTGGGCAGATAACGATAAAGAACTTCAAAGAAATCTAGTACAGCAGGTGATAGAAGAACCTGATATCCAATATATAGTCGGAAGTGCCGTCGCGATTGAAGCAGCGATCAGTGAGCTACGAGCGGCCGATAAAACCGAAGATATTGGGTTAATCTCAAGTTACCTAAGTCACGGAACCTACCGTGGTTTACTCCGTAACAAGGTACTTTTTGCGCCAACAGATAAAATGGTTGAGCAAGGTCGCTTGTCGGTAAAACAAGCCACGAGTTACTTACGCGGTCAACCTTACGAGCAACACAGCGCACCGATTATCGAAGCGCTGACACCTGCAACTCTCAAAGATCAAATTATCGCCGACTCATTGTCACCTTCTGAGTTTCGTCCGGTATTCAGTGTGAATCCATAGTGCTATATTGACTGAAGAACTCAAAACAATAAAAACGAAACAACAATTTAGGGAACATTCATGCAAAAAACAACGCGCACTATGCCAACACACAAGCATATCGCTTTGGTCGCTCATGACCACTTCAAACCTGAGCTACTAAGATGGGTCAAAGAGAACAAAGAAAAACTACAAAAGCACTTCCTTTACGCAACGGGCACGACTGGTTCTCTACTCAGTAAAGAGACAGGCTTAGCAATCAAGAGCATGATCAGCGGCCCAATGGGCGGCGACCAACAACTTGGCGCGCTTATCTCTGAAGGCAAAATCGATATGCTGATTTTCTTCTGGGATCCGCTTAATGCTGTACCACACGACCCAGACGTAAAAGCACTGCTTCGTATCGCAAGTGTTTGGAACATTCCTGTGGCAACTAACCGCGCTACCGCTAACTTCCTGTTTAACTCTTCATTGCTTGAAGAAGAAGTAATCATCGAAATCCCAGACTACGAAGCGTATCTAGCAGAGCGCACGTAATCGCACGTTAAATGTGATCTCTACTGAACAGACTAAAAAGCCTGCATTTTATCGCAGGCTTTTTTATGTCTCGTTTCAGACATTAAACAGTTCAATCATAAACAGTGTAGTGAGTCTCTACTTATCACTCCACACTGCCATCTCGTTGCCACTTGGCTCTCTGAAATGGAAACGTCTGCCACCGGGAAAGCTAAAGATCTCACGGTTTATCTGACCACCAGCATCAATCACATCGCGCTCAGTTTGCTCAAGATCTTGGCTATAGAAAACCATCAGTGCCGCGCCATTATCCGTATTCGACGCCAGATCCGCCAAATAGAAGCCGCCCATTAAGCCTTTGCCTTCAAAAGCAGAATACTCAGGGCCATAGTCTTCAAAGCTCCAACCAAACACTTGGCTGAAAAACGCCTTAGTTGCTGAGATGTCTTTCGCAGCAAATTCAATGTAGTTAATAGAGCCGTGTTCCATAGCAAATTCCTTATGCTTTATGCGTCTGACTTGTGATATTGGGGCAGGGATTGAAGATCTAATCTTAGACAATCAAGTCAAGTAACATCACTTTTTACGAACAACTGGGTAATCAGAACCATGCAGCTCCTGCACAAAGCCAGAGCCGTCGCCACTGTGCGTGATCCATACTTTCTCTTTTGCCCGCGTCATTGCTACATAGAATAAACGACGCTCTTCAGCATAAGGGAACGCGTCTGATGATTCAGTCAATGCGCCATCAATATGCAGCTGTTTCTTCTTGGTCGGGAACTGTCCTTCGTCAACACAAAGAATAATGACAAAGTCCGCCTCTTTACCTTTACTGCCGTGGCAAGTCATGAACTTGATATCAATGGAAGTGAAGATCTTCTTCCAGTCTTCCAACAACTCTGGCTTGTGGTAATGATTACGTCCAAGTAGCAGCACCAATTTATTGGTTTTGCCTTTGGATTGACGGTTCAGTTGATCAAGAATCTTCTCAACTTCTTTACTTGGCGCACTGTACACCGCCTTCTGCTTCTGTTGCTTGAAGCTGTTCAGTTCTTTCGGAATCTGAATTGGGTTTTCTTGTACAAAGCGATTAGCCACCGCACCTAACTGATTGTTAAAGCGGTAAGTCGTATCTAGGTGATGAATGGTCGAACTTTCAAAACGATCCTTAAAGCCCGTGGTCAAATCCACATCCGCACCTGCAAACTGGTAAATCGACTGCCAGTCATCGCCTACTGCAAAAATAGAGGCTTGATGCTCGGCTTTAGACTGATTACACAGTGCTTCAACCAAGGCAAGACGATCAGGTGAGATATCTTGGTATTCATCGATCATGATGAACTTCCAAGGTGAGATAAACTTGCCCTTCTCGACATACTGAGTCGCTCGGCTGATCATGATTGAGAAGTCGATATGATTCTGTTCTTTCAGCTCCTTTTGCCACGCGGTTACACATGGCCAACACAGTGACAGTTCGCTGTTGAGGCGCGTATAGTCTCGATGATCAATCAGCTGTTGCTGTACTTCTTTTTTCGTTAAGCCCGACGCATTCAACTGTTCTAGCTGCTTTTCAAGCCAACCGATCAATTTGAGGTTTGAAACGTGGCTACCAAGCTCATCGTCACCGGTTAAATAAGCGATTGGCCATTTAGACAAATGCTTTTGCCAACGTTTAAAGTTGGTCGGTGTCATCCAGTGCTTCTTCAACCAATCAATGCACCATGCTTGGCGTTGGTTGTCATCGAGCGCTAAAGGAGAAATAACCACACGTTCATGTTCAACTTGATTCAGTATCTTTAAACCCAACTGGTGGAAAGTGCTGACTTGCACCTTCTCTGCTGATAAACCAATTTTGCTGTCGAGACGTTGCTTCATCTCTTCTGCCGCTTCACGACCAAAAGCGAGTAATAGCAACTCTTCAGCTTGAGCTTGATGGCTTTGCAGTAAATACGCGACGCGAGCCGTTAGAACACTGGTTTTACCCGAGCCTGCACCCGCTAAAATAAGGTTGTGATCATCATTCATCAACACCGCATATTGCTGCGATAAGTTCAGTGGTGACGACTCACATTGCGCAAACAACACTTCCCAGTTTTTTCGCTCGGTCTCTAGCCATTGCTGGTTTCTTTCAGCTTGCTTGATTTCCGTTTCAGATAACCATGGCTGCATTCTTGCGATGCGGTTTGGCATGCGTTGTGCGGCCTCTTCTAGCGTCATTGTCATACTCTCTAAGCCTGAGTTGACCATATCAACCCAAGTGTTGACCTTAGAATGCGGTAGAAAGGCTGGTAATTGCTCAAGACGTGTTAATTCAGCTTCCCACTGAGGTACGTGTTCAGCCAATTGTTCACATTGAGTGTCGTGCCACTTCTGATAAGCACTAACTGACGCGCGTGCAAATTGACGGCATTGATCCCAAGGTAAGCCTTGTACTAACCAACTGCGCTGTGTTCCATCTTGTTGATTAGCAAAAAATTGTAGCGATCCCCAGAACAATCCGCGCTTTATCGCGATCTTGCCACTCCAAATAGTAAATGGGATACGCTCTTCACTGCCTACTGAAGATAACAGCAAGCGTGGACCATCAAGTTCAACCTGATGATATTCATTTTGAATAAAAAACTGTGCAGTCTTGTTAGCGCTTAGCTGCATTGGAGTGTGCTCTTAATTGGGAATATTGAATTTATATCATGATGCAATGAGAATTAATAATATCTCATATCTTATCGACGCTTTCATGACCACCTACGGGCAATTATGGATAAGTATCAAATTCTTGTGCTTGATTTCTGTTAGGATTATGGTTTTTAGTGTGTCAAGTGAGCGACTGTGGACTTTTCAGCCAAATTACGCCTCTATTGGGCGAATAAAACCATAAATTACAGCGTATTAATTCTCATCACTCTGCTCGGCGTGGTGGTGCCTGCTTGGTATTATGGACAAAACACACTGATCACGCCTTTGATCTTAGGCGTTATTGCTGCGGCTCTTGCGGAAAGTGATGACAGCTTTACCGGGCGCTTGAAAGCACTCACGCTGACCTTTATCTGTTTCGCCGTTGCGGCTTTCTCTATTGAGCTTCTCTTCGATACGCCTTGGCTGTTCGCGATAGGGCTTTTTGTTTCAACCTTCTTTTTTATCATTCTCGGGGCAATTGGCCCTAAATACGCGAGTATCGCGTTTGGTTCTCTCTTGGTTGCCATCTATACCATGCTTGGTGCACACGAGAGCACCAACCTTTGGTTTCAACCGCTTCTACTGTTAACTGGCGCCGCTTGGTACTACTTCATGTCGATGATTTGGCAGATAGTGTGGCCAATGCAACCCGTGCAGCAAAACTTAGCCACGGTATTCGATCAAATCGGTAACTACATCGATTCAAAAGCGGAACTCTTCTACCCCGTTTCAGACTTGATTCCCCAGCCACACCGAATCATTGAAGCCAAACTCAACGCGAGTACCGTTAACGCACTCAACATGTGTAAGGCGACGCTACTTAACCGCTCTAAGCGCGGACACATTGACGGCCCTAGTGACCGATTTCTTAACACCTACTTTATCGCACAAGATATTCATGAACGCGTAAGCTCAAGCCATTATCGTTATCAAGAGCTAGCAAAACACTTTGAACGCTCTGACGTGTTGTTTCGATTTAAGTATCTACTGGAAGCGCAGGCCACTGCGTGTAAAGAAGTGGCGAGCTCGTTGAAAGTTGGCGCTGAATACCAGCATGGTGACAAGTCTGTATTGGCACTCGATGAGCTGATGTCTTCGCTCAATCATCTGCACCAACAGAATAATCCTAAATGGAAATCACTGCTGAACCAGTTGGATTACTTATTCAATAACCTAGCAACCGTCGAAAAACAGCTCTCGAATATCAGCAACCCAGATGCAGAGAAGATTGAAGAAGGTGTATTGAACGATACCAACCCTCATACTTTGACGGCAATGTGGCACAAGATCAAAGCTAACTTGCACACCGATTCTATGCTATTCCGCCACGCGATTCGCATGGCGATCACTTTGACGCTGGGCTACGGGATTATCCAGGGTTTTGATATCGAACGAGGTTATTGGATTCTACTGACGACACTGTTTGTGTGTCAGCCAAACTACAGTGCAACCCGTCAAAAACTGACGGCGCGTGTCATTGGCACGGTCGCAGGCTTATTGATCGGAGTACCGTTACTGACTTTCTTCCCGTCGCAAGAGAGCCAATTAGTGTTCATTGTGATCAGTGGCGTGATGTTCTTTGCGTTTCGAATCAATAACTACGGGTTTGCGACCGGCTTTATCACACTGCTTGTGCTCTTCTGCTTTAACCAATTAGGTGAAGGCTACGCGGTAGTATTGCCAAGGTTAGCGGATACCTTTATTGGTTGTGCTCTCGCCGTGCTTGCTGTCATTTATGTGTTACCTGATTGGCAGTCGAAGCGACTGCACAAAGTGATGGCGAATGCGCTCGATTCCAATAAGAACTATCTCGCTCAGATCATCGGCCAATACCGTGTCGGTAAGAAAGATAGCCTAAACTATCGTATCGCTCGACGTAGTGCGCATAATAATGATGCAAACCTGACTGCCGCGATCAGTAGCATGTTGGTTGAACCGGGTAAGTACCGCACCTCTGAAGATGAGAGCTTCCGATTCTTAACACTCAATCATGCTCTACTTAGCTATATCTCGGCTCTGGGTGCTCACAGAACGCGTATTGATGATGAAGCGACACACAAACTGGTGCTAGATGCGCACAGAGTAATCCACCAGCATCTCGACGCTCTAAATGATCAACTCTATTCTCATAAAGAGCATTGTGAAGTGAAAAACGCTTATGACCCGGAGCTGGATAAACGTTTGAGTGAATGGCGAGAAGAAGATGAGAATTCTGTCAAAATGGTTCTACAACAGCTCCATTTGATCTATCGAATGCTTCCAGAACTGCATACCTTAGCGACCAAGTTTGCAGTTAAGGTTAAGATCGACAAGTCGTTTGAAACAGAAGCTTCTTGAGCAACAAACAAAATACCGTAAAAACAAAAAGATAACGCCAATTGCTTATCTTTTGATCATCACAAATATTTATACATTGCTTTACCCATACCCCTAATTGGGTAGAGAAATTACTTACCTACCCTTGTGCCACAAGGGTTGAAGGTGTTTTTACATTGTAGGAATTTTCTGGCTTTGATTGACCAAGCCTTAACTTTTCCTAACATTTCTCGGACAAAAAACGACCACAGGAATTTATAGTTGTCTTAGTTTCAAGAAACTTCAAACATCATTTAAAATTCACTTAATCTTGTTTGATTTCCTGAATCAGTAGACTATGCTCTAAAGAGCATATGGATTTGAACAAAGGTCACACTATGAATACACAGCAATTTGAAGCATTTAAGCAGCAAATACAGCTTCTTAGCCCACAACAATTAAAAGCACTTCAGAGTGAGATCGACGGCAACCTCGAAACAGAGAAGCCTTCTTTGCTTACTGATGAAGAATTAAACGCGCTAAATGACCTGTTCAGTTAATAGACAGACATCACTATTTTAGCTTAAGTTCACATTTTCACCGTAAATTTCATCTGTTCACCATTGCGCTCAAAATATCGTCCGCCTAGACTCATTCCATACGTCAATAAAAGGTTCTGATATGTCGATATCTGGTATTCAATCTGGTTACGCCATTATTCAGCAATCCACCAACATGGCTGAAGAAGCCGCAATCGAGCTCAACCAAGCCTCCAAACACGCTCTAGAATCCGACGACACTTTCGAAGCTAGCGATCTCAGCTTTAATCAAATAGAGCCTGAACAAGCCATTTCCTTTAAAGACAAAGAACCTGAACCTGCTTCATCTTCAACCGATTCCTTGATTAAACTGACACAAAGCGCAAGTTATAACCGCGTTGGTGCAAGTGTGGTTGATCGTCAAAACGAAGTCATCGGTAGCCTTCTCGACATTCATATCTAAATTTCGCTCAAATACAGCCTATATTTCGCGAAACTTCGCTGCTTTTTGCTTCAACAACCACACAAACTGTAACTCATTATATCAGGCGCTTGTTTCTGGTTTATTACTCGGTAGAATCAGCGCAAACCAATTTGCTGCACAAACTTTACTTCATACTATTTATGCCAAAACTAAATCTGCATCGCCGTGACTATGTTTCTATTTTAGGAGGCGACATCTCCGCAGACGAATTAGAAAAAAAGCTTCAGCCTCATTTTGAAAAGCCAGTAAATAAGCTGACACCTAGCCCCTACCTGACAGAAAAGAATCTCACACGTCGCTGGACAGCGCTCGATAATGCAGATTCACAGCAAGAACTGCTCGACCCTCATACACAAAGTCAGTTCCAAGCTTATGAGAAAAACATTGAGCACTTTATTGGCACCGTTAAAGTCCCTGTGGGAATATCTGGCCCTTTAAGAGTCAATGGCCTATTTGCTACGGGCGATTACCTCGTACCACTCGCGACCACAGAAGCTGCGCTTGTCGCGTCTTATAACCGTGGTTCTAAGCTGATTACGGCTTGTGGTGGCGCAAGTGCTATGTTGCTCAATGAAGGCGTAACACGTACTCCTGGCTTTGCATTTCAAGGATTAGTTGAAGCCGGACAGTTTGTGGCTTGGGCTGTGACTCAGTATGACCAGTTCAAGAGCTTGGCAGAATCAACAACATCACACGGCAAGCTGACCGACATTAATATCAACATCGAAGGTAACCATGTTTACTTGGTGTTCGAATTTCTAACCGGAGACGCTTCTGGTCAGAATATGGTGACCATCGCAACCAATGCCGTGTTTGAGTACATCATCGAAAATACGCCAGTTAAGCCTGACCATGCTTTCCTTGATGGCAACTTGTCAGGCGATAAGAAAGCCAATACCCAAACCTTGCGCAGCGTTCGTGGCAAAAAGGTAACTGCTGAGGTTAATATCCCTGCAGAGCTTGTCGCGAAGTACCTACACACGACACCAGAGAAGATGGTCCAGTTTGGCCAAATGACCACAGTCGGTGGCGCTTTGAGCGGCACTATCGGTATCAACGCCCATTATGCGAATGCACTGGCGGCACTTTACATCGCTTGTGGCCAAGACGCGGCCTGTGTCGCCGAGTCAGCGATTGGTATGACGCGTATGGAACTCAACAAAGAAGGCGGTTTATACGCTAGCGTGACACTGCCTAACTTAATGGTTGGGACTGTCGGCGGTGGTACTGGCTTGCCAAGTCAAAAAGCCTGTTTAGATTTACTTGGGCTGCATGGTAACGGTAAATCACAAGCCCTAGCTGAAGTTTGTGCTGCACTGTGTTTAGCGGGTGAACTATCGATTGTGGGCGCATTTTGCGCAGGCCACTTTTCACGAGCGCACCATAAGCTAGCTCGTAAATAACCTTTATCCAATTTGGCTTGTTCGATTTTGTCGTTCATGCAAAATCACAAGCCAATCTGAATGCGTGAGTCATAAATGGATTACTTACACTTATCTAGGGTGAGCCTTAAGCACCTCACTGCGCTTCATATTATGCTGAACACCCACAGCGTCACTCAGACCTCAGAGCAACTCTGTGTCAGCCCTTCGAGTGTAAGCAAAACCCTGTCTCAGTTGCGTGACATCCTGAATGATGAGCTTTTCTATCGAGATGGTACCAAGCTTATCCCGACTCCCTTTGCTCTGAAGATAGCGCCCACTGTTCACGCAATTCTTTCAAGCATGAATGGACTGCTTCATCAAAAGTGTTTTACCCCTCAAGAGTACCAAGGCAGTTTTTCACTTTCGATGCGTGAAAGTACCTTCGAAGTATTTGCCTCTAAGATAAGTAAAATCACTACTGAACTGGCGCCAAACGCGAAGCTCAACATCTATTCGAAACAACAGCTCGGCTTCGATGCTTTACTCAGTGGCAAGGTCAATTTGATCTTGTTGCCTCATGATATATCTCAGCCGCCGACCGATAACAAAGAGCTGGTTTGGGAAACAATTCTTCCAGATGAAATGGTTTGTTTGATGGGCGCACACCACCCTCTCGCTCAGCAAGAACTGACGGTAGAAGGCTACTTAGATTACAAGCACATTGGGATTTTAGATAACGAACTGTCTCAGCCTTACTTTGAACAAAACTTGGTTCAATGCCACCAACCAAGAGAGATGGCAATATCGGTCGCGGACTTCGGCGCTGCGGCTGTGTTGTGTCACCACACACCTTTCCTGTTCACTTGCTCTAAACAGTGGGCTGAGCATGCTAAACAAGCTCAGGGCTTAGTGAGCAAGCCCTTGCCTTTTGATTACGGTAAGGTGGCGTACAGCTTGGTGTGGAATAAACCCAACATGAATGATCAAGCGATCAAATGGTTGTGTGACCTATTTTTAGAAGCTTAATATTTTTAGAGACTTAATATCTTTAGAAAGTTAACGTTCTTAGAAGCCTGATTGACCGCCTAAGAAATCTAAAGACTAGGTATAAACCTCAGGAGTTTGCATCGGTCTTTGAACTATGGTGTAGAGCTTATCGTGAAAGCTCTGCATCTGTTTTTCGGTGCATTTCGGCCAATCTAACGCGTCGCCAATGACACCATGATGCTGAAACGCATTGAGTCGAATTCGAACATCACTTGGTAGAGTCTTCAAGTAACGCCCCACTTGTTCAATTTCGTCCTCAAGATCGCTTTTATTTGGGATATGTAGCAACCTAACTTCGTGCAGTTTTCCTTTATCTGCTAAGTAGTTAACGGTTTCAAACACCCTATGATTACCTCTACCCACTAACCATTGATGTGTTTCCGATTGCCATGATTTTAGGTCAATCATCGCGCCATCAAGATAAGGCAACACCTTGTCCCACCCTTGAAGTGACAGCGAACCATTACTATCAATAAAACACGTGAGATGCGCTAACTGTGGATCACGTTTAATCGCTTGAAACAGCTCTATGATAAACGGCAACTGCATGGTCGCTTCACCGCCAGAAACGGTAATGCCACTCAAGAAAAACTGATTATGCCTGACAAGCTCCAGAACCTCTGAGACCGTCATTGTGGTAATTTTGGGGCTCGACTTATGGTCGCAGATATCAATGCACTTATCGCAGTTGGTGCAAGCTGCTGGGTCCCACTTCACTTTGCCATCAACCATGCTTAAAGCACGGCTTGGACAGCCACTCACACAATCTCCGCAATGGTTACAGTGATTAATAGTGTGTGGGTTATGGCAGGTTATACAATCGAAATTGCACCCTTGTAGAAACAGCACTAGGCGATTTCCCGGTCCATCAACACAAGAAAAGGTCAGCACACGGCTGACCTTCGCTTGTTTTTCTGTCTTATTATTTTTAACCCTAGCCATTTGAGTTGTTAGATCAGAAATTTTCATAATTCACATTGTTCGTATTCGAAACGCACCATACACATAACGCACGCACGTTAAAGCTATTCGTATGTCGGCGACATCTCTAAACTCGCCACGCGTGGTTTACGCTCTAATATGCCCGTGTTCTTCGCAGCTTCGGCACCTAAAAAGGTGGTATTGGTGCGTGAGCCTTGCTCGTCATATTTGGCAATGTCAGATAGCTTAATCATGTAACCCGTGACACGAACCAAATCATTTGATGCAACGTTAGCCGTGAACTCTCGGTAACCCGCTTGAATCGCGCCTTTACACAGGTTAAACATCGCTTCAGGGTTAGATTTCACTGTTTCGTCGATGGTCAGAATGTCACTGATGCCCGAGGTGTAGAACTTATGGTGACCCGCGGTTGCACGAACGTAAGAGACAGGATCCGGTTCGGTACCATAAGGAATACGGACACCCGGCGTCACATCTTCATCTAAGCTAATACCGCCTTGAGCATGCAGCAGAGCTTTACCTTCTAATCCATATTTCACTTCAGAGCGTTCAACGATCTCAGCCAGCTTTTCAGAGATACGATGACCAAGCTGATTCGCCAGTTCATCGTGACCATAACGCCCTGCTTGACCTTCTTTCTCCAACAAGATGTTGACTGCTTCCGCCATGCCGTAAATACCAAACATTGGCGCAAAGCGATCCTCTTCGATCAAACCTTCTTTGGTTAAGAAGCCTTCGAAGAAGTTAGACTCTTCATGCAAGAAGCGGCTTCGAACGTTCATCAACTCAACCATGATGCCACTGTAGTTCGGCAGTACTTGTTGTAAGAAATCAGCACTGTCCTCAGACTTCAACGCCACTTGCTTTAGGTTCATACGCACCAAGGTGTTTGAACCACCCGCTAATGGCAGAGAGTTATAGCAGCTCACAATACCAAAACGCTTATCGCCGTAAGCCTCGGCATGCGCTGGATAGTTTGCAATATGTGGTTTACTGCATTCACAGATGTTGCTCGCCGCATGACGAAGTAGATCATCAGGTGTCACGGCTGGGTCGTACATAAAGGTTAAGTTTGGCGCGATCTGCTTCAATTCAGCGTCTACACGTAGAATCGTACGGCAGATAATGTTGTCTGTCGGGCCGATATTCACATGCATAAAGGCGTCTGGCAGTGTGCGATCCAACATGATCCAGAACAGCTTAATCTTTTGGTATACCTGCTCTTCTGTTAAGTCGCCCACGAAAGGCATCAACACATCATCCAACTGACCTAGGTAAACCGGAATTGAAGTGACAGACGGAACATGGTGGTAAAGGATGGTAAGCATGTTCAATGCTTCATCGAAGTTGGTTGCCGCGCTAAGCTCTAAATACTCTGAGCCTTGATGTAAGTATTTAGAATAATCTGGAAGTACATAGCGCGGCTTAAATGGGGCGTGCCCTTCAAACATGTCACACAGCACACCTTGTTGTAAGGCTTGCTCTACTTCTTTGCTTACCGGCATATACGGTAAGCTGGCTTCAGCTTCTAAGGCAAGATAGCTCGACTTCTGTTTTGGTGACAGGTTGGCATCTGAAATGATATTGCTAAAGCGTTGTTGTTGCTCTGAAAGTGGTGAAGAAGTAGATGACGCAGATTGGTGGCTCATGATTAAACCCTTAGTGTTGTTATGGGCTTATTTTATATCTCACCGTTATATTTCCACTAATGAAATGTATGCAAGACTACATTTCCAAAATGGAAATAAATAATTTGTAAATTAGCGGTGTTGAGTTTTCTATGAGCGAGATGAGAAACAGAGAAATAGAGAAATAGAGAAATAGAGAAACCAGAGTTAGTAGTGAAGAAATGAGAAAGCGCTAATTCGTTCTGTTTAAAACGATAGCGCCAAAAAGAGAAAACCCACATAACTGACGGTAGAGTCGTTAATGTGGGTTTAGTAGTTTAAATGAGCATTCTGAATGCTAGCTCAAGGCATACACACGATTACAGATCTGGAAGCGCTTGTTTACGTCCAACACCCATTAATACCTTTAACTCTCCTTGTGGAGTGTCAATCGAGAACGGTGTGGAGACTTCAACGACTGCAAAGCCCGCTGCACTCAATACATTTTCTGAGCGCTGTTGGCTTACACCGTAGTCTTCATTGTCGCTTTCCAAGTACCAATCCCAGTGTACAAACGTGCCGTCGTTTTCAAGCAGCGTGTAAATCAGACTGACTGTGTCTTGTAGGTTCGGGATAAAACCACACACCGAAGAGGCTACCACTAGGTCAAACTGGTTTCTAAATGCTGGATGCTGCGCTGCAAGTCCGCGCGATAAAATATCAACTACCGGTTCAACGTTAGGTAACTCTTTCTTATCTAACTCTTCAATCATCCCTTCAGAGATATCAAGTGCGATGATCTCTTTTGCTAAAGGAGATATTTTCTGGCTGAGTAGTCCTGTACCACAACCAAAATCAAGGACACGGGTTCCGTTTAAATCAACGAGCTGTGTTAACTGGTCAAATACGGATTGTGCGAATACTGCAGTTGCGGGATCTTTATCCCAATCAACGGCGTATTCGTCCCATTGTTTCGCCATCATGGCCTCCATCTTTACTTCTTGTAGGTTCGGAACTTCCCCAGAGTAAACCAAATTAGTCAATTCGTCATAGATTTATCATGCAAAGATGGACTATTTCTAAGATAGTCAGCACAATATTCAGATAATATGCACCAACCCCCGCTCAATATGGAAATGAAATGAACCTTTCTCAAGTCCAAGCCTTTTGTTCCGTAGCTGATTTAGGATCAGTTTCTGAAGCTGCACGCCAGTTAGAATGCAACCGAACCAAACTCAGCATGTCGATTAAAGCCTTGGAAAAAGAGTTAGATGTCGAGCTGTTCGTCCGCAGCGGAAACCACGTTGAGCTTTCAGAAGCGGGTAAAGCGATTTACAAAGATTGCGAAGGCATGTTGGTGACAGCCGCGCGTATTAAACAAACCTGCTTGCATGTTTCGGGCGAATTCAACGCAGAAATTTGGATAGCACGAGATGACTCCCTACCCGATGAAATGTGGCAGGACTTATCTCACGCCTTAAATAACAAGTACCCTTCTACCTCATTCAACTTCGTTCTCGCATCGAGCGGTGACTTAGCTAACCTAGTTGAAACTCAGCAAGTCGACTTCGCATTTGGTGTCGATTACGAACGCGTCGATGACCCAAGAATTATCTACAACCCGCTTGGTAAGATTCGAATGATGTCTGTATGTAAGAAAGGACATGATTTGAGTGCGATGCGACGAGTGTCTGATGAAGTACTGAGAAATTCGATGCAAGCAACCATGGTTTATCTTAATGAAAAGGATAATCCTGAGCTTGAGCCCTTCTCGCGTCGTTACATTGGCTTCTCTAGCTTCGACTTTATGTTGGATACGATTCTACGTGAAGAAGCATGGGGCGTAATGCCTGAGCCATTGATTCGCCATTTACTGCGTGAACAAGAGCTTGCCGTGATCAAACACACCTACGGTTTAACACAAGAAGACTACTGTATGTTTACCGCGGCTGGCATGGCAGAGCACCCAGGAATGAATTGGTTGGCCGACCAGCTTAGTGATTATTTGTTTGATTTCTAGCTCGCGCTTATTGCTTATCGTCGATAACAAAGGGAAAAACCACAAACAGCACTACTCCTAAAAGACCATCACGTGATCCACTAAATAGCGTCCGTCTTCTTCAACCAATACCATTTCAGCGACAAACTCACCTTTGGCGATGGTGTAAGCTTGTTTCCACACAAAGGCGATGGAGTCTGAACGTCTAAATAAAGCAACTTGCTCACGCTCAGCAAAAAAGCCATTACTGTGCTGATAATGGTGACACACCTTTTCTAAATATTCTGGCGTAACAATGTCTTTCATCCTTTGAGTAAAATCTCGACAGTGCTGTTCATGATCA
Organism: Vibrio sp. 10N.261.55.C5; assembly: GCF_041470505.1. Classification (NCBI taxonomy): domain Bacteria; kingdom Pseudomonadati; phylum Pseudomonadota; class Gammaproteobacteria; order Vibrionales; family Vibrionaceae; genus Vibrio; species Vibrio sp. 10N.261.55.C5. The sequence goes on from NZ_JBFRMS010000007.1 coordinate 133,730, forward strand.
ACCTTAGTTGAACCATCCATCAGATTATCCATGATCGGGTTAGCAATCGCCCACAACTCATTATCACTGATATCGTCAAACTTCATATTGATTCACTCCTTGTCCATCGCAGTCGCAGTCGCAGTCGCAGTCGCAGTCAAATCTAGAAGACCAATAAGACCTTAGCGACTAATGTGTTTTATTAATCATAAACGATCCTATTTCAGTTGCACGCCATCACCAAAAACACTCAACGTCAACTTTATTGACACCACACCCTGATCTTAAGTCACTGAATTTTATTGATTTATATGTTCGAATTAAATAAGACATATAAACATCATCAGATAAAGTTTGTAAAGTTAGCTCATTATTAGAACAATGAAGTTATCAAAAACATCTGGAAAATATTATGTGTGACAGGAAAAGCCAAAACGAAAATCGAGTACTATTGTTCTCAGCCCTTTTAGCATCAGGCTTCGCAATTGGCGGATTGGTGTTGGGTCTTCTCGTTGGCTCTCTGGTCATAGTGTTTGACGGTGTCTATTCTCTTATCAGCTTACTGTTAACTTTATTGTCACTAGCTGCTTCAAAATACATTAACCGCCCTTCAGATAGAGAGTTCCCGTTCGGTCGAGCTATCATCGAGCCGATTGTGATTGCGATTAAAGCCGTTGTGATTCTTCTTGTGGTTGGTTATTCACTTTACTCTGCGATTGGTGCCCTAATGACGGGTGGCCGTGAAGTTGATGCTTCTATCGCAACTCTGTTTGGTATTTTCAACGTACTGGGTTGTGGTTACGCTTGGTGGTACATCGCGAATAAGAGTAAACGTATTTCTTCAGGTCTGATTCAGGCTGAGTCTAAACAGTGGCAAATGGATACGCTACTGAGTGTAGCGGTAACCGCGGGTTTCGTAGCGGCTTGGTTAATTACTTTTTCTCCGCTTGCAGAATACGCAGTGTATGCCGACCCAATGATGATGTTGCTAATGTCTTTCTACTTCATCAAAGTGCCTTTCGACATGTTACGTGAGGCGATGCGCGAACTGCTTATGATGTCGGCAAACAAAGATATTTGTGATGCGGTAGATAAGAACGTTGTCGCGGTAGACAAAGAAGCGGATCAAGATTTAGAGCTAATGGGCGTGACTAAGGTTGGTCCTGAGCTAAGAATCAACGTTGATATTCATACCAATGACCAAGATGCAATTGCGGTTGATGATATTGAACGTACGCGCCGCCAACTTAAGCGACGCTTATCGAAGATGCCTTATGAGCTCCAATTGAATCTCAATATCGCGAGTTAAGAATCGAGAGTTAAGAATCGAGAGTTAAGAATCGAGAGTTAAAAAAAAACAAGAATTAACCCATCAACCTCTGGTTAACTAAGACTCTGATTGAACCTTTTTAGAAGCCGACGCCGTAACCGTCGGCTTTTTGTCTCTGGTTACCCACCAGCAAGCTAAAGAGCCAATCGTCACCATACAAACGCCTTGCCAAAACGTCATGCTCAATGACAAACCCAAAATAATAGAAGACAGTAAGGTCGCAAAAATAGGCGTGAAATACGACATGGTCGCCAAGAAGACCATATTGCCGCCAAGTATCGCTGTATTCCAAAGCGCGTAACCTGCGCCCATACACACGCCTGCCAACACTAAGTCAATCGCAGCACTGGTTGTCATCACCATGCCGGTTTCGTTACTCAATGCGTATTTGATCCACAAGGTGATTGCCGTTGCGATAAAGAACAACACAATCGCATTCTGCCCTTTCGCCACTTTCTGAGTGTAATTACAGTAAACCGCCCAAATAATCGCGCCGAAAAACGCCATTGAATAAGTTTTTGGGTTAGTAGCAACATTGGCAGCGATTTGTTCAACAGAAAGCCCCTGATCGCCGCTGATGCTCCAAGCGACGCCAAAGAAGGCCAAGAAGATACTTGGGTAAACCAACCAGTTAATTTTCTTGTCGCTCAGCAGCACCGCAAATAACACCGTCAGTGCTGGCCATAAGTAGTTGATGACAGCCATTTCCAAGGCTTGATGTCTATTGTTTGCCATTCCTAAAGCCAGAGCCAAGAAGATCTCATAACAAACGAACAAGGTGCCGCCAATCAGCAAATAAGACTTAGAAAAGCGTGACAGCTTTGGTAGACCCATAACACAGATCAACAACAGCGCACTCACCGTGTAAAGGCTGGCCGCACCACCGATTGGGCCCAGTTGTTCAGATACGCTTCGAGACAGCGCGATTAAGCAGCTCCAAAGTAGAATGGCAGCAATGCCGTAGCAGCTATGGCGATGAGATTTAAACACACCTCTTCCTTTTCTTTATTGTCATTGGGTAATCAAAGCGAGCTTAAAGCAAAGATAGACTTAAGCACCACTATCGATAACTTACAGTAGGTAAAAATAAGTAGCCGAGCACATAACTGCACTCGGCTATCAATCATTCACTCAAAAATCTAAAAGCAATTATGCCAATAACAGAGCTTGCAGGTCAGCTAAAGACTTAACTTGATAATGAGGGTTAATACCTGCTGGTGCTGCTTTCTCTTGGCTGTTCAACCAACACGTCTCAATACCAAAATCCAAGCCGCCTAAAATATCTGAATGCGGGTTATCTCCGACCATCAATACGCGTTGTTTTGCTGGTAAGCCAACAAGCTTGTGTGCATGTTCAAAGATTTCAGCGTCTGGTTTCGCGACACCGACTTCTTCAGAGATGATCACATGGTCAAAGTAATCTGTCATGCCTGTGCGTTCTAAACGTATAGATTGCAGCTCGGTAAACCCATTCGTGATGATACCCATGTTCACTTTGCCTTTTAAAGACTCCATCAACTCTTTTGCACCTGGGAGCATAGAACAGATATCCGCCATTGCGGTCAAAAATGCACTGTTTAGTTCTGCTGTTGTTGTCTCTAACTTTGTTGCCCAGCTTTCAAAACGCGCGTGCTTCAGTTGAGCTGCCGTAATGCGGCCATCTTGATAATCTACCCAAAGTGGTAAATTAACCTCTTGGTAAACCGAATAATCCTGTTCACTAAAGTCCACACCAAAACGGGAGAACATCAGCTTCATTCCTTGAAAAGCATCAAAGTGGAACAAGGTTTCATCCGCATCAAAGAATATCCAATCGTACTTCATTTTCTGTCCTGTTATTCGCGTTGTTGAGCAGTGCTGTGTTTGTTTTTATCGTAGTTTTGCTTAATTTTTCTCTTCGCCTTGTAGGCTGGCAATCACTTTACTCGTAAATCTGTGAGCCTGTATATAAATCTAATAATTTATAGAAAACAAGCAGCAAGTCATGATGTATCGCAAATTTTGCCACATATTAAACCAATACCATACAAGAAATACATTTAAGTACCGGGAGGTATTATGAAGCACTTTTTACCATCGTCTGTCGTGCTTACCCCTTTTCTTGTCAAATACTATGACGAGGAGTCAGAAGACACGCTTGATTCTGAAGAGTCACAAGAACCTGAAATTGAATGCAGCGATGACTCAGATAAAACGTCGACACCAGCCTAACTAGAAGAGTTTTCAATGAAAAACCTTATTTTTCATTGTTATAGAGCTCCATACTGTCTCTAATTTAGTCGATTTATCGCGATCTATTACTGACAATCAACACAGCCAAAAACCATGAAAACGATTGCTATATGAGCCCTATCACAACGACTAGCCACAAAGTGGTAGTTCGAATTCAAAGTTGTTCCAGATCAATGGTCGACCACTTGAATGCCGACAACATGTAGGAAATTAAAAATCATAATTAACGGAGTTTTCCAATGTCTACTGCATTTTACATCCCTACAATCAACTTCATGGGTACTGGCTGTCTGAAGGATGCTGCTGATAGTATTCAGTCTCAAGGCTTTAAAAAAGGTCTGATCGTTACTGATAAGATCTTGAATCAAATTGGTGTAGTTAAGCAGGTACAAGACCTTCTTAGCCAGCGAGGCGTAGACGCAGTTGTATTCGATGGCACTCAACCAAACCCAACCATCACGAACGTTAACGATGGTCTTGAATTGCTGACTGACAACGATTGTGATTTCGTTGTTTCTCTAGGTGGCGGTTCTCCACACGACTGTGCAAAAGGCATTGCTCTGGTTGCTTCTAACGGCGGCAAGATTGCAGACTACGAAGGCGTAGACCAATCTGAAAAGCCAATGATGCCTCTTATCGCTATCAACACGACTGCGGGCACCGCTTCAGAAATGACACGTTTCTGCATCATCACTGATGAAGAGCGCCACATTAAGATGGCTATCGTTGATAAGCACACAACACCGCTTATTTCAGTAAACGATCCTGAACTAATGCTTGCTAAGCCTGCATCACTGACTGCTGCAACAGGTATGGATGCGCTAACACACGCAATCGAAGCTTACGTTTCTATCGCAGCGACACCAATTACAGACGCTGTAGCGATTAAAGCCATTGAACTTGTACAAGCTCACCTAAGAACGGCAGTAGCGCACGGCGAAGACATTGAAGCACGTGAACAAATGGCTTACGCACAGTTCATGGCGGGTATGGCGTTCAACAACGCGTCACTAGGTTATGTTCATGCGATGGCACATCAGCTAGGCGGCTTCTACGATCTTCCACACGGTGTGTGTAATGCTATCTTGCTACCACACGTTCAACGCTACAACGCGCAAGTTTGTCCTGAGCGTCTACGTGATGTTGCAAAAGCAATGGGCGTTAACGTTGAAGGTATGTCACCAGAGCAAGGTGCAGAAGCTGCGATCGAAGCAATTGTTCAACTAGCAAATGACGTGAACATCCCAACAGGTATCGCGCAACTTGGTGCGAAGCTAGAAGATATCCCTACTCTGTCTGACAACGCACTGAAAGACGCATGTGGTTTTACTAATCCTAAACAAGCGACCCACGAAGAAATCTCTGCGATTTTCGAAGCGGCAATGTAATCTGCCATTAAGTCACTTATAAACTTATCGACAAACGGGCTCACCTACTGAGCCCGTTTTCTTTACCTGCCATATGTTATTCAAGTCTCTGTTTTGAATAGCCACTGATTAAGATAAATCTCTTTAAAAGTCGCATTGTCATAACTGCTTAGTTATAGTCAAACTATTGATACATAGAATGACAAACAGGTTCCATTGAGTCGTTGGATAGTTAACTCCTCATTATTAGCATCGCTCGTTTCCCACTCTGCCTTCGCGGAGGAACAGGATGAGTGTCACAGCCAACCGTTAGAAGACACGCGCGTCGAAAAAGCTTACCACTACCTAAACAGCAAGTTTTGTCAGCCCGCAATATGGTTCGATAACTTCTTTGTGGATGACCGTATTACCGAGGACGCCAGAGCCGGAACCTCTGTACGTTGGTATAATGATTTCATCTATTCTGAGGGCGGTGACGTGGATTATTCCACCAAGCTCAACGCACGCCTGCATTTACCCTTTGTCAGCAAAAGGCTTAAGCTAATCTACGAGTCTGTTGGCGATGAAGAATTCTTAGACTTCTTCCCACAAGATTCTGAAGAGTTAGAAAATGCACTTGGCCTTCGTTATGACGCCTATGCCAAGGGTTACAGTAGTTTCAATATCAAAGCGACATTACGCCCAAGAATAGAGGCTCGCTATCGTTTTACCTACCCGCTCACCACAGATGCAGTATTCAGGCTGACCCAACGTGTATATCAAGAAAAACAAGAGACTGGTGAGATCACCGACATCGACTTTGATCTTTCTTTAAGTGATGATTTCTTGGCTCGATGGTCAAGCTTTGCAGGATATAACGACGACCTTAAAGGTTGGAACTATGGTACAGGGCTAACCTTGTATCACTACCTTGCCCAAGACCAAGCACTTCAATATAGCGCCACGATTAATGCAACGGATGAGCCTCATAATCATTACGAATACGCTCAGGTTTCGGTTACCTACCGACAAAACGTATGGAAAGAGTGGCTGTTCTACGAACTCATCCCTCGTTATCAATGGGAACGAGAACCTCATGAGAAACACACCGAAGAAGCCAACATCACCCTTAGGCTTGAAGTCTTGTTCAACAATGTCTAGTGAGTGTTTGTGAGATTGGGGCATCGTTAGATAGAAAACGAGGCACAAAAAAGCACATCATGTGATGTGCTTTTTCAGTTCTATATAAGGCTTAAACTGTAGTCTTAACCCTTGTAGTTTCTTACTCGTGCCGCTTCTGCTTCACGCTTGTCGACAACGGTTTTACCGATTGGCGCCAATGAGATAACCGCGAGCTTAAGGTGCTGAATCGCAAACGGAATACCTATAATAGTAATGAAACACGCTACTGCTGACATGATGTGACCAATCGCCAACCAGATCCCCGCAAATAAGAACCAAATAACGTTACCAATCACGCCTAGCGGGCTCGTGCCGATGTCCATTTCATTGGTTAGCTCATCACGCGAAATCGCTTCCTGACCAAATGGGAAGAATGAGAAGTTACCCATAACAAAACATGCTCTACCCCATGGAATACCAACGATGGTTAGGAATGCGAGCAGTCCGAAGAACCACCAAGCTAGTCCCATAAATACGCCACCGAACAGAAACCAAATGATGTTTCCTATTGTTTTCATTCTGTATTCTCCAAATCTTTGAATGCTATTTATTTAATATGCCGAGTAAGGCAATGCTTGTTGTAATAGGTTCATTATTGTTGAACCTTTATGAACCGTTTATGAATCACTTACATTTTATGTGATTGATATACACCACGGTTCTCTAAATCTACATAGGGCTAAACCCATTTATTTGATACCATACACTTAGATTTTTAGTACCAAAAAGCTAAACAGACTCAACAACGAATTTAAGGCCGAATTTATGAATAACACTGAGCAACCTAAAAAGAAAATGAAAAACTGGGTGCCAATCGTCTTCTTCGGACTTCTCAGCACTGTTCCAGTGTTCATGTTCTTAGTTGATGTGTACATCAACCAGTATATGTAACAGAGCCGGACATCCTAGCTATATAAATGGATATAAGAACCCTTTCCTGTATCCATTTCAGTTCCAATTAGATCAGTTCTTCTTCAGCCAGCTCTTCGTTAATCAAATCAGCTCTTCGCTAATAAAATCTAGAATGTCTATCAGCTCATGATCAGGCAAATTTAGTAGGTTATCCCCTACATACCATTCAATCTTACATTGGTTTGGCAACTCACTGATCGCTGGGTTTCCTATCCAAATCTTGTGTTTCTTCGCTATGTTATCTCTCAAAATAATGCCGTCTTCATAGCTCACAGGTAAATATAGGTGAAGCATGTTGACCTGCGGTTGCTGCGGATTAACGGTGAACTGAGGGTAATCTTGTAATATTTGATAAACCTGTTTAGTGCGTTCATACAGAGCTGGCATCAGTTCTAATCGCTCATCAAACTGCATCGCAGCAGATACCACATAAGGCGTTCGGTGATACACGTTACCACCTTGGCGCTTCATCCACGCCGATGCCTTCGCTACAAAAGCTTTATCGCCTAACAGTAGCGAACCACCAAGGCCATTGAGACCTTTATACAGCGAGACATAGGCGCTATCGAACCCCTTAGCAATCTCGCGGTATGGCTTTTGGTAATACGCGCCACACTCCCACAAGCGGGCACCATCCATATGAAGGTGAATCGATTGCTCTTTGCAGTACTGTTTAATCGCCTCAAGCTCTTCCCATTCGGGTAACTGCCCACCAATTTCTCGCATCGGCAGTTCATATAATGCGGCTGCGATTTCATCAGGCCATGCCTTTAAGTCATCGACATTCCAAGTGCGGAATACGTTACCGACAGGAAGAACACTAAAACGATTTTGAAGCTGATACCCTTGGCGTTCATGGCGCATAATATGACTCGATTCATGCATCGCCACTACTGGGTTTCTTCTCTCTTGGCACGCAATTTCTAGTGCAGTCGGTTGATTCATGGTGCCCGTAATAACAAACACAGCCGCTTCATAACCGAGCAGATCTGCCACTTTCTTTTCAAAACTCTCAATAAACTCGCCATCACCGTAGCTATCGTGAGTAACATTATTTGTTTCACACCAGTGAGCCATCTGAGCGAATGTTTGTGCCGGAGTTGGTTCTAAGTGACCAGAAAGCAAAAAATCACATTGTTGACGCAGATCTGTACTCATACTCTTTCCTTTATTCGTTATCATTGTATGAAAAGTTGTCGAATGGTTTCGTTCTAACGTTAAGGTGACATAAAGTAAAAATGTTAGCTTTTATTATTAACGAATATTTAGTTTTACAAGCTCATATCCTTTCGAAGTATTGAATTGTATAAACAATACAGTGCCTTAAAACAAGGTAAACTATACGAAATGAGATAATGAAAAAACAATCACTATTAGCTAATTCGTTGTTCTTCAAGCATTCTTCTATTATTGTATATCTATAATCCCAATAGGTATTATTCGTTTATATACAAAGAGGGCTATATGTCGAAAAATCGAGTTTTAGTGCTATTCGCACACCCTTCTCAACATCGTTCTGAAGCAAACAAACCGTTATTTGAGCAAGCAAAACGCGTTGACGGTGTCACGTGCGTCGACCTCTATGCCGAATATCCAACGTTCAAGATCAGCATCGATCGTGAGCAAAAACGCCTATTGGACCATGACATCATCATTTTTCAGTTCCCCTTATATTGGTACTCCACACCGGCAATTCTCAAAGAGTGGCAAGATCTCGTTCTAGAGTATGGCTTCGCCTATGGAACCGATGGCAACGAGTTACAAGGTAAGAGCTTACTGTGTTGCATCACTGCTGGCGGTAAAAAGGATGCTTACCAAAGTGATGGCTACAACCACTTCACTATTCGAGAACTGCTTCACCCAATTGAACAAACCGCGTCTTTATGTGGGATGAACTATCTTGCGCCTTTTGCGCTTTTTGGATCTCGTACCGCTTTAGAAGAAAACCGTATTCAACAACATGTCGATAGCTACAGAACTCTTTTACAGGCCTTGGTTGCAGGTGATATCAACATCAAAAGAGCCAACAAGGCAGAAAAGTTGAACCATATTGTGGAAGAATTGATGGCAGAGGTTAAATAATGACGGGATACTTTCTACAAGCATTTATCTATTTAATTGCAGCCGTGATTGCGGTCCCTATTGCCAAAAGACTTGGACTTGGATCAGTTCTCGGCTACTTAATCGCTGGCGTTGTGATTGGTCCCATCATTGGATTGGTTGGCGAAGAGACAACAACCATCCAGCACTTTGCCGAGTTCGGTGTAGTGATGATGCTGTTCTTAGTCGGGCTTGAACTTGAACCTAAGATGCTATGGGCGATGAGAAACCGATTGATGGGGCTTGGTGGCCTTCAAGTTGGTGGTACGACCGCTATCGTGATGGGAATTGCACAGTTCTTTGGTCAACCTTGGACGATTGCTTTAACTATCGGTTTGATCTTTGCGCTTTCATCGACAGCCATTGTTCTACAAACGTTCAATGAGAAAGGCCTGTCTAAAACGGAAGGCGGTAAAAACGCTTTCTCGGTACTTTTGTTCCAAGATATTGCCGTTATCCCAATGCTGGCGTTCATCCCTTTGTTGGCTCTTCCTGAATTGGTTGCTTTGGCAGAAAGTGCCGCCCAAACCGCTGCACACCATGATGAACTCAGTTTAGTTGCAGGTTTGCCAAGTTGGGCATACGGACTTGTTATTACGGCTTCAATTGCGATTGTGGTCGTCGGTGGACATTATCTAAGTCGGCCACTGTTTCGTTTTGTTGCGAGCTCTGGCTTACGCGAGATCTTCACTGCAACTGCACTGATGTTGGTGATTGGTATTGCCGCGCTAATGAGCCTTGTTGGTTTGTCGCCTGCCCTAGGTACTTTCTTAGCAGGTGTGGTACTTGCCAACAGTGAGTTCAGGCACGAACTGGAATCTAACATCGACCCGTTTAAAGGGTTATTGCTTGGATTGTTCTTTATCACGGTAGGCGCAGGTATCAACTTTGGCGTTCTATTTAACGATTTCGCACTAATCATTGGCTTAACTCTTGGCGTGATGGCGCTGAAAGCCTTGGTGTTGTTTACACTGGCTTTAATCTTCAGAATCAAAAACAGCGACCGCTGGCTATTTACATTGAGCTTGGCTCAAGCGGGGGAATTTGGTTTTGTACTACTCAGCTTCTCAGCACAGAACCATGTATTACCTGCGGATATTGTTCAAACACTATCACTGGTTGTTGCCCTCTCTATGTTCTTAACTCCTGGTCTGTTCATTCTGTTTGATAAAGTCATTCTGCCCCGTTACGAGCAAAAATCGAACGATCGAGAAGAAGACAAAATAGAAGAGAAAGGTACCGTTATCATTGCAGGCATCGGCCGATTTGGTCAGATCGTAAACCGCTTGTTGGTATCAAATGACGTCAATACCGTAGTATTGGATCATCAAGCAAACCAAGTGGACTTATTACGCTCCATCAATATTAAATCTTACTTTGGTGATGCTACTCGTCACGACTTGTTGCATACCGCGGGTATCGAAGAAGCCGCGATGCTTGTTGTTGCTATCGATAATCAAGATTCTAGCGTCGAATTAGTGAAGTACGTAAAACACACGTATCCAAAAGTTAAAATCTTGGCGCGTGCATTTGACCGTGGTCATAGCTATCGCTTAAGAGAAGCCGGCGCCGATTTTGTGGAATCAGAAACGTACCATTCAGCACTTGAGATGGGCGCACAAGCCTTGCGTTCTCTTGGGCATCATCCATTTTTTGTTGAACAGCAAAAATCAACGTATCAACGTGTCGAAAGTCGTAAATCTGAAAAGCTTTATCAAGCTTGGTCTGAAGCCGAAGAAAATCCACGCTACGACAATAACTACCGACAGATCTTCATTCACCTGGAAGAAGCGATGAAAGAAGACATGAAAAAAGACCGTTCAGACAAACACTCTCGTTCTGAACGTGGTTGGACACCTCCACCGAAAGGCTATGCAGATGGCTTTGAGGAAGAAGAGTCTTAAGCAGAATCTAGACTACAGCTCTAGATAACCATGCTATTCAACCATCAAAAGCGGCTATTTGAGCCGCTTTTTCTTTCATTTAACCCCGACAAAACCTCAAATGAGCACAAGTATCAGGTGCTGAAACTCTTAATCCGAAAGATTTGTGTGATCTAGCTAAAATTTTTAATTTCTGACCACATGGCAAAAGTGGATTCGATTTTTACATTATTGAAACATTCCCACCCCGCATAAACCACACCAAAAACATGGCTATATATGCACTCATTCCTACCATTCAAGCATCCACCCAATTCTTAGCGACCACTCTCTAAGGCTTGAATTACATTGCATATATCGAAATACGCCGCAAAACCCCTAACAGATTCATTCATCAATCAAATAAATAACGCACGACATTCACAAATTCAAACCATCAAAATTAACATAAACATTTCAAAATATGTCTATCGTTACAATTTGTAACGAATGGCGGTTGTCGGTATAGTCCTGCAATTCAAAAAAGTGAGACCTTTGCGCTCACCTTAAAGGAGATATAATAATGATTACTAATGATGCTGTAATAATGGGCATGTTAGCTGTTATTCTTGGCGGTGTTTTTATCACGGAAAGTAGCCAAAATAGCGCACTGAAAAAATTCTACTCGTTCGTTCCGGGTCTATTGCTCTGTTACTTTGTTCCTTCTCTATTGAACAGCCTAGGCATCATCGACGCATCAAACTCAAAGCTGTACTTTGTTGCAAGTCGTTACCTATTACCAAGCGCACTCGTTCTACTGATCATCTCAGCTGATCTACGCAAAATCTTCGGTCTTGGCTCAAAAGCCGTCATCATGTTCCTAACGGGTACTGTCGGCATCATCATTGGTGGCCCTTTGGCAATTCTGATTATCGACCAAGTTAACCCTGACCTAGTATCTGGCGATGTATGGCGTGGCCTTACAACTGTGGCTGGTTCTTGGATTGGCGGCGGTGCGAACCAAGCAGCAATGAAAGAAGTGTTCGAGGTTGATGACCAACTCTTCTCTGCAATGATTACGGTTGATGTTATCTGTGCGAACATTTGGATGGCAGTGTTACTTATCATGGCTGGTCGCCAGAAGAAGATTGATGCATGGTTAAAAGCAGATACATCATCTATCGAAGAGCTAAAAGAGACGGTATCTAAGTACCAAGAAGAGAACGCTCGCCCAACAACCACAACCGATCTCATGAAGATCACGGCAATTGCCTTCGGTTTAACAGGTTTGGCTCACTTATTCAGTGACATGATTGCACCGTGGATCTCAACCAACGCGCCAGAGCTTGCGAAATACAGCCTAACATCTGGCTTCTTCTGGCTGATCGTAATGGTGACAACGTTCGCGCTGATCGCTTCATGCTTCAAATCTACACGCAGCCTTGAGCACAGCGGCGCGTCTAAAGTTGGTTCAGCGTTCATCTACATCCTAGTTGCAACTATCGGTATGCAAATGGATGTGACAGCTATCTTAGACAACCCAGGTTACTTCTTCATTGGTATCACATGGTTAACTATTCATGCCCTTCTGATGATTGTAATGGCGAAGCTAATTCGTGCACCATTGTTCTTCATGGCTGTAGGTAGCCAAGCAAACGTAGGCGGCGCTGCATCGGCACCTATCGTCGCGGCTGCATTCCACCCAGCATTGGCACCAGTAGGTATCCTAATGGCGGTATTGGGTTACGCTCTCGGTACATACGGCGCTTACATCTGTGGTCTCATCATGCAAGTTGCTGCTGGTTAATAGAATCGCTTAATCCAATAACACCAAAGGCTGAACGATGATCGTTCAGCCTTTTTCGTTTCTAAAACTGTATTTCAAATAACGGCTTAATCGAATAAAGACGCCAGTTTATTTTCCACTACAGGGCTGATATTGAAGCTCAACATAAAATCTGGACGCGTTTCTTCGTCTTTCTCAAGGTAATAGTTCGCTTCAATGCCAAACTTCCAAGGACGTCCGTTCAACACAGTAGTCTTGCTTACGCTTATATTCAACGGAATTTCCGCCTGATCCTTATTCCAGTCATACGAGAATGTCGGTGCTGAACCTACCGTCCACCCACCTTCCAATAACTCCACCCAAAATAACTGCGTAGACGTCTTGTTAATACGAGTATCAGAGTGATCCGCCTCTTTGCCCGATACGCCATAAAGATGGCTTGGGAACACACCTACAACGCGTTCAGCACTCACTTTTCCGTACATAAACTCAGGGCCGACAGCAAATTGATCTGCCGTGAGCTCGCTGCTGCCCGTTGGTAAAGAAGCAAACAAACCAAAAGCAGCAATAGTCCCACCGTCCATTTTGGGCGCATAGGCTAGATCAAAAGAAATGTCGCTCACTCCTGACTGATCCATATGTTGGGAACTTGTCGGAGTATCCACATTGAAATCATTCTGAACATAAGAGATAGCAGGACGGAAGATGACTTTGTCGCCATTATCCATAGGGAACGGCAATGTCGGCTGTAATACGGTCGCGAAAGCATCTCCTCCACCATCGTAACCACCTGAATACTGAAGCTTTAGATTGAGACTAGCGTAAGCTGTATTTGGGTTTGCAAGTTCCTTTGCTTCCTGTTCTGCCGCTTGATCGCTTTCAGATTTCGAAATGTCGACCTTAGCGCTAGCAAAATTCGGCGTTAATAATAGTCCAGTTATTATCAGTGCAATTGGTTTACAAGCCGTGAGCCCTCTCTTCAATAGTAAAACAATAAGATGTAACTGCTTATTGAGTATTTTAGAGATTACTGGGCAGTAAAATGGCCATTAAGTGACATAGGTAATTTAGTTAAGAAAAAGAGAGCTTAGATACAAAAATGCCCCAAATCGCTTTGAGGCATTTTCAAATAATCAGGAAGCTCGGGAGTGTTTACTCCTTTTGCTTATTCCCAATCGAGGATAACTTTACCTGACATACCAGAGCGCATCATGTCGAAGCCTTTCTGGAAATCGTCCACTTTGTAGTGGTGAGTAATGATTGGTGTTAGATCTAGGCCTGATTGGATTAGTGAAGCCATTATATACATTAGCGAAATAAGTTTTTTGAAAGCAAGTATTTAAAAAATTTCAGGAGAACAATGGCGACAAAGTGGCGACATATATAAAAACAGGTCACCCATATGTCTCTATTGGCATAAAGTGACTAAAAATTCGTTCACACTCAGCTAGCAGACACCGAGTTTGTGAAAAGCACAAAAAATACCCTCGAAAACGTCGAGCAACTTATCGATGAACTTAAAGCGATTAAGCTACAGCATTTTGGCGAAGATAATGAAGCACAAGAGCCAGGCTTACGTTGTATAGCAGCTCCAGTTTACGACCGTTTTGGTACCGTAATTGCCAGTGTCTCAATTTCATTTCCTACCATTCGATTTGATGAAGAGAAAAAAGCTCACTATGTGGAGCTACTGCATAAATATATCCAAGCAATTAGAGTTTAATGGTTACCCAAGCAAGTAACAATAAAGGTTACGGTGACAGTGACAATAAAGGTTACGGTGACAGTGATATCACGATAAAACTTGCATCGTTAGAAAGGTAACTTCTTTTACGTTACCGCAGAGTTCAATGGTTTTATGTAAGCAAGAGCGCGCGTAACTCTTGCCTTACATACTCTCAGCTAAAATCCACAATATTAAACAATTTCCTAACGTTTATAATTTTTATCTCGCTCCCCCCTCACTTAATCTCCAATTAAGACCGATAAAAAATGCCTCTCTCCACATCAATAATTTAAAGAAAAATAAGTATCTCTAATAATAGTTTTAATATTAGATTTTATTCTATACGACTAGTTTCGTTCGTACCCACTTATCACTGTTTCATCGAAATGGAAAACAAAATCATCATGTAACTCAATATCCAACGAATTCGATGGATATAGTCCTCTATAAGCGATTATCACAATAAATCGAACTCCGTTATCGTTGCATTCATCAAACAAATAGAGAACAGAACCATGAACACAATGCCACATGAACTTGTGTGGGGTGAAGTCTACTTCCCACCGCTGTTATTGGTTATCGCACTGGCTTACATATTGACAATGCTAACAGGGTCAATCGCTACCAGGTTTGGCCTTCATAAGTACGTCGCCTTTCCTGCAATAGCAGAACTGAGCTTGATCGTGATTTTTACTGGCGCTATCGGCCATTTTATTACCATTTTTTGAGGCACTTACTGTGATCAAACGTTATCTCATCACACTTTTATTATTGGCTGCTGCGGGAACTGTGGTTTATAGCTATTACCAGTCGTATTCAAGTAACCCGTGGACCAGAGACGGACAAGTGAGTGCTTATATTGTCTCGATTACACCTCGAGTCACGGGTCAAGTGATTGAAGTACATGTCGAAGACAACTCTAAAGTGAAAAAAGGCGATCTTCTTTTTGAAATCGATCCGAGTATTTACAAGGCGACCTACAAAAAAGCACTTGCCACTCAAAAACAAGCGTTTGCCCTACTCGCCAAAGCCAAAAACGAAGAGCAACGCGCGTTGAATTTAGAGAAAAGAACACCCGGTGCGGTGCCCGCACTTACTCTAAACAACTTGAACAACGCGGTAGAAACTAGCACCGCGAATGTCGAACTCGCAAAAGCGAACGTAGAAGAAGCACACCTCAACCTTGAATACACCAAGGTATATGCGCCTACTAACGGCTATATCACCAATCTGAACCTACGTGTAGGTTCTCAAGTTGTCGCGAATTCACCTGTGGTTGCGCTAATTGATGAAGATAGCTTTTGGATTGAAGGTTATTTCAAAGAGACTGATTTAGTCGGCGTCGACGCTCAGGATACAGCCTATGTTACTTTAATGATGCATAACAATGTTCAACTAGAAGGACATATCAAAAGTATTGGCTTTGGTATTGCCAAACAAGATGGCAGCACAGGTAATGATTTATTGCCAAACGTGAATCCAAACTTCCAATGGATACGTCTAGCTCAACGCATCCCTATCAAAGTTAAGTTAGACAACATACCAAAAGACGTACAACTGCGTGTTGGTATGACTGCCTCGATTAAAATAATCAAAAATAGCTAGGTGATTCTTATGTTCACTGCATCGACTAAAGAAGCGATTAAAGCCGCACTCTCTATCGTTATCGCAATCTGCCTAGCGTTGTGGTTTGGCTGGGAAAAACCGTATTGGGCTGCGATAGCCGTTGCAGTGATGACATTGAACGAGAGCTTCGCTCATTCAATAAACAAAGGCCATAACCGGTTAATGGGAACCTTGTTAGGGACCGGTTATGCCTTTTTCCTTATCGCGCTGTTTTCTCAAGACCGTTTCTTGTTTCTAACATTTTTCACCCTGTTTCTTGGGGTGTGCATCTTCATGTCGAGCGACGAGAAATACGGCTATATCTTTTCAATAGGATTTGCCGTGTGTTCGATTGTTGCTTGTATGGGCGGGTTTGATAGCCAAACCACTTTTCACTTTGCAGTACTTCGGCTTCAAGAAACACTATTAGGTGTTGTCGTCTTCTCTATTGTGTATCGCATCGTGTGGCCTGTGAATACTGAACTCAACTTTGTACAACGTTTCGAAACAAGTAAACAAGCCTTGTTAGATGCGATGGAAAAAACAGACGACATCGACATTGCCGCACTCGAAAGCAATACCGCAAATATTGATAAGCTGTATCAACTTTTAGATCTGCCACTGACCGGAAGTTACCACCTTAAAGAGAACACCCAAACATGGCGTTTGCGTATCGATGAAATGGCACATATCCAAGATACACTACTCAAACAAAGTAACAGCGAATCAGACGTAGGTATCCAATGGACAGTTCTTACTCACAACTTGAAGACGTTCGATGTATTAACACCAGATCAATCTCTGGTTGATGGTGAACTCAATGTAATGGGCGATCATAAAGCAGTGTCTTGGCATCATGCTCATCGCACGTTTGTTGAACATTTGAATGAAGATGGGAGAAAAGTGCTGCAAGGCGTGTCGATGTTTATCACATCGTTGTTGATTTGGATTTATCTTCCAATACCCGGTGGTTTTATATTTCCTATGTTAGCCGGTATATTCTCTTCTATGGTGCCGACCATGCCACCAAGCATTATTAAGGATGCCTTCTATGGCGTTTTGGGTATAGGATCGGTGATTTTGTTGCAGTACATCTTTGTGATGCCACTAATGACAGAACTATGGGAGCTAGGCCTATTCTATTTCCTTAACATTATGGTCATATGGAAAGTGTTCGCGACACCTAAGCTCATGATACATCGAATTTTGGGTATCAACTTGTTGGTTGTTCTTACATCTGGTGCACTTAACCTCACTCCGGTTTATAGAATAGAAACACCACTGTTGATGCTGGTGAATATCTTGGTCATTTTAATGATCGCTAAACTGTTTACTGATCTATTCAGAGTAAAAGTAACCGCTTAGAACTGGATACACTAAATCGCTCATAACAAACGGCCTGCCAAGTATTTTTACTTAGCAGGCCGTTTTGTCATCTGTTGTAAATCATTATAAGTCAGTCGATTAACGTTAATTCTTACTAAGTGAGGATAGCGTCCATCAAACGCGATTAACGCGATCTGCCACCTCATCTTAAAATCCTCTCATTGATTGAAGCAATGCATTTTTAGTCGCGACATTCACACTAGAAATCCTAACGGATAAATACATAACAACTGAACACGACGTTCAGTTTTACATTGACTGTGTGAGCTTCGAAGGTTTGAGGCTACTCAGCGTGGAAACCGTCATGAGTTTTTTTGAAATCCGCAACAGCGCCTGTAAGACCCATACTCTTTCTGTGTTAGCGAGCGCCCTATTACTTACTACTCCTATTTTTGCGTCAGCAGAAGAAACCAAAACTTACAGCGAAGTCATGAAGCAAGGTCGAGTAGTGTTTGATAAATATGGTATAAGTCGTGATTTACCAAAGCTAGCAATCAGTTCACTGGTACAGGGTGAGCATCTAGTTGAACACGCACATCGTACTCTGCAAGTTGGTGATCAAGTTCGTGACTCAAGCGTCTACCTTGTTAAGAACACCGACACTAAAGGCAACATCGATCTGCGTGTAAAATATAATCCAACAGAGTTGGACGATAACGACAAACTGCTAAATGAAATAGAAACTTTCACACGTACCGAATATCGCTTGCGTAACTATGCAGAAAGCTTCGATCCTTCTTCAGTTCGCGTGCAAGAAGTCAGCGATAGCAAAGTCATCGTCAGCTTTAAATATTCGAAGTATGGCTTGCCTCAAGACATCGCATATTTCCGTTTTTTGAATGTCGACATTGAGTTAGTCGACGGTCAACCAAAACGCATGCTTATCAGCAATGAAAAGCCGTTCAAGCACCATACCTACAACGTAGAAACTTATCATCAAGAGATTGAGTTCTACACATTAGATTCTGGAAAGGTTGTCATTGCTAGTAAAATGACTGAAGTCACCGGTACATCAAAGAACAAACCCATGAAGATGACGAGTTTAGTTGAACCCGTTGCAATATATGAAGATGACAACGCTGTACAAGTTCTTAATGAAGAAAGACTTGAGGAAGTATCCGACCCAAGAATGCAAGAAGCTAGCGTGAAACTAGACCGAGTTTTTCCGTTAATGGGTGACATGGTGCGACGCCAAGGCATTGACTTACCGCTTCCATTCGGCGTATCAGTTGCTTATCGCAACCAAGATATGGACATTCCAATGACCGATTACGTGATTGGTGGTGTTCGCTTGAATGACTTATTTGACCCAGAAGATAGCGTTGCGACGGTTAATGCCGAAAGCCTTTCGATACGCGGTGACATTAATATCCTGCCATTCTGGAATGTATTCGGTTATGTCGGAAAGGTAAACGTTGATGCGAATATTGACGCCTCTTATACCGGCGCCGCAGGAGAATACCTACAAGACAAACTAAACGACAAACTACCTGGATTGGGCAACAAACTATGCGAAGGCGTATCGGCCTTGTGTAACAGTGGCCGTCTAAATGTACCACTGCATCTTGAATATGACTTGCGCGGAGCCGGGACTACGTTATCCGTTGGTTATAAAGAGTTCTTTGCCTCCGTTACTGGAACCTACTCCCAAACACGCCTGAAAGGGCTGGATGATTGGGGCGATGGCATCATCACGGTTCAACCTATGTTGGGTTACCAATTAGTCGATTATCGAGCTCAATTTTTTGTTGGTGCTGAATACCAAGGTTTAAATTCTCGTATGCAAGGCACCGTAAAAACTGATGACATCGAATTTGATTATGACGTTGGTGTCGACATCGATCAGTGGGCATTCCTAACAGGGGTTAACAAACAGATCGGCAAACATTACAACATGACCGTGTTGTACAACAAAGGTGAAACTCGTTCGGCTTTGACATTGAATTTTGGCTATCGCTTCTAGATCTAAATCACGCATAGGGTGGTCACGGCCACTCTTGAAGGATGGCGTCCTACTTATATGATTCCATTAATCGCAATAATATCTTTAATATACATTCCATAACAAAATGACATGTATCCAAGCTCGACAACGGTCGATGATAGCGTACGGAATTGCTAGTTTGGTAACAACAAAAACTGTGGACATAATTATGAAACTCAACAAACGATCAATTCTTGCTGTGGCCATTTCACTGCTACTAGCGGCTTGTGGCAGTGATACTAAGCCTACCGTTCCTGTGCCAGACAGACCAGAACCGTTAGTTCCTGCACCTGCTGAACCATTTGATGCTCAAATCGGTAACGTAACGATTAAAGCGACCAAAGAAGAATTGGTTATTACTTCGAATACCGAAAATGACAAACTCGCATCTATTGAATCTTTCAAAGGGATTAAATATGCCGAGGCTCAGCGCTTTGAGCACAGCAATATGCTGCCTTTATCAGATAATACGGATGAGTTTGAAGTTATTGACGCAACTCAATTTGGGTATGCATGTCCTCAACTAAAAACGACATCACAAACGCAAGATGAGAACTGCCTTAACCTCAATATCTGGCGTCCAGCAGGCGTAGATTCTGATGCAGATCTACCGGTTTATGTATTCATTCATGGTGGAGACTTTGAATATGGCTCAAGTTCTGAAGCACTTGTGCATGGCGATACTGTTGTTGCTCAAGGAAGTGACGATGGTAAGCCTTTCATCTATGTAAACTTGAACTACCGTCTTGGTCAGTTAGGTACTCAATGGGTAGAAGGCGAAGATGAAGATGGCAACTATGGCCTAGGTGACCAAAAGCGTGCCTTGGAATGGGTACACAATAATATTGCTGATTTCGGTGGTAATGCTCAAAACGTGACTGTTATGGGTCAAGGTTCTGGTGCTATGTCCATTGGTTTCTTACAGCAAGATGAAGATATCGCAGGTCAATATTTCCAACGTGCCATCATGCAGAGCAACCCGTATGGTTTTGAGTACCCTAGTTATGACGTAGCTAAGGACCGCAACAATGACTTTGATGCAAACACTTCGATCGACGAGATCATGGCGTCGCAAGAAACAGCTTTGAATGGTATTGAACAGCTAAAAAATTGGTTATTGAGTTCGCTATCGGTTTCTGTTTCTTATTTGGGTCAAGAGTTGGAAGTAGGCCCTAAATCAGGAAAGACCCCTATGCCAACACTGATGCCATTTGCTCCTTATCTAGGTTGTGAGTCACTTGCTACCAGTGATGAGTCAGAGACAATATGTATAGAACCATCTAAATCACCACTAAATTCTGATTTTTCTGTACAAACGATTTTGGGAAACAATGCTCATGAAGCAAATAGTTTTGGGATGTTGTTCAGTGTGACCTTTTTGATTCCAACTATCATTGACGAATTTCTTTCAACTGAAGCAATAAAAGGTAAGCGTTCAGAGGCCATTGCCTTAGATGCGTTGAAATGGCTAGATGATGAGCACAATCAAGATCGTTTATTAGCAAGAATAAATAACATGAGCTCTAAGGACGTTGCTGCAAATGCAGGTCTTTCACTCACTGCATATACAGCTGTTACTGAACTATTTTGGGGGATGGATTCAACTGTTGATATAGGAGTTCTTACGCCAATTTGTCTAGCTAAAGACGACCCAATAGAAGTAATCGAATGTATCGCAAAAAATGTAGATATTGAATTAAACGGCCATGAACAAACGAATAAAGTTTTAAACCTAACTGACTTCTACCCTAACTCAGAATCTAGCTTAGGTGGCGCTCTTGACAACATGAAGCAATTTAAAACCTTGCTAAATGACACCTTGTTCAATGGTCCAGCTCGTCATATGGCAGCAAACAGCGGAGTAGAAGCAACGCTATACCACTTTGAGCACAAGCCAAGCTTTAACATGTGGAACTACAATACCTTGCCAAATGGTGAGCTATCCATCATCGATTTATTTAAAACGATTGGTTGTGTCAGCGGTGCGTGTAACGGTTCAGAGTTGCCGTTTGTATTTAACAAAGCCGTGCGTTTTGATGGAAGTGAAGTAAGACCATCAAGCAAGGATAAAGCACTAATGAACGAAATGTCGCGTCTTTGGTTTAGCGATGAATTGTTCGAAGGCCAACAGTACAGCGATGCTACCGACAATGTACTTGTAATTGATGGTACAGGATTCAGCGAAAACAGTACTACCTTAGACTGGGACTATGTCACAAACCCAGGTGTTGATCCTAAGCTTCGTAAAGGTCGCTTAACCGGTCTAGCAGAGGAAGGTCTTATGCCTTGGCAGTGGTACCTAAACTAAACATGCTCAACACCCTTCCTACTTTACGGCCAGCTCGCTGGCCGTTTTTATATCCAAATTTTACGTTCAAACGCAGGTAGTTATGACACTTAGCAAACTAAAAACCGTATGCACAATGATGTTGATTACTGTGGTCACAGGCTGCGCCCAACCATACCCCGATGTTGAACCTGACTTTGAGGCAAACTGGCAAAGCACAGAACACCAAGCCGAAGTGTACCTGATCCCGACTGCACCAGAAGCCTTTGCTCGTCGTATCGAGCTCGTTCGCCAAGCACAACACTCTATTGATATGACCTACTTCTCTTGGGAGCGTGACACGCTTGGGTTGATGCTTCTAAATGAGCTCAAGCAAGCGGCGGATCGTGAGGTTCATGTCCGACTGACCTTAGATGACCTACTGGTATTTAATGATAAATGGCTAGCGGAATTGGACTCACACCCCAATATTGAGATTCGACTGTTCAACCCTTTTGAATCACGTAAAGCTGGCTGGATTGGTCGTGCGTTCAACTTCTCCACTCATCAAAAACAACTGGATAATCGGCTTCACGAAAAGTACTTCAATGTTGATCATCACTCGATGATTTTAGGTGGAAGAAACATCGGTAATGATTACTTTGGCTATAGCGAGAATGCCAATTTCTTTGATATGGACGTTTTGTTTCGAGGTGACGTAATCGCATCTTTCGACAACAATTACCAAGCACTTTGGGACAGCCAATATGTGGTGCCAATTCAAGAGCTAATCAAAGTCAAAGAACAAGGCCAATACAAAGCGTTTACCAAGGCAATAAATAAAGGCGAGAAGAATAAAAAGCCGATCACTTTCGATATTGAGCAACAGATAGATCGCCTAAGCGAACCAAGGTTTATTAAAGCATCGGTAACCCCTTTATTTGATTCATTAGAGAAGCTCAATGACAACAAGCCCTACTTTCGTCAACGTACCGAGCACTTAATGAAGCAAAAAGCACCGACACCTTCTAAGGCTGTTATTTCTACGCCTTACATGGTGCCAAGCGATAACCAGTTTGTATTCATCGATGCCCTCAAAGAGCACCAAGCCGAAGTCACCTTACTGACGAATTCATCGGCCTCTAATGATTCGGGCTTTGTGCCTGCGTATTACGAAAAACACCGTGAGACTTTACTCAACAAGGGTATAAGTATCTATGAGTACAAAAGCCAAGCTATCAATGATGACCACTACTTTCATGTTGATACCTACTACCACAACAAGACCGTAATTTTAGATGAGCGTGTCACCTATATTGGTTCTTCTAACTTCGACCCAAGATCAGACTTTCTCAACGTTGAGTTTGGTGTGTTGATTGACAGTGAAGAGTTTGCGAAGCAAGTGACACACTACTTAACGCGTCAGAAAGAAGATTTGTTTTGGGCTGTGTCGCGAGAACAGTCTGGCGAGACGAGCTGGGCTTCAGGGGAACAAATCCATACTAAGAACCCGAACTACAGTTCGTGGAACAAAGTACCGAATTGGTTATTTCGAAAAATGAATGGCGAGTTCGAGCTTTAAGTGTCGAGCTTCGAATTTTAATTTTTAATCTTCCACCAGTCCAAATGCAAAAAAGCCGCGTAATTCGCGGCTTTCTCATGTTTCAAATAGACGTATCTGAGCTTAAAGACGGTAGGTCATCGCTCTTTGGGCTACATAGTTCACCATATCAAGTGTTGTGAAGATCGAATTAACATCGTTAATGTCGTAATCCACATGTCCACGCTCAACATACTGCTCAGCGAGACGATAAATATCGACGACACGCTCAGCTACCGCTTCCATAGGATCAATAAAAGTGACTGTTGGAAATGCCGTTTCAAGTTGCTTTCTAACCAAAGGAAGTTCCGTACACCCCAAAATAACCGTATCAACACCCTTCTATACGATGCTTTGAACCGCAAGAAGTGCCGCATTGCGGTCAAACTCGCCCGCTTTAATACCGTTGGTTTCTCGGATTGCTTGTCCACACGCGGTCATCTCGCCCGTCACTTCGCCATAGATAGCGCTATGAACGTTATGTTCTTGCTCAAAAGCATCTGGCTTAACGAATACGAGATTGGCGTCAGTTAGGTAACGGTCGTAGATTCCCGAGTTGTATGTGCCGTTGGTACATAAAATACCGACAATAGATTCAGGATTCTGCTCTTTGTTTTGATCAACCGTAGTTTGAAGCATATCGACGATATAAACATTGGTATGTTTTTGAACTTCAGGTCTGAAATAATGAGCAGTGTTGCAGGTCATAACGCCAAATTGAACGTTCGCGTGTTCTAAAATGCACGCGGATTCAATTAGCTCTGGAACAGGGTCGATACCGCCTTCGTTAATGGCTTCAGAGCGGTCTGGCATATCTGAATTTTTGACCGCAATCATGGCCATGTGGTCTTGGTCTTTAAGCGCGCCGTGTTCTATCTCTTTTTTTGGCGACGATATCTTGGAACAGAGCATCAGCTTCAGGCCCCCATATTGCCAAATACACCGAATCGTACCTTTTTCATTGTTTTTACCTTTGTGTTTGCTAGAGCACAAAGGTCATTACGCTCTGTCGATTTGCTTGAATCCCATTGGATAGATCGTATCCTCGCTAGAGCTTAAACAGCATACGAACATTAGAACTGAGTCCCCAAGGAAAAGTGAATACGAAACTCATCTCCTGCAGGCGCATCTAACCCGTAAGCAAAATCGAGTTTTACAGGCACCAATTGTGAGTTCCAAATCAAACTAAGACCTGTGCCGCGCTTCCAATCCGCTTCATCATCGAACGCATCACCAACATCAAAAAATGCGCCCATCCAGATTGAGCGGTAAACCTGATGTTGGTACTCAAGCCCTGCTGTTAGCATGTAACGTGCACCTGTTAATTCACCGTTGTCATCTTTTGGAGAAATCGATTCATAACCATAGCCTCGCAAGTTCCCATCGCCACCAGCAAAAAAACGCAGTGACGACGGTACATCCGACAACGATTTAGCTATGTTAATGCCGACATTTGAACGGAAATGGAGCTTCTGACTTTCGCTAATATCCCACGAAAGCACGCTGTTTCCTTCCAACCGCAACAACCTTGAATCAGAGAACAAACTAGGGTCAGAATACTCAACAGAATAGATGTGTCGATGATTGAGCTCCAATTGATCATTTTTACGATCAACCTGAGAAAAACTGATGCCAGGTAACAGTAATTGCGATTGGTCTTCCTCAGAGGCCTGACGGTACTGTTCATGCAAGTATTTGACGTAAATGGTACTTTGCCAATCGCTGTCTAATTGCCAATAACGTTCAAACTTAAGATCGTTTGAAAAGCTATTGGTGTCTCGATGATCAATTCGTTTCGATTCAAACTGAATACCAAAGTAATCGGTCGTGACTTTCTCCGTCGGGATTTTGTACCCTAACTGCAGCGATTGCTCTTGTTCAGACAAATATGTCTGTGTTTCAAAGCTGTGCCCTCGTCGGTTATACCAAGGCTTTGACCAATTTAAAGACGCTCTTAAACCGAGATCGGTAGAGTAACCACCACCCACCTGCACAATGTTGCGAGAGCTTGGCTCAGCAATGATTTCGACTGGTACTTCAAGATTGTCATCAAGATGATTAAAGTCACCGTGTACTACGACACTCCGAAACCACTGAGTTTCAAACAAGTCAGACTGCAGCTCGCCCAACTTGATGGTGTCGAAGTCGTCCCCTTGCTTAAATGTCGGAATTTTCTCTATACGCGCAGGTTCAACACCATCATCAGGAATGCTGATAGCGCCAAACTTGTAGCGTGGGCCACTAGAAAAATGCAGATGAATATTGGCGATGTTTTCACTAGGAATCACTTCGATCTTAGACTCAACAAACCTACCGTCAAAATAACCTTTACGCTTTGCCAAAGAGAAAATCGCCCGTTTAGTTTGGTCGTATTCTTGGTGAGATAATGGTGAGCCTGAATCTAACTTACTTTGCGTGAGTATTGTGATGAACTCTTCATCTTTACTCGCTTCACCGGTGACTTTTACAACCGATTCTGCAATGTACATGACAGGCCCAGAATCGATATTCAAGGTGAGGTAATCACTGTCATCAAGTTCGATATCTATCTGAGGATGATAATAGCCATAAGGGTTGAGCGCGTCTTGAACCCGTTTCAATAACTTAGTATGGGATAGCTGGGAAGCTGGGACATCAACCAAAGATTCTAAATATAACTCTACATTTTCAGTGAGAGTTTTGTCCAGCCCTTTAACCTTAAAGCCTGCGCCTATCGCAGCGGGGTGAGTAACCATGAAGAGTGAAACTGCCAGTATTACTTGTTTAATCGAGGTCTTCACGCCGTTACCCAGTTGCTTAAAACCAAGACAGGTTATGAGCAAAACATGAAATCGTAGAATCTCTTATGGAGGATCTCGCCCTACAAACTGACAATCCGTACCCTAAGTGATGGTAAAATTACTTATACAGTGACCTAACCCCTTATGAGAGAACACAAACAAGGCGCTAAATTAGCGCCTTTTAAATGGAAAAAACCAAACTACTCTGTTTGTTTAGAATCCACTGCCTACATTAAAGTAAACGGCACTTTCTTCATGGCTTTGCGCGTAGTCCATTCCAAGGTGTAAACCGTAACGTCTTGCGATTTGGTATCGGAACCCCACACCTCCAGCATTGATGGTGCTATCGTGACTTACGATGTTATCTTGCTTTGCAGTACCAGAACCGTAGAACCCAGACACCTTCCAACGATGATTAATGCTATACGTGAGTTGCCCTTGTATTGTTTCAATTTCATCACCTTGGTAGCGGTAAGAAGACACTCCGCGTAAAGACACATACGGCTTCGCTGTTGGGGAGACAAGCCGATCTTGTTGGTCGAAGTTTTGATAATTCGCGGCTAACCCTAGCATCCATTTCTGAGTGATTGGGATATAGGCTTCGCCATCTATGTTCAAATTTCGGTAATTGTAATCACTGCCAATCGCATCGTCGTACACCATGTAATCTGCAGACAATTTGTAACCTTTGGTTGGATAAAATAGATTATCTCTTGTGTCATATTCAGCTTCCAAACCTAGACCAGAAGTAACCGATTCATTACCTAAAATTCGGTCTAAAACCGTATTATCAAATTCAATCTCAGACTTAGCTAGTAACTGTTTTATCCCCAACATCCAAGGCGACTGTCCGATCCTAAATTGTACCTTTTGTGAAAGAACGGCCACTGAAGTTGATGTACCTATTCTAAGATCATGGTCTATCGGTCCCCAGTTAATTGATGTGTACAAATCCAAATTCGCAACACCAAAGCCACCACCACCTGTATAACGGATAGAGTCATTCATCCATGAACGTCTGTGACCACCAAAAACAAACCAAGTCTCGTTTTCTGTACCTACCGCCCCAACCACTGACATTGCAGAAGGAACAAGCTGCGCACCACCATCAATAGCAGATAGCGCTGCCTGCTTTCGTTGTCGCTTTTCTTCATCTGTCTCGTGTAAAAACAAGCCAGCTACACCGCCACCGTAACCTACTGCAGGTTCGGTAATCAAAATCGGAATAGGCAAAAAGCCATGGGCATTTTCTGCAAGGTGATGCCCCATATCAAATTGACCATCAACAGGATCATAAAACGATGCTAAAGAAGAAGTGGTAAACAGAGAGCAGGAAAGAAGAACAAAGCCGCCGTAGCGAGTCATAAGATTGGCCTCATAAAAAAGGCCGGGCAATGAAACCCGGCCAAAAGTCTGCGTCCTTGCAGTAAACATAGAAATTAAACACTTATTGCCGATAAAGGGGGTCCTTAATCGACAGGACTAGAATAGGCCAAACGGTGGTATTGCCCGACTCTCATATAGAGGGTCAAACCCATCAAAATATGACCTTTCCAACGAGGTGAAGCTCAGAGCGCGGATACAAAAAAAAGGCTCTAAGTGAGCCTTTTGGGGAAATAACTGCGTAAGTTACGGTCAAGAATTAATACATATAAACCATTGAAATGAAAAATTTATGGTCGGTAGTTACTGATTAATCGCTCTCGGTATTCTGAAATTACTGAAGTCAAAGAGCCCTTGATATCACTGACCTGTTTCGAATGAGGACACCATAATGCAAAACCAAATTTGAAACCTTCAACCATTTGAGCTGTTTGAATTGGTTCAATTTCGTGTTGAGAAAACTCTGGGTCAGAGAAAAATGATTTAGGTAAAAGTGCCCAACCCAAGCCTTCTTCCACCATTTTGATCACCAACGCAAGTTGATCGATCTCTTCGTGGTCTGAACTTACAACGATTTTTTCCGACATCCCTTCTTCAATCAGAGATCTCAGTACAAACTGTTTCGAGTTTCTTAAAGCAACCAGTACATCTTCTTTGTCTAAATTGGTAAATTCACCGCCCTTTTGTACGAACGGATAGAATTCAATATGGCCTAAAAAAGTTGCGTCTAAACTGTGCATCGCACGGCTATCGTGAACATTCACCAAACCGAAGTGATACTCACCGTCCTGTATCCCTTGCTTAATCACTTTCTTATTACGAACCAGAAAGTTAACTCGCATCATTGGGAAATCACGTTTGAGTTGCTTTCGAATATCGACAAGGACACGTTGAGGAATCACGCTTGAATAAGCGATTGTGATGTTTTCTAATCCCCCATAAGAAAGGCTCAACGCAAATTTGTCGAAGGTACGTGCTTGCTCAATGGTTTGCTTGGCATAGTGATAAAGAAGATGCCCATCTTCAGTGGGCTCTACCGAGCGGCCGACTCTTTCAAAAAGGTTTACTGCGAGTTGGTCTTCAAGGTTTGTAATTACCTGTCCGATTGTCGTTCTGTGCTTGTTGAGCTTAACGGCAGCTTTACTGAAAGAGAGCTGGTCATAAACGGTAACGAACGCGAGAAGTTGTTCAATGCTAAAATTCATTTTGGTGTGCTTATTTTTAATCGTTATATATTTAAATTATCACAGACTGACGAAATATCTACTTTGTCAGATAATAATAGTGAGATGAATTCGTCTGGTTTAAGCAAAAAAAAACCTACTTAAGTCAGTAGGTTCTATCATTGATGTGTAATTAACAACTTAAATATATTCGATAACTCGTGCTAAGTAGTTAAAGTCGCCTGAATCACCGTGGTAATTGCGATAAACATCGACACTGAAATATCTAGGTTGATCCGCTTGAATATGTTCAGCAATACGCTGCTCAATGGACTCTAGAGTTTCACCCGTTTGCGAGTAAATGTATTTCTTGGTGCTCTTTTGAAGCTGGCGTTGCTTGGCTTCTTTGTGAGTGACGTAATTGTTCACTTCAACCCACTTTCCAATGTAATCAATCGCCACGTAGTCCGAATTCTCTTCAACCATGATCAAAGCCGCTTCTTGCTGAACATCGGCCAGTTGTAGCATGTCATTGTCGACTTTTTGCTGATCCATTGAGGTTGCATTTTGTGCCATTGCAGCGCTAGAGGTTGCTAAGATAAGTAGCGTTAATGCTGTTCTTTTCATTTGATAATATCCCTAATTAAGGTAATTCGGTTACCCAAGGTTTGCCTTGAGTTGCTTTGTGATAACCATATTTGTATATGGTTAATAGGTAATGTTCATCAAACATGTCTTTGGTGCGTTTTGCATAACCAAAGTCGTGTTCCATATAAGTAAATTGCATATCGATATTGTTGATTTCACAGATGTATTTCATTCGATATAAATCACCACGCGTTTGTGCAAGCGTCAGGCTTGAGACGCTCTTTGCTACCAAATCGAGTCCCTTATCTCTCAACGAGTGATACGGGGCTTTCAGCGCACCATTTCG
Source organism: Vibrio sp. 10N.261.55.C5 (assembly GCF_041470505.1). Taxonomy (NCBI): domain Bacteria; kingdom Pseudomonadati; phylum Pseudomonadota; class Gammaproteobacteria; order Vibrionales; family Vibrionaceae; genus Vibrio; species Vibrio sp. 10N.261.55.C5. The sequence goes on from NZ_JBFRMS010000007.1 coordinate 163,286, forward strand.
AATAACATCGAGTTGTGGTGGTGTTTCTAACCCAAGTGAATCTGAGATCTGTTGATAGTCGAAGTTAGAGGGATTGAAGAATACTTGAGTCGCTAAACCGCCATCGACGTGTAGTTCTTCAAAGATTTCATCTTCATGCTCTACATCGATGAACTGCGGTGGGAACACGCCAGGAATAGACGCACTTGCGGCCAACACTTTATATATGAGTTCAGACTTATCTGGCATGTCGCTATTTGCTATTGCACCTACATTCCAAATGACAAGCTCACCAGAATCAAAATGAGTGCTACCAATAAACAGACGTTTGCCACTGCGATGTTGCGTTGCAATTTGTTCAATCATCGGTTCAGGGAAAGCCTCAGCAATAAACTGGTACAAGTTTTCTCCATCGGTAAACGCATCTTTAAAGACAGTGTTCAAAAAGTTCTTTTTTCCGAGCACTGATTTATCATTAATGTTCAACATTACTTCTTTCATCTTCGAAAACGCATCTCCCCCGATAAACACAAACGGTGCAATTAACGCTCCTGCGCTGATGCCAGTCACTATGGAGTAGTCCTTCAGCTGACCTGACTCTTCAAGCCCTATCAATATACCCGCACCAAAAGCTCCGTTTGCGCCACCTCCGGACAACGCTAAGATGTTCAGTTGATCACCTGATACAGTAATCGGTGTGGTTTGATCAGTTGGAGAGTATAAGAAGTCTGGCGACTCACTCGCCCAAATACGCAATGGCTCAGCGACTGATGATGCATCTTCTACAGTGACTTCTTTGTAATTGTCTTTGTTTACGCGTACGTCTAGCGTGTGAGGTGAACTACAAGCCACTACCAGGAATGACAAAGCAACGGTAAGACCCGAAGAGATTAGACGGTTCATATTTAGGCTCATTTAGTGTTCTCTAAAATGATTCAGAGACTCTGTTTAATAAATAAGGAACCTAAAAAACAGAGAGGTTAATAAATAGGGTAAAGTGAAGTCCGTCTCTTTGTGGTCGTAATATAGCTAGTATCCGGCTTAATTCGTAATCTCGTTTGTAGGACGCTACCCATCGAATAGTCGCCCCCCTTAGCTTGACCTTAAGCACTGTTGGAGTTAATCGCTCTAGCCTATTTTGACCACGTTGAAATCGTGGGTCGGCTCAACAAATTCATATTGAGCATTAATCGTTTGTAATTCCCAAGTGCCATAACTCTTAGTCAGCTCCAACACACCATAGACAGCGTTGTTTGCATGACGAAATGCAGCCACCGGAGACATTCTTTTCATTAATCCCGCAGTAAATAGGCCAGAGATAAGGTCGCCAACACCAACTGGCTGTTTCTCAAATTCGATATTCGGTCGTTGGGCTAAATAGCATGCTTTTTTCGTTGCTAGGATCATGCTGAACGCATCATCGGATAATGAGTGCAGATGTTTCACGAGCACCATTTTTGGCCCAAGTTCCAGCGCTTTCTTACAGGCCGTAACCGCATCATAAAGCGAGTCGATTTTGGTATCGGTCAATTCGCTCAGCTCAAATTGATTTGGCACGATGACATCAGCTATGGGCAGCAAATGTTTGACAATAGCCGCTTTCACGCCATCATCAACAATGCAACCTTTGTCCGGGTCGCCCATTACAGGGTCACAAATGTAGAGTGCGCTATGGTTCTTTTCTTTAATGAGGTTAACCGCCTCGGCAACCGCTTTGCATTGGTCTGCACTTCCTTGATAACCCGAAAGGATTGCGCCACAGTCTTTCAATGCACTGATGTTGTCTAAGCCTCGAATTAAGTGTCGAATATCGTCTGAACTAAATGTTTGGCCTGTCCAACCTTGCTCATATTGAGTGTGATTCGAGAACTGAACAGTATGGATTGGCCACACATCGAGTCCCATTCTTTGGATTGGAAAAACCACAGAGCTGTTGCCTGCATGCCCATAAACCACGTGAGATTGAATAGAAATAATACTTTTCATACGCCGCTCTTCTGATTTTGTCGGAATGAATTTCGCTTGGATTTGGCGACTAAATAAACACAACGATTGCATCCAATAGATAGCTACTTGAACACTGTGCTTATTTGGTCGGAATAGCCTCGACATCGCCGAGGCTTATTCTTAGTGATTTGAACATCGATGACTTAAAATCATGTATTCACTTCTAAGCTTGATTAGAACTTATGCGCCTTGAAACTCAGAGAAGTGTTCGTCTAACACCTTGCGAGTTGCGCGGCCAATTAGTTCATACTCATGGTGAGTCAGGTTAGCCAGTGACACACGAACAGAAGCGTGAACTACATCGAAGCCTTTGCCAGGAAGCAAAATAACGCCTGTTTCGTGTGCAAGTCGGAACAGGAAGTCTTTGCCCTTTTCATTCGCTTTGAACCATTCAACGAAAGCTGGGCCGTACAATTTGCCGCCCAAAGTGTCGAGCTCAAGCAATGTGTAGTAGTCCACACGATCTTTGTTTTCTTCAATTTCTACACCCATGTTTTTGTACAACGTTTTGTAGCGCTCGCGAATGATACGTTTGCACGCTTCTTTGTAGTTTTGCTCTGAGTCCATTAGGCAATTCAATGAGAACAGTGCCATCTGAACTTGTTGTGGTAGTGAAAGACCTGCTGTGTGGTTGAGTGCAACACTTCGGCTGTCGGCAACGATACGGTCGATGAACTTAATACCGCGTGGTTCTGGGTCTAACGTCTTGTAACGCTCATCCAGTTCAAGTTGACGCGTTTCTGGTAGGCTACGCATTGCATCATCGAACACATTATTGTGTTGAATCGCAATCGAGCCAAGGCGCCAGCCTGTCGCACCAAAGTACTTAGAGAATGAGTAAACACAAAGCGTGTTGTATGGAAGTTTGGCAAACAGAGAAACGAAATCGTCTGCGAATGTGCCGTACACATCATCGGTGATAATGAACAGATCACTACGTTGTGTGTTCACGAAGTCTGATAGGTTATTCAGAGTCTCATCAGAGAACTTCACTGATGCAGGGTTTGCAGGGTTCACCACACACAGCAGTTTGATGTCTTTGTCTTCAAGCTTCTCGATTTCAGACATAGGTAACTGCCATGTTGTCTCATCTAAACGAAGCTCTACAATCTCTAGTTCGTATTCTGAAAGCTCAGGGATTTCTAAGTAAGGAGTGAAGATTGGTGTGATCAACGCAACCTTATCGCCTTTCTTTAGTAGACCGTTGTGAAACATGGTTTGGAACGTGTACGTCATTGATGCAGTGCCACCTTCCGTTGCAAACAGATCGAAATCCGTCGTCATTGGCATTGGACCGTACATCTCTTCTGCAATGTATTGTTTTACTACGCTTTCGATATTCGTCAACATGCGTGGTGGTACTGGGTAGTTACACGCTAAGTACGCATTCACAAGCTCATTTAAGAACACTTGCTTCTCAATACCTAAGCGATCTTTTGCGTAGCTCAGAGCTTTTTCAATGAATTGAACACCTGGGTTCTGTTGATTGTTGTTTGCGTAAGAATCAAAACGCTCAACAATACCAACACCATCTGGAATACCACCAAAGCTACCGTCTAAATATGAGTATGTACGCTCCGCTTCCATTACTGCGAATTCACCTAAACGAATAAATGCTTTACGTGGCAGCGTTGCTAGGAAGTTTGGATTACCACGGCCTGCATCTAATAAAGCACGGTCTGGTACTGTTTGCGCGACTTCAATTAATTTGTCTTTTAATTCAAACGGGCTTAAATTAGCGAATTTTGAAAAGTCGATAGTAGTATTTTTTGTAGTCATAATATTTACCTAATAATTTAATCTTAAACACTTCTAATTAAATAAAGTGTTTTACTTAAGTGTGATTATTCAGGCCTACCCTATTTTTTGATTGGGTAGGTCTGTTAATAAGTTGATAATTGTTTTAAATCTATAATGAGTTCGCGGTTTTAATTACATACCCGCATTAACGGTAATAATGCCGACGATAATTGGTCCCCATAGAGTCAGTAACACGTTGGCTACTGCGTAAGTCACAGTGAAAGAGAATACTGGCGTTGCATTGCCTGTTTTTTCCATCAATGCTGCGAATGCTGGGTTTGCACTTCGACCACCAGTCACACAACCTAACGCTTCTACTGGGTTCTTGATCTTCAATACAAAGTACGAGAAGAAGAATGAAATAATCTGTGGAATGATGGTGACTGCCATACCCAAGAACAGAAGTGACATACCGTGTTCTTTGATGGTATCAACCGCTTGGGGGCCTGCTTGTAGGCCAACAATACCTACAAATGCCGCTAGACCAAAGTCACGAATGAAGTTTGCTGCACCCACTGGGAACTGAGCGACATGTGGGTTTCGGCTACGTAACCAACCAACAAGTAAACCAGAGATCAAACAACCTGCACCAGAACCAATCGTTACGGGAATACCTGCAATCTTGAAGCTAATTAAGCCAATAAGAAGGCCCAACACCATACCGAAACCGAGTACGATGAAGTCAGTCATAGTCGCAGAACCCATTCGCTTACCGATGTATTTTTCAACTCGGTTGATGTCTTGAGCCGTACCCGTTAGCTGGATAACATCGTTCTTCTCAACAATAAGGTCTTGAGTAATGGCCACTGAAGTACCTGCACGCATGTAGTCTGTCACATACACGCCGCGGAATGAGCGTTGATTTGAGCTGTCTTTGATTTCTTTTAGCGAGCGACCTATTAGCTTGCGGTTATCAGCGATAAGTTGACGATTTTCTTCAATAACTTCATAGCTTTCCGGTAATGCTACTTCATTGCTTTGTGCCTCGCTCTGTAGCTCATGAACCGCATTTCTACGGCCGGTAACCACAACAAGGTCGCCTGCTTTAAGCGCTGTGAACTTGTCTGCACTTAGCTCTTTTCCGTCGCGCTCAATAAGTTCGATACACGCAGCAAGTGATGATTGATTCAATTGTGCTAGCGTTTTCCCAATCAGTTTATCGTCGTTAGTTACTTTAAAAGCACGTGTCACTAGAGCGGTTACCGCGTTAAATTCGCCGTCTGCTAAATCGCGTTTGCCGTTCGAGTTTTTCTCTTCTAGAGCGATAGCTTCAGATCGGATATCCCACTTCATGAGCGTTGGGAATACCCAAGTCACCATCAAGATTGGACCTAAAGAACCAAAGATATATGTTACGGCGTAACCAACAGCGACGTTAGTTTGCATTAGGTGTTTGGCTTCTTCGGATACGCCGCCTAAACGTGCAATCGCATCGCCTGCAGTACCAATGATTGCAGATTGAGTTAAGCCACCAGCCGCTAGACCTGCAGCAGTACCTCTATCTAGGTCAAATAACCACGCAGCAGCAAGCACACATAATAAGCCTGAAACCGTCATAACAACCGCAGAGAGCAGAATGTTAATGGTTCTGAAGTTAAGGGCTTTAAAGAATTGCGCACCGCCTTGATAACCCACAGCATAAATAAAGAGCGCAAAGAAAATACTTTTTACGCCGGGATCAATCTGAACACCAAATTGTCCAATAATTACGCCCATTAATAATGTTCCGGCTACCCCGCCTAAAACAAATCGGCCGATAGTAATTTTACCAACCATATAACCCAATGAGAGTGTAATAAATAATGCGACAAATGGTGCCATGTCAAACAGATTAGAAATAATGTCCATGACAAATTTACTCTTGTTACTAAATATAAGGAGTAAATAATCTAACGAATAACTTAATAATGATATTTGTTGGATTATTCAAATTAATACAGCGTCTCGCTGCTTCGAAGTGAATATTAGTTAGAAAAGTGTTTTTAATGTAATCCCATTTGATGGATCTGATCATCGCATCGTCAACTGTCATGTTCACATAACGAACAATTAAGAACTAAGCCTTTGTTTATATTGAAACTTCAATAGAGCCATCTTTGAAAATAATTTTGAAATTATTTCAGTTTATTTTGCTCTACGTAAAGCTTTGTAGCATAGTTCAATGACGCTAAGTCTCGAACCTACGATCTAATCAACTACACTCGTCATACGTCTTAATCATATACCTTAGCCTCATTATAAAAATCAACTTGAAGCAACACAATCAAGCGGCTATTAAACGAACTCTCTGACCTTTTAAATTAATGAAGAAACTAGAAGTGGATGGATCCGACTTAAACAAAGTAAGTGTGATAGTGCAGGTATATTCACTGATTTAGTCTTCACGAAAACCCTTATGGTGAAGAGAATCTTCTCAATACCACTGGGTGGGTCATCGACTTATATTTAGGTTAGAGCATAGTACGGATGGCCAACGTAGAGTGCAGACAAAACTGCATGTCGCAGTTAATACAAACACTCCAAGCATCATCGAGGTATATGGAGATAGTCCTTATGACACGAAAGCTTGTCGCTTTGGTCTGCCTTACGTTCAAAGTTGCCTTTCTGGTCTACCAACTGATATACACCTTTACCTTAGCTATCAGTTCTAAATGTTCTTGTAGCTTCTCAGGAGATTGAAAGGAAGCATGACAAATTTCATCAAATCTAATCATAGTAGATTTCAAGTAGATCATCACTCTTCCATTGAGTTACTAAATATTAGTAATACTTATCACAGAACATGTCTTGTTAGCGCACTATGATTTCGACTTAACGCCATTACATCATCTACCAACTTCTCGATTTGCTTTTGCTGCATTTGCATTCGGCCTTGGAAGCTTTGATATTCACTTTCATCCACTAATGCTAAACCATTCTCTCTAGCTTGTTGCTTAAGGAATTGTAGTTCAGGGGTTTGACTGCGCAACTCATTTGCCAAGTCTTGTTTTAATATTCTTTTTGCCAACGCATGTTCGAATCCATGCTCTTGGAACCAAGTATTGGTGTTGAATACGGCATTGTAGTACACATGAACATTTTGGCTTGTTACGTTTTTCGCCTTCGCCAACTCAAAAATTAAGTCGTTTAAGGAGAGGTCTTGCGGAACGGTTGGAGCTGGAAGAGCTGCAGCTGTGGGCATACTGTCGAACGCACGAATGACATTTAGATGAAACTTAGGGCTAACCCACATTGCATAAGAATAAACAAGTTCTTTGCATACCCAAGTCCCCGCATTACTACCGCCACGTTTGGTGTTTACAGCAAAGCAGAAATTACTGCTTTGCTCAATTTCATTAACCAGTTCTTGAGTTTGCTGATTCTTGATAAAAATACTTGGACGATGTCGATTGTGTCCACCACTCGCTTTATGCAGGTCATTTAACGAATACAAATTATCAAGTGTGCGGATGTCTTTAGAAAGGATTGTTAGATTTGGCATGATGGCCTCCTTGAGATTTAGCCTGCTAAATCACCACTCGGAGTTCCTACGCTTCGGGTGGTGAACTGAACAGGGGTAGGAATACCGCTCTCAAGGACACGGCCAGCCGAAGCTGCCCTGCCCAGCCCACCATAATTCAGATGCATTTTGCTTAATAGATAAGCAAAGCCACCATGTTTAGATGTGCCGAAGCCGCACATGAAAAAAACCAGCAAAAAGCTGACGTCCATGCGCCTTGAGAAAAACAAAACGGGTTCCTACGCCCGGCACTGGATTTTGCCAGTGCCGTTACAGATTAACGATGTGGGAGATCGGTGTCAAACGTTTAATAACGTTGCATATTGTATAGAGTACGACTCTTACAATCGGCTTGCCTTACCCATGAACGTAGACAGGATTGAGACAAAAAATTCCAGAGAAAACACGCGGTTCCAGATAGACAAAATGTTTACACGGTCCATTGATGAAGGAAAGTCCGCTGTTCTCGATGGGTATATTAAGATGACTAAACAATTAGATCTCAATCTAGTAGCGGAAGGAGTTGAAAATAAACTCGAAGCTAAAGGGCTTTTATTCAGAGGCGTCTTTCAACATCAAGGTTACTATTACGCCAAACCTATGCCGATTGAAGATCTCCATCGCTGGGCTTTAGCTCATGGTTATACTCACGAGCGGATTAGTGAGACGCTCACAAAAACGTCATAAAGCTTACCTTAATCCACAACGAAAAGATGTTGTTGCTAGTACTCCTGGTTTAGCCTATTGGAGCCCAACCAGGATAGCAGACCGTTTCCGCCTTATACATCAGAGCATGTTCTTCAGAAAACCCTTTTGGCCCCGTTCTTTCACGAGCTATCGAACCCCAAGTCCATTGTGCGTTTCCGATGTTTTCAAACATTGTCTTCCCCATTAATGTTGATTAATACTGACTACGTTGATATCGCAGTCTTTGAACTCAAAGTCGAAAAACACATTCGTCGGCTTTTTATTCCATCTGCATACCAACACCCGCATCACCGTAAGAGTGGCTGCCTTCACTATTGCAAAAAGCGCCGCCGATGGGCGCAGGCCTGCGTAATATGCCTAAAAAGTTCAGGAGCCTTATCTGGGGCGACGTCCAAGGCTGTTTTTCTACTCAATTAAGCATGCTGGTTGAGTGGTTCAACAGAGTTACTTGGGAATACCAGACACCACACCCTTTGGGTGTGCGTATTCTACTACAAGAATGCACAAGCCAGTTTGTAGCACGGCTCTTGAGAGAGAGCCCATTGTTTTGTTCTTTTAAAAGAGCAAAACAATGTCCTTAAAAGGAGTTTAAATAATGCAAATTGTATACGGATATTGTCGTGAAGATGAGGCGGTGAGTTTATTGGACCGCTTTGTTGAACAAGGGGATTTTGTCAGCTTCAAAGAACTGGGCTCGGTCGGGCGTGAATACATGGCATTTGCTGCTTTGTTGCCTTTTACTGACCGCCTCCCCTTTCCTTTCTATTGGAAAGGTGTTCATTTCGTTTCGGTTCAAAAACAAACCCAATCAGTCCGTCAACTCACGCCACCACCATCAAAGAATGCTCGCAAAAAACATTATCGTAAACTCAAGAATACGATCATGACCCCTCAAAATTGGAAACAACACGTCAGTCGCAATCGCGGTTTGAAGTATGTAAACGCTTCCTTGTTGCCTTTAATGTAATCGAGAAGAACCATGGGGCTCAACGGCAACACCTTCACTCATGCGGCCCAAAGCATTCCCCAAAATATGGGGAACTAACAACGTCCATTTTTCAACCCACCAGATGCACGACACCCCTTTTGATAAAGGCGGTGCGATGTCGTGCCTCTTTTATTTACATTTAAAGGTAACCACATGAAAGATAAAACCTCACGCTTCAACCTTCCTCTTACGTATTGGCGTCACTTTTGTACGCTCATGGCCGTCTACTTTGCCTGTGCGTCACCCGCTTGCGCTGATGACCTTTTTGCCAGTGGTAAAGATACCGTGACCAACACGGTCGGAACGGGGTCTTCTGGCGAGTTCTACATTCTGGTGGCAGGCCTGATTGGCGGCATCATCGTTGGCATCATGCAAAAGAACTGGGTGGGTGGCATCATCGGCTTTTTCGTTGGCGTGGTGTTCTGGGAAGTCGGTAAAGGGTTTGTAGGTTTGTAGGCTTATAAACCACATAAGGAGAGCGCGAAACTATTCGCCTTATTTCACCATGGATCATCAAGACAAACAAACCCTCTTCGCTTTTCCAAACTACTTACAAACCGACGTCAAAATAGTCGGATTTCCAATCGATGAAATACTCCCTTCTATCTTGTTGTTTTTGATGTTGTTCAACATCAATCGGTTGGTCGCGGTCGCCGTGTGTATCGGATTTTTCCTCACCATTCGCAGCTTAAAAGTCCGACACGGCCCCAAATTCATCATTCACTTCATCCACTGGTATGGGGATGACACAGCGAATAAAACCATTTTTAAACGCACGCCCCCCGCCACAAAAAAATATTGGATTTACTGATGCTCAATGAACATAACGGCGAGGCGCTTAAAGCGGCTCGCTTTATCAATTACGTCCTCACCGCGGTGGTGTTGATCACCGCCTTAGGAACCGCTGGGTTGAGTTTTGTTTTATTAAGCCAAAACCAAGCGGAAAAGCGCACCTTCGTGCCACCTCATATCGACCGAGCGTTTACGATCTCAAGCGATGCGGTTGATGAAGCGTATCTGTCTATGATGGCCGATTGGTGGATACACCTAAAATTTAATGTCACGCCCTCTAACGTTAAACGTCAATTCAACTTACTCATTACCTACGTGCCGCCTAAATACTGGAGCGGCTTACAAGACAAGTTAATGCGAGAAGCCGAATTTATCATCGAGAACGACGTCACCAGTTTTTTTGAAGTTGACACGCTGTCTATCAATCTCAATGAAATGAAAATACGGGTCAGAGGCACACTCAACAAAACCATCGCGGGGCGCACACTCGACCCTGAGCCCGTGACGTATCTACTCCAAGCCAATTATTCAAGTGGCTTGATTGAACTTCACACCATAGCTAAAGAGATACCGTTATGAAAATACGCTTGATTTATGCTTTTGTTGGTTTGTTGTTACCCATCATAAGCCACGCCCATACGATTGACGCAAAGACCTACTATTTTGAGCAAAATGACACCATTGTGTTGCCCTTATCCTCAGTCAACACCAATCGTTTAGTGGTGAAAGACGACAAGATATTAAACCTTCATTGCCCTAGAGGATTTTGTCTCGCTAAAGCCAATCAACGAGACCAATCGGGCTCTATTACCGTCAAACTCAACATCGCCTTGCCTTTTACCGCGCACGTCACCACAGAAAAAGGCCAAAATTTCTCGCTTTTTATTAATCCTAAAGCCGTCCCTGCGGTGGTCAGCGAGTTCATTTCGCTTCGCTCTACTGAAGAGAAAAGTGTCTTTGAAAAAGATCTCGAATACCCTTTGGCCTTGGGGCAACTCTCCAAACAAATGATACATTGGCAGCGCTCCAAGACGCCTATCCCAGGGTTTCGTGTCCATCCGATTGACCCAGAGACACTCCCTAAAGACACGTCACCACTGGCCATTATTCCGCAAACCCTGTTTGTCGGTCGCCCTTTCTCAGGGCTTATTTATCAAGTTAAAAATCAATCCAGTGACACCGTGACACTGACCGAAGCGCAATTTTACAGTTACGCCAGCCGGAGCGCCTCGCTTGATCGTTATACCTTGGCCCCAGGTGATTCCACCCATCTGTACATCATCACAGGAGGACACTAATGAGACGATTTAAACAGTGGCTTTTAAGAGAGTCGGACTTAGAGGATGGAGTCAATGCCAATAAGCAAAGTAAGCAACGCAACCAAATACTCAGCTTATTGACCGTTGCGCTCTTGGTCGCGGTTTTTTTTGCATTTAAAGCCTTTAAACAACCTCGCTCCTCGCTTGATATTGCGCAAGAGGTCGTTGAGTCAGCCCCCAATTTTGGGGAAATCATTACTGATGATTTTACCGACAAAGACAACCGCTCAGCCTTGACCTTACAAGGTCAAGACATTGAAGACGTAAAAGAGAAGATGGAAAACCTCAATCGAGACGTCGAACGTTTGATAACGAGCAATGAAAATACGCTCACACAAATGAAAAAAGAGAACGAAACCTTACGCGATGAAATACGCCGCCATCAAGAAGTGCAGCGCGCCGTCGCCTTGCCATCAACCCCATCACCAGCCTCAAAGGAAACCCGTCACCTCACCGTCATGGGAGAGCCTGCGCCGTTTGGATCGCGCCCACTTCCTCCCAAACCTTTGCCCTCTTACGCCACCAATGATCTGCAAAAAGAGAGCTTTCAATACAGCAACGCCGATAAGGCCTCGTTTGATGACCAAGGACAAGCGTTTGACTCGTTTGATTTTTTTTGGACAGCCTCCTCAGAGTCAGCGTATCAACGCACCGTCGACAATTACGTCCCGTCGGGCACTTTTGTGACCGCCAAAATCACCGGTGGCGCGGATGCCAATGCCGGAGCGTTCGGTCAAAGCGATACCGCGCCTATCGTGTTTCAAACCGTGCATGAAGGCGTGTTGCCCAATGGAGAAAAGAGCCACCTCAAAGACTGCACCATTATTGGGAGCGTGTACGGTGACCTCTCTTCCAATCGCGGCGTGGCGCGCACTCACACCCTCAGTTGCATTCGGGACGGTCGCATTTTAGACATTCCTGTACAAGGCACCGTCTTTAACTTTGGCCGCAATGGCATCCGTGGTACTTCAATTTTGCGTAACGGTAAAATCGTCCAAATGGCGGGCATCTCAGGCATCTTAACCGGACTGGGTGAGACGGGGGCGGGATTGGCCAGCACCACCTCAACCTCAGCGCTGGGCTCAACGTCGAGCCTCAACAGCAAGGATGTGGGATTAAGTTTATTGGGCAATGCCACCTCAGACGTGGGGAGTAAGCTTTCGGATTACTACATTGCCTTAGCCGAGTTATATCACCCCTTCATCGAAATCAATCCAGGGGGCATCGTGAATATCGTCTTTACGAAAGGGTTCCCTCTCGATGATGAGGAAGTAATCAAACGCTATGTTGATTATCAAGCAAAAGAGCAAGAGCAAGCAAAACCGGACACCCTTTTAGAAACCATCACCCTCAACCCTCTCGCGGCAGAAGTTAACCAACAACTAAATTAAGGTCGGCTTTTATGACTATCAAACTTTTCACCGCGCTGCTTATCAGCGCCGCCCTCGCCGGCTGCTCGGCGGGCTTTCAAGATGAATTCAGCTGCCAAAAAATCGGCGGGACACCCGGCTGCGCCAGCATGGATGACATTCGCAACATCTCGACCCACCCAACCACCCAACAAGTCGTCGAGGCTAACGTCCTGGCTTCCCACCCTTTTGCCTTACTGCCAAGACGCACGCGTGAAGGCCACCCGATTCGAACCCAAGACACGGTTAGGAAGGTGGTGGTTTTTCCCTTTACTTCGGATGACACCACCACTTACCTCGACACAATGGATATTTACATTGTGTTAGACGAGTCTACCTGGACAGGTCGCCCTGTTCAGGCTATCAAAAAGGATTAACGTCATGGGCGTATCAAAATATTTAAAGGGTTTTTATCAAGAAGCCAAACGTGAATATAACCACCTGCATTCTGAGCTGCCTTACCGGACTTTTGATGCGCAGGACGGCCTCTTTCATAACAAAAAAGGCGTAGGATTTGGATTCAAATTAAGCGTCTTAGCGGGGGCGAATGACGATATGGTGGAGGCGTTTAACCGTCTCATCATGGATTTACCGACTGGCCATAAATGGGATTACCATTTTTCCATGATGGGCCACAACCGCGTGAGTCATTTGATTGAGCAAAATGCCGCGTTGAAATCCGCTCGTGCGGGTATTTGCGGTGAATTAGCAAAACAAGAAGCCGATTACGCCAACTTTGCGGCTCACCACGGCTTTTTTCATCGTCAGAAGCATTACTTTGACATCAAAGATTACAGCGCGTGGTTGTTTGTCTCCAGTACCGACGATGTTGACCAAGTGTTGGATTGCAAAGAGGCGCTCACCACGTCTTTATCCCAAATTGGACTGGAGCTCACGCCGCTTACCCCCGAAGGCTTAATCAACTACGTCGAAGGCATTCTCAATTTTGACCCCACACAAACCGCCCCTCGTGAATCTGACTATGCTCCCGAAGCGTTTATCTACAAACAAGCCCTCTCTCCTGATACCGAGTTTTTAACGCGCCGACATTACACCGACGTTCGCTTTAGTAACCGCCAACATCAAACGGTGACCTCGCGGATCATTTCCTTGGGCTTACGCAGTACGCCTCGCACTTTCCGCCTGTACGCTTTGCCCGATTGTTTTGCGTCCTTAAAGAGCGTGGCTAAAAATGTGCAATGTCCACACCTCATGACACTCAATTTTCGCCATCAAGAATCGGGCAGTTTTGCGACCAAAAATGGCGGGCGCATTGGAGAGTTGGAAAAAACGCTCAAGTCCCCGATGGCATTTTTCTTCCCTCAAGCGAAGAAAGAGCAGGCCGAACGTGAGCAAATTCGAGATGAAATGTCGGATGGCATCAACAGCATGGCATACATGCACCTGACGCTGACGTTATTTACCAACAAAAAATCCGAGCGGCTGCACCGCACTACGGCCATTAACGCCTTTCGCTCTGGCGGGATTGATTTACAAACCGTCTCGATGCTGCAAGGCCAAGCGCTCATGACGACCTTACCGTTCATGATGACCGATGGGTTTTGGGCCGATTGCGACCGTGCTGGACGCATTCAAACCGTAAAAACCGGCAATGTGGCCAACCTCTTGCCTCTAGTGATGGACGTAAAGAATTTCAGTGGCGGTATGATGCTGCCCACCATGCGCCAACAAGCCTTTTGGTTTAATCCGTTTAATTGTGGTTCAGATAACTACAACATCGCCCTGACCGGAGGCTCCGGGGCAGGAAAATCCTTCTTTGTGCAAAAGCTCGCCGAAACCCTCTTTGCCATGAACGGCAAAATCTGGGCGTTAGACAAAGGAAAGAGCTTTAAAAAGCTCACCTTGATGCTTGGCGGACACTACATGACGGCTGAGAAGATTTACCTCAATCCATTTACTCACCTGGAACGCATTGCTATGGGGGATGACTATACCGATGAGAAAGGCGAACAGGTCAACCCTCTTAAGGAAACGCTGCACACCATCACCGGACTCTTTGCGACCATGGCCTGCCCCACGCATGAAATGGGGGATTTTGAAAAATCGGTTCTCGGGGATTGCATCATTACGGCTTGGCAGGCACACAAAAGCGAGACGTTGGTTGACCATGTTCAAGAAGCGCTGTTTGCGGCGGCCGAAAAACAGGGCGGTGATAGCCGCCTTTCTGATATCGCCATGCAACTGAATAAATACCGCTCAGAGGGGATCTACGGGGACACCTTCAATAAACCGTCCATGCTGGATCCCAATGTCCACTTTACCACCATTGAACTGGACGGATTTCCCTCGGACATCATGCGACCGGTGATTTTTGCGCTGATGTCGAGCATTACTCAGCAGATGTACCTGTCTGGCTCTCGTTCAACGCCGAAGATGTGCATCATTGAAGAGGCGTGGTCTCTGATGGCGGGCTCTAATGCACAGGCGCAAGAATTCATCAACACCGGTTACCGCACCGCCCGAAAATTTGGGGGATCGTTCTGCACCGTGACGCAAGGTATTGAGGATTTTTACAGCACACCCGAAGCGCTCGCCGCGTTCAATAACTCCGATATTCATATCACTCTGCGTCAAGGCAGTGGATTGACAAAATTCATCAAAGACAACCCTTCACACTTTTCGCCCTATGAGCAGTTTGTCATCAAGAGCTTTGAAAAGTCCTCCATCGCCGGTTACAGCTCTGTCATGCTAAAAACCGGGGATGTGACCACCTTTCATCGCTTGTTTGCCGACCCTTTTACCCGAGCATGCCTTTCAACAGAGCCGCATGAGTTTGAATACTGTGAAAACTTGATGAACCAAGGCCTATCACTGATGCAAGCAGTCAATCAAACCGCCGAGCATTTTTACGGAAAGGAAATTGAGACCTTTAATACCCTCATCTATGGCAAGGAGGCCAAATGAAATCCATCCGTCACCCACGTCTTATCTATGCCTTGTTGGCTATAGCGTTAATGATGTTCACCCTGATAGCCATCAAGCTCAATACAGCGCCTCAAATCGTGGTCTTCGATCTCGAACAAACGTTATCGCAATATCAAGACCAACTCATTGAAGCCAACCTCGACGATCAAGAGCACAGCGCGCAACTGGCGACCTTTGATACGGATCTCAGGCGACTCTTGAAAGAATACGCGCAAGTGCACCACCTCGTGATCTTCGTGCCAGGCGCGCTCATCAGCGGCGCGCCAGATAGAACCACTGAGATCCAATATTACGTTATCGAGGCGCTTAAAAAGGAGTCATGAGCTTATGATTGTTCCCAGTCATTCATCCCTCACACCCACCGCCCTCTTAAAAGTGGTCAGTGTCACTTTACTGACCATCGCCCCCACCGCGCTTGGCCAACAGTTTGGGCGTCAAGGTGAACTGTTTCCTATTGCAGAAGTGGACATGTTGCAATGGATCAACAACCGATTGACACACTTAGAAGCCACGGGAGAAACCGCAAAGATGCAACAACAGTTTGTGGAGAGCGTAGAAAATAGCGTGCGAAGGCCCACTCCCGTAAAAGGGTTGACCACCACCACCGCGCCCAACACCTTTTACATCGATCCATCATTAAAGCTGGCCACCGATATCAAAGATGCACAAGGCAACCTCCTTTATGCCAAAGGCGTCATCATCAACCCCTTTGATACTGACACTTGGCCAGTCGACATTCCCAAACAATCATTCGATTACTCGCATGTGATTGTCTTTCTTGATGGTGACGACCCAAGACAGCGCGCTTGGGCCAAACAATACCGCGCAGATAAGCCGATAAAATGGACCCTCACCAACGGCAGTCCAGAAGACGTCGCCAAGGAGTTTGACGCCCGAATTTATTTTGACCAACAAGGTCACTACAGCCGTCAATTTCAAATCTCACACATTCCCTCTCTGATTGAACAAGACGGGGCGCGGTGGAAAATCACAGAGATCGATGTGACGCCGTTCACCACAGCCATGAACAAGAGTGAGACGGAAATAAAATAAGGAGAAAGACCTTGAGAACCCATGGGTTATTACTGTTTAGTTTGTTCCTATTTCCTTGGCAAACCCAAGCTCAATCCGCCGCTTGCACGGGGCATTTCTTAAATCCATTGTCTGACATTTGCTGGGACTGCCTATTTCCTATGACACTGGGCAGTGTGCCTCTCATTAGCTCGACATACCCTGACACCACCAATCCAAGTCTGCCTATTTCCTATTGTCCTAAGCCCCCGCCCATTTTTATGCAAATTGGCTTAAACATTGGGTATTGGGAGCCGTATTCCTTAGTGGACGTGACGCGAGTCCCTTATTGCATGGTCAACATGGGGATGCAGTTGAGTAATGACAATAGCCAACAAATAGGAGGCTCGCAGCACGACTCAAGCAGCAAAACCAGCGGCAATGCTTTCTATCACGTGCATTGGTACAAATATCCGGTGATTTATTGGCTACAACTGATGCAGTCGGCGGCCTGCATGGCCACGGATAATTTCGATGTGGCCTACCTCACCGAACTTGATCCCTTTTGGGATGATGATGAGATGTCGTTCATTCTTAACCCCGAGGCGATTCTATTCGGTCACCCCATCACGCAGCTCTCTTGTATCACCGAAGCCATGGCGACCACCACGGGGCGCGTTTTGCCTTTTGATGCACTTTTTTGGTGTTTAGGCTCACAAGGCAGCGTCTACCCATTAACCGGTAACAGCGCTTATTCTCATACCGGTCCTCAAGTTGGCACTCTAATGTTAGAGCGTTTTAATTTTAAAATGCACAGGCAAGGCATTGTATGGGAGACCCGGGGCGAGGATGGTGCGGTCTGTTATCAGTGGCCAGAGCCAATCTTACCGAAAAGTCGTTATCGCTATCAATTGTCGGCGCCGATTGGTGATGCCGCTCATTGTTATCCCTACGGCACAACATCGTCACTTTGGGAGCAAGGCAAAGATAACCCAACCACCGGCGGTAACTTTGGTTTTGTGAACTGGCGAAAACGTAACTGCGTATTTTTATAAGGAAAAAGACAATGTTATTTAAACCACGAGCCTCATGGCTGTTACTGATTCTGCTCGCGAGCCCTCTTGCATTGGCCGAGACGGGTTACTCGCAAGAAGAACTCAAAGCCCTTGCCAAGCAAGAGCAAAGTATTGCAGCGCCAGCCCATCAAAGTGAACAGGCCCTCCTGCTAGAGCGGAGTCAAAAACATAAGCAAGAAGCGTTGTCGATGAATCAACACCTCGATAACGCGTTGCAAGACTCGCCACTGGCGAGTGTTCTTGGGATGCCTCAAGTCAACCCAAACAAAAAGGCGCAAGGTGTGATGGTGTTTGTCTCACTTTCCATGCCAGATACCGCGCTCAAACAGCTACTCAAACAAAGTCAGCAATATCAAGTACCTCTCGTGATACGTGGGGTACTACCAGAAGGCATGGTCCCGACCGCCTCTCGAATCATGGATTTGTTAAAAGCGTCCGACGAGGGAGATGCGATTGAGGGCGGTTTTGCCATCAGCCCACAGTGGTTTCGTCAATTTAACATCACCCACGTCCCCGTGTTTGTGGCCATTGGCGAAGCGTGCAATGAAGCGTATTGCCCACAAAGTGATTACGACATGGTTCACGGCAACCTTTCCCTTCCCAACGCCTTAACGATTTTAAGCCAAGGCGATGTAGGCCACATCGCCAAACAAGTGCTCAATAGGAGTTCCCCTTGAATACGCCCTTTTCACTCCCTTTTGTCTTGCTCTCTTTCAGCACCCCTCTCTTACTCTCCCTTGATTCCCTGGCCGACTCTCAAGAAAACACGTTTTACGACAACGTAGAATGGGCGAAAAACGCCCAAAATGAGGCTTACAACCCCTCAGAGATGACGCTTAACCTGTCCGACTTCTGCAGCGACAATAATCCAGGGTGTGAAAGCCAAATCCGACAGCCTGATGAAGCGGGGATGACTGACGCACAAATCACAAACCAATCCACGTTGGAGTTTGGCAGCAACGAACACGCTCAAGCGATACAAGAGGGGTTTGACAATAATAGTGCCACCATTGACCCCAATGATGACACGTATCGATTCGCTACCCTTGGCATTGAGAACGCCTATGAAATCAGTCATGGTCAGTCTAATCAATACGTCGATTGCGACAACGCCACGCAATGCGTCATTGATAACATCGCAAAGCAATGTCATCGTCCAACGAACAACAACGTGCCTTGTACAAAAGTGCCCGTTGCCACCGTGAGCACCAGCGAGGTGATCTACCGCTGTCCATCCGGCTGGACAAAGCAAGGGATTGATTGCCAACGTCCCCTCCCACAATGCCGATACAATAATAAACATTATGTGAGTCAAACGGGAGGTGATGGCATTTTCTCATCGTCACGAACCACGTATTTATGGGGTGGGAAGCAAGTCTCTCCCAATCAAGGCTACACGCTTGGCGAGTTAAAACAGACCTATCACGTTAATTGGCAAGCGAGCGAACGCTGGGATAAACGCTACGAGATTTGTCGACCCACCACACAAACGAAAAAAGCCACGCTAAGCTGCTCAAACGGGTTCACCTTATCTGGTGGGAACTGCATTAAAAACACCATAACCTGGCGAACACAATGCAGCCTGATGAACTCGTGCAATGTCACTCGCCAGCAGTGTATTGAAGGTCGAGCCACCCGGACCATTAATGGCATTCCGACCACGCTCGATTGCTGGAAGTATCGGGTTGACCACCAATGCACTCGACCCAATACGTGCAACGTCCTGCCCGCCGATTGCACCACGACGTCGATCCATTGCAGCCTCCAGCAAAACGGTGTGTGCATTGAGGAGAAAGTCAATAAATCCTGCCCACAACGGCGCTGCAGTGCCACTCAATTAATCTGTGGAGAAGAGAGCTTTTGTCTGGATGGCGATTGTTTTGAAGCGATGGCGACCACTTCAAACCGCTTTAATGAAAGCACCTCAGCCTTAGCAGCCCTCGCAGAAGCCGCTGACGGTCTTGGCGATCCACCAATGATATTTGCAGGCAAAGGCATGAAGTGCACAGACGCGGCTTTTGGTTTTGCCGACTGTTGCAAAGACGGCGGTTGGGGCACGAGTATTGGCATAGCCCAATGCAATGATGAAGAAAAGGCGCTCGGTCAAGCCAAAGAGCAAGGCATTACGATAGCCCTTGGCAGTTATTGCGCAGAAAAAGTCTTAGGCGCGTGTATCCGGAAAAAGAAGACCTACTGCGTCTTTGATAGCAAGTTGGCGCGCATCATCCAAGAGCAAGGCTCGAAAGGCCAACTTGGGATCAGTCTGGGAACCGCCAAACACCCCATTTGCGGCGCCCTTACTCCCGAGCAGCTTCAAGACATAGATTTTGAACGACTCGACTTTTCGGACTTTTATGACGACATGCACAGCAACACCAACCTGCCTTCGGCCACAGAAATCCAAGAGCGATTACAAAGCGCTTATCGCCATTAACTTAATCTATGATGAGGATATGATATGGATCCCCTCCTACTCCCTTTACTTGTGGCCACCCTGTCGACAACCGGGTTTGCTACCACCCTGATCCGCCATCTTCTGTTCAAACGACAACTCCATCAGCTCAAGCAAGAAATGATGAAGCACCAACAAAAACACGGCAACGATGAAGCACTTTGGACGTTATTTCATACGCGCACCCACAAGATGCTGAGTTTCTGGCAATAATGAGGTCACACCATGAAGGACTTATCCACAAAAACGGTGAACAACTCAATTAACCGATTAACAATCAAATCCCTACCGTTGCTGTTGTTGTCTTTATTGGCTTTTCACAGTTTCGCCAATGAGCCCCCCAAAGGCTGGCGCTGGTATAACGAGGCCAAAGCACCGAAAGCCCCACCCAAAGAGGAGGAGCGCCTCCCCCCCAATAGCCTGTCTACTGTGATGAGCGCCACCGAGCAGATGCAATGGTTCCACCGTACATTTGAGGAAGCGTTAAACGATGCCACGATTAACCCAACCGATGAAGAGAAAAATCTAAAATTGATGAAGCTGAAAAAATTCATCGATGGCAAAACCACTCAAACGGGCATGACCTTCAAAAAGCTCATCAACGAACACCCCGAATACTCGTACACCAAAGACCGCCCCACAGAGCAAGCCGCAAGAGCAACGTACTATCAAGGTATTCAACTCAAAAACGAAGCCACTGTGCGTCAATTGGTGCAAGAAGGTTGGGGCCTCTACTTCATCTACGAAGGGCAAGACGCCTTATCTCAAACTCTGGCGCCCTCCATCCAAGACTTTGCCCACCGATACCACATCGAACTGGTGGGGATCAGCAAAGACGGTCAGACCTTTGAGGCGATTGATGAAAACCGTATTGATGAGACAGGGCAAGTACAGGTGCGCTACACACCGGCTTTAATGCTGGCCAATATTCACACCAAAGCGCTCAGACCCCTCGCCTACGGCTTCATTTCACAAAAAGACTTGCTCTCTCGCTTTCACAACATCGCGACCAATTACCAAGACAGCGACTTTTAAATTAAGGAGCCCCTTATGAACGCTTTTATCCGCACGTTATTGTTGAGTGCGCTGATGATGCTCGCCTCAACCTCATTCGCTCAAACGCAAACTCACCCTGTGATGACAGGTCAATACGCCTTGGTCTTCTTCCATTTCAGTCAATGCCCTGAGTGTCACCACTTTGCGCCGACCATGAAGCGACTCGAGCAAACCACTCAATTGCCTGTGTACGATTTCTCCTTTGACGGACAGCCTATACCCGGTTTCACCACCCCTATCCCGACCACCTCTGACATCACCTCCGCGTTTTTTGGTGAGCTCAAAAACGCCATTACGCCCGCCACGTTCTTAATCAACGTCAGCAATGGTAAGTACGTGCGTTTGAGTGAAGGCAATGTTCCGTACCCCGCGCTGCTTAATAGCTACCAAGCCTTGCGCGCCGATGTGGCCATAATGGAGAGTTTACAATGACAAGACCGACCCTCCTGGCTCTCTTAATGAGTGTTGCCGGTTCACTTCATGCCGGCGGCCTAGGCGATGCCATGGACAGCTTTTGGGATGACAGCAGTTTTAACCGCAACATCACGAACCCAAGTGCCTATCAAGGCCAATCCGCCACTTACTATAATGCGGGCAGCTTGTTTGCTCGCACCAACATCAAAAACATTCAATTGGCCGCCATCACCCTGCCTTCTGTCAGCGCAGGATGCGGGGGCATTGATGCCTTTATGGGCGGTTTTTCTCACATTAATTCGGATCAACTGGTGTCTTTTGGTAAAGCCGTCATTGCCAACGCCGTGCCCTTCGCAGTGGATTTAGCGCTGCAAACTTGGGCGCCGAGCATCAAAGAGAATCGAGACAAACTGCAGGCGATTGCTGACCAATTCCTCACCACCTCGATGAACTCTTGCCAAGTAGCACAATCGGCGGTCTCGGGTTTAGCGGCCTTTACCGATGGGGAAGCCAAGCGCCATGCCTGCGCCACACTAGGCACGCAAAGTAATGCCTTTTCTGACTGGTTAGAAGCGCAACACGAATGTCGCCACGTCAGTACCAATCAGAGCATGCTGGCTGGCAACACCGATGACGCCACCGCGCACGCTGTGAAAGTGAACTTAAATGTGGTGTGGGATGCGCTCATGAAAAGCGCTTACCTTCAAGACAATCAAGAGGTCGCCGAGTTTATCGTAAGCCTCACTGGCACCGTCATTTACGACGCGCAGGGGACGCCAAGCTACATTCCGGCGATGTTAGTGGGTAACGACACCGCCATTAACGCCCTTTTGACCGGAGGGGATTTGGAGGTGTATCGATGCGAAAACACCGAGACCTGCCTTTCGATGAGCCTAAGCGCCATCCGCTTAAGTGAAAGCCAAGCCTTTAACGCCAAAGTACGCCACACCGTCGATACGCTCTACGCCCACTTACAATCTGACCAACCTATCACCGACTCAGAGAAAAGCTTTGTTGAACTCAGTGACATTCCTATCTTGGCGATGCTCATTGATGATGCGCACCTCAACCTGCAGCCAGAAAGCCATTTATACGCTCAAAATATTGCCGCCGATCTCTTGCATGCCTATCTCAATAACATGCTGATGATCGTCAATCAATCCCTGACCAACCTCGCTTCGGTGAACCCAACTGACGTCAATCGCACTCTCGAAGGCATCAACCGTGCAAGAGATTACTTACAAACCCTTCGAGACCGTCACAAAACGAAATTGAACGCGTACTTAGCCCTCACTGAGCGCCTAAAACGCAAACGAAAGCTCCTTAGCCAATCGGCCAGTGACGCTACCTTATCGAACCTCACCTTTGGCCATTAAAGGAGATCCCCATGACCTTAGACTTTTATCTCTATGGCGCAGGCCCTCAATTACAACGAGCCTTGAACGCTGTCGCCACTTTTTTTACCACCAACACCTTTGGCTCGTTAATCGAAATCGCCTTACAACTGGCTTTTATCATCAGTGCCACTCTGTTTTTTGTGTCTCGAGACGCGAAACATGTGATGCGTTTTATGTTCATTTACTTGGCTATCCCCACTTTTCTTATCAGCATGAAAGCCACCGTCCATATCAATGACGCGCAAAATCCCATGCGCATTTATTACGTGAATAACGTGCCTTACATCGTCGCGATACCCGGTTGGGCGGCCACCACGTTCATGCACGGCTTAACCGAAGGCATTGAAATCGTCTTTAGCAGTACAGAAGATGAAAGCTACAGCTCCTCAGGCATGGTGTTTGGTTCGAATTTATACACGTTGCTTCGTAGCGCCAACGCCGAAACCATTGACCTGCAACGCTATTGGAAAGACTTTTATCACAACTGCATCGTCGGAGACATTCGAATTAACAAAAAATACACCATGCAAAACATCCTGCAAGCACCGGATTTACTCGGTTTTCTCGCCACAAAATCGATGTCCCCCATTCGTGGACTCTATAACCCCCAGGGTCAATACAGAACCTGCCGCGACGCTTTTCCTGAACTCACTAAACAATTTGATGAAGAGGCCAATCAAACCATGAATAAACTGGGCGCGTATATCTTGGGACGAGAGAGCAACATCCAATCAACGTTCTTAAGAAACGCCATCGAGAATAGCCACCAAGATTTAATTGGGGTCAGTAATAGCGCGGTCGATATTTTAAAACAGAACATGGTCATCAACATGACGCGATGGAACATCGAAAACACGCACCGAGGTATCGCGGCCAACTACGCCTACACCGCCAACCAAATGCAAACCACCACCATGTGGGCCAACATTGGGCTGCAAGCCAAAGAGTTCATTCCAATGATGCACTCAATCGGGGTCATTTTGTTTGTCTGCTTTGGGGCGATCATTGCCATCATCGCCTTGCTGCCACATATGGCGCTGCCTGTCCTTAAAAACTACGTTGGCAGTTTTTTCTATCTGGCCACTTGGCCGATGATATTCACCATCCTCAACGCAATCATGATGTGGTTCTTAGAAGGGGCGACCCAGGGCGCGACACAAGGGTTACGCGGCATCACCCTCTCGAACATGAGCGGCATTGATTACGTCAACACGCGTTACGCCGCCATTACCGGTTACTTGATGATGTCCACCCCCGCGATTGCTTTGGCGTTAACCAAAGGAGCCGCGGCCATGATGAGCAGTTTAAACTACCAACTGGCGGGAATGATAAACCAAACCAATGCCCGCACGTCAGCCGCGGCCTCAAGCGGTGACATCAGCCACGGTAATACGCAACTGCAGACCCACACGTTTAACAACGTCAATGGCAATAAGTTTGATACGTCGACATTGCTGAAACAACACGGCAGTACCACGCAAAGCGAAGACGGTATGCTTTCAACGCAATACGGTGATACAACCGTGTATGACACTAGCCCTACCGCGTCGAATTTCCAGTGGAACGTCGCCAGCTCTAGTCAATACAGCGAAGCGGTGCAAGACTTGCACACTCAAGCTCAATCCAACCTCTCGACGCAACAAGCGGCCTTGTCACAAAGCACACAAAGTGGCACTCAACTGATGGCCGATTGGAAAGAGAATTATTCGTCAACCCAAGGTTACGGTTTAACTCATGGACACGGTGCAACTGCAGCGGCTTCAAAAGGCTTAGAGCAGGTCAACTCCGCCACTGAGCAAGTCAGTGCAGCAACCGGATGGAGTCATGAGAAAGCGAATGCCTTCTTACACTCAGCGTACGGCGGTTATGACGTGAACGCTGGACTGTCAAGCGGCGCTCTCGGTGACGCCGTAGGGTTTAATGGGAGTGTGAACGCGTCCACGGGACAAAAATGGACACAGGAAGACCGCGAAACACTCAGCAGCATGAGCAACGAACAACAAAGCCAAATGCAAGCCGCCATCGAATCCTACCGCTCTGGTGCCAACCAAACCATCGAGGCGAGCAACCGCCTCACAGCCGACGAACGTAAGACAGAAATGGGCACTTACGCCACTGGCTTTACGGCGAACTTTAGTGAGACACAAGGCTTGATAACGTCCACGACACAATCTCAACAAGAGGTCGATACGCTCAGTCAAGTCAACAGCCAAGAGCAACGTCATATGGCCAGCCTGATTGAGAAACTGGAAATACCATTCCAAACGTTTGTTGAAAACGGGCTTACCAAAGACGAATCAAGGTACATACTCACGGGTCAGGGCGACGATGCTCGTCAAGCTCGCGCTGATGCCTGGGAATACTTTAAAACAACCGCCACGTTTAAAGATTTTGTGCTCGCCAGCGTACCCACTCAAGAAGAGCACGAACAAGCCTTTAATCCTGAGCCGACCCAAGCCGAGTGGCAAACGATGGTGGGGGAACAATTTAAAGGCCAGGCTCTAGGTAATACCGGTCAAACGGTGCTGGAGCAGCATCAGAAACGCGGCGGCACAGAGCGTTATTACAACCCCGACAACCACTCACAAATCGTGAATGAAACACGTGAACAATTTGAGGGCACCAGCAAGCGTGTTGAGCCACCATCAACCTTGCAGCCAACAAAGAAGGAGTAGGATAAAACCCGTTCTTAAACTATAAATAATGATTAATTATTGAGCGCACTAAGTGAAAAATCAATACAAACTAGTAACATACACAAATAGTGTTAAATGGAGGAATTAATGATGAAATGGATCGTATTAGGCTTAACCACTTTATGTTCGTTTTCAAGCTTAGCCAATAGTCAAATTCCAGAAATCGACCGCATGAGCAGTGGCAAGAACCCTGCAAATATGCGTTACTACGTTGAGCATTATCGAAATCCCGATAGCCCTGAGTATCGAGATTTATTGATTGGGGTTCGTGTTGCTGCGGATACAATAAATCTGTATACCACGCGCTTAGACTCTCGCAATCAACGTATCGATTATTGCTTACCCATGAAAGATCCAGCCAATCGCGAAACGTTATGGGAATGGAAAACCGAAGAGTTAATGGAGCTGATTAATAACCAAATTGAACATAATATTAAAAAATACGGTAAACCAGGCATTAGCGGCTCTATCGGTTATTACTTAGCGATGGGGCTAAAAGAGCAATACCCTTGCCCGGTACAAAAGCAATTTTAAGCTGTCGATTTACCTTGCTAAAAGGTTATCCGTTCTTATCATGCTGTTCGCTGTAACCCCCGTGATATATCACGGGGGTAAATTAGACCAAGCTACTGACTTGCAGCGTTTTTCAAGGTAATGATGGCTACCTATAAGCTTTCAACCAATCCAAGTTTATTACTTGTGATCTGGTTTAATTTTTTGCTGAAACTCCCCCTGTTGATCCCTAACATCCTAGCAGCCTTTGATTGATTACCACGCGTATGAGCTATCAACTCAGTAAACAATGTTTCTAGCACCGTAGGAGTAACCCAAGACATATCAGGGCTAGCTGATTTATTATCAAACCATGTTAGCTCCAGTTCTGCTCGGATAAGTTTTTTTAAATGGTCTTTGTTGATTGGGGTTAGTTGGTCATTCATATAAATTGAAGGTTGTTAATCGATTTTATCATGTTGGCAAATTTATCATGAAAGTGCCTTAAAATCTGCTGACTCCCAAATTTGATGTCATGCAGGTTTTGATTTGTAGTCGCTTGGTGAGCACAGTCATCTTGACTTGAGTATGTCGTCTACTCGACAACTATGAGTTAGAAGTGTTCGGATTCCGAACAAGAAATCCGAATTCAAGCGTTGCCTTCCCAGCCCTAGCTCATCAATAGCTATCATACTGATAAGTATCACCTTACAAACTATACCCATCATCTATCGCTTGTGTTTTAATGCATCTAAACGCTTATCAGGTAATCTGCAAATGGCACGAAAAAACGATGGAATCATATGGCACTTAATGGATGCTCCATGGTGGTTAAGCGTAGTGCTCTCTGCCTGTATTTATTTTGGGTTTTCATATCTATTGCCTAGCTTGGCCGTGGATAGCAATAATTTCATCTTTGAAGCTATTGCTCCAAACTTGCCCTTGATGGCTCCATATTTTACGTTCTTATTTCTTATCCCCGCACCGATAGCGTTTTTCAAGCAATATCAGAGAAAAAGAAGCTATCTCAAGACGAACACTCAGATTAAAATTCAGAGGAATACTTCCCCACTAAATCACCTAACTTGGATCGAATTTGAAAGTTACATCGGAGAATACTTTAAATCTCAAGGGTATGCGGTCAAACAGTCTTTCGTTCAAAAATCTGATGGCGGTGTTGATATTTGGCTTACAAAAGATAGTGAATTAAGTCTTGTACAATGTAAGCATTGGAAAACTCGCAAAGTGGGTGTGCAAATTCTAAGGGAAATGTACGGTGTCATGATCGGGAACAATGCCAGTAAGATGATTATCGTAACTTCAGGAGACTTTACTTCTGAGGCTGTCGCTTTTTCCCTAGATAAGCGCCTGTGGCTAGTCAACGGCAGCGAACTAGTACATATGATTGAAGATGGGCGCAGCTTTCAAAATAAACCATCAATATCGCCCCAAACACACAGGGCAGGCGTCGAATCTATGATTTGCCCTAGTTGCCAATCTAAGCTTGTCATGCGTGTTGCTAAGCGAGGAGCTAAATCTGGTATGTCTTTTTATGGTTGCTCTACGTATCCAAAGTGTCGTTATACTTGCGACTGCTGAGTTTTAATATATTCGCAAAACACGCTTGTTGTAGAAAGTAATCTTTGATAGCCCGAAAGTTGCTGCTGGCATCTATGCTATTTGGCATAGCGCACAACTGATTTATTGCGGTATGTCTGGAAGACAAATCGAAAAGAACAGTCATAAGCCCAAATTTGGTCTAATCACACATATTCAAAGTCATGCTTCTGGTCCTTAAGTGTTGACCAATTTTGCGGGTACGTTACGAACCATTTGGTGATTCCGAGTTTGAAACCATCTGACCTCCCTCGCTTTGCTTGCGGAGACTCAAGCTCGACGCTCTAACGAAGGAATACATCCACCAGCCTCTTGAATTTCAATATGTTGTTGTCGATACAAACGAATGGGCTTACAAGCTAGAAGATAAGGCTAGGTCTAGCGAGATATTGGGACAATTACCTCTTTTAAACCCTCTCTAGATAGGTTTTGTCCAGAGTATGCTAAAACTAATCACACAAAGGCTGATCAGTTTTAAAAACGTTTTTGTCGAGTAGACAACACTTGCTTACCAAGTACCGCCCCTCTAAGAACCTACGTGCAACTTTCACTGCATACGACTCAAGCCTCCACTAAGGTATCATTTGATACCCAACAACTTATAAAGCAAGCAGGACAGGCTCTTTCCAAGAGTTACGAGCTAGCCTTTGGGTTTTCTCTTCGCCAAGTATTCTTGGTATTGAGGGGCAAAAGGGGTCGCAACACTCCTGATTTTCACGTGTCGCTCGATGGGCACTTTCGCTATTTGGGACAGATTGAAGTGACAGTCCATGTTCATGATTGTCTGCCAACCGTGAAATTACCCCTAGCCTTTAAGATTCTCATAAAGCGGTGAACAACGCTTCATACGACTTCAGGTCGTACGGACATAAATGATTTACAACCACTGCACTAAACCGCTTCATCAGATTAGAAAGAGTATCTTGAAACCTTAAACGATTGTTATGCCTTTGTTTGTTCATACGCTAAAGTTAGAGGTGTAAAAAAGCCGATTCAACTGTGTTAGTTTGAATCGGCTTAAAGAATTGATGAGCAAGAGCATGTTCGATTATGCAACTGCTTTGGCCTTCTCAATTGTTGAGTTTTGAGACTCTGAAGCAGCGACGATCACTCTTTTATAAACTTTTTTCTTTTCACTTGAAGATGTACGCTTCACAAAATTTGACAATGGTGATGAAGCAACCTTCTTACTGCTAAAATTAAACATAAAGCCTCCTATCAACCTTTAAATGCCCACAATTTTTTTTACTTCTTCTAAAGTATAATTCGGTTTCAGATAAGGTTTCAAGCTACTAACGTTACTATGATAAGTTCTAGTGCTGCCATCATTATCTTTCATCAACAAGTCGACTTGGATCTTTTTACCGAATTTTTCCTTCAACGCCTCTATAACTGACTGAGAACCAAAGAATTGTTCTACGAAGTGTTCAGGGAGAATTTTTCTACCTTCAACTTTTTCTCTCGCGTTAACAAATTCCCATGCCAGTTCAGGACGTTGATAAACAAATATTATCAGTACATCTCTGTCTTTGTCTAAAGATCTTTGAATGTTTTTTTCCGCTACATGGTAGCTTGATAACGTTCCGTCTAATAAGAAACTCTGACCATTCTTAAAGATATAGTCCATTGAACGTTCAACAAGAATAACAACTGCACGCTGAAATAAGTATGAATTCGAACCATCGTAATCTTCAAATTCAATGCGCAAGTCATCAGGATCTAGGCGAAGAACTTGCACATGACCATCAGAGATGGAAGCAACTAATTCTTTAGATGACTCTGTTTTCCCTGCCCCTGGAGAACCACTCATAAAGACAGATACAGGAGCCTCTTCTGGAAGGTAGACTGCTTTATCAGTAAGCCTTCGGCAAATCTTAGTCCTGTTTTTCTTGGCAAAGATGACTGCCCTGTCCCTGATTGTAAGTTCTTCGTCATTAAGATCCAAAATGACCATCTCATAATTATTATGTTTCGCACATTATACACAATAATTAACGCCTAAAGGCATAACTTGCTCTACCACAAGTGCGTTTCAATACATCTAAAAATTCATGTGAAATATAAGCAAAGCTAGGAACCAACCATGAGCTAAATTTGGCTAACTTAGGGGCGACAAACATATAGAAGAGCAAAAAATCTAAGAAAGTGCCACTGGTAAAAATTCGACCTGAGAAGCTTTTGGACATCTTTGTGTTAGGGAATTTGCTAAATTAGAGCAGTGTGGATAACTTTTGGTATCGAAAAACACACTATCGTGTCTATGCAATTCTAACCAAGCCTGATGATACATGAGGTTCGTCTGCGTCCTAAATAAATTCAATACAAAATTATTCTCAGATAATTAATGCACAAACATGCTCACTGTATATATCAACAGAAGGCATTTCCTACGGCCTAGGGTTAGCAGACGCTAACAAGAAAGATCCCTCTTTGGAATTATCGTTCATTTTATCCTTTGCAAGCTATTGAAAAATACCGCCCATACCCATATCTTGTGTTTAGTTGCTATTTAAGTGTCAATATATGGAATGGATACTATAAGTGCAGATGGCATTTATAAAGCACTCCAGTAACATCAGATTAAAGGAAAAGAAATGAGCGATAACCTCCTTCCCTCAAATGCAGTCCGAGTCTTGAGCCTCAATGGCGGGGGCGTCCGAGGCCTTTTTACTATTAGCGTGTTAGCTGAATTAGAGCGAATCCTTGAAGATTCTTCAAACGAGAAGACGATTAAGATTGGTGACTACTTTGATCTGATTACAGGTACATCCATAGGAGGACTTCTCGCTTTAGGGTTGGCCGAGGGGAAATCTGCACGAGAGCTAAAAAACGTTTTTTATAGTAAAAGCGATAAGATATTTCCTCAGCATAAATGGTTCAATAATCTACTAAAAACAATCAAGAAAGCGTTTGGTGCCACTTATAAAACTGGGCCACTGAAAGAAGCCATTATTGAAATGATTGGGGAAAGCACAACATTTAACGATCTTGATAGGCGTGTAATGATCCCTACTGTCAACTTATCAACGGGGCGTCCTCAGTTTTTTAAGACACCACATAACCCAGATTTCACTCGTGATGGGCCTTTGAAGTTGGTGGATGCTGCTCTAGCCACGTCTGCTGCACCTACTTATTTCGAACCATATTTTTGCGAAGATCTTAAAGCGTACTTTGTTGATGGGGGGTTAGTTGCTAACAATCCTAGCTTTGTAGGGTTGCATGAGGTTTTTGGTGATATGAAAAGTGATTTTCCAGATGCTTCATACTCAGATATCCATGTTCTGAATGTTGGGACTATGGGTGAAGAATATGCACTTAGTCCGAAGCTATTGAGAGCAAAAAAGGGTTACCTAGGGATGTGGGGGTTAGGAGAGCGATTAGTTCTTACTACTATGACCGCTAATCAGATTTTACATCAGTTTATGCTATCAAGAGAGTTGAGTGTGCACGGTGCCATTGGCAATTATATTAGCTTAGATAGCCGAGTCCCAAATGAAGCAGCAGGAGATATTACACTTGATAACTCTAGTATTGAAGCGCTAGACAATTTGGCTTCTAGAGGCAAGCAGTTGGCAAATGAAGAGTTTGCAAAAGATAAACGGCTAGAATTGATTTTTTCTAAACCAGCTGAAACATTTAAATCTAAAGCGAGGGCTGATACCTCAAACGAAAAAGGAACATTAGCATGAATTGGAATCTACACCATTACTACACTAATCGAACAGACGGTTTAATGGGTAAACTTCTTCTCAATAAAGAAGAAGATGAAAAGCTTTTGTATCTTCGTAATACTGTCCGGAAGCGCATTACAAGTGTCTTTGAGGAAGTTGGGGCTATAGCCAAAGAGCAGGCTGCGTTTAGCCAAAATAGTGACTATCTGTACACTCGTCTACTAAAGACAAATCTTCAATATCTTACCCAACAAAAAATCATTGAAGCAAGCAGTTTGTTGAGCCAAATGGACAGAGATACCTTAAAGGAGCTTTCAATCTTAAAGCCTAGATTTTGGACTCAGGGAAGCTTCAAATACAAAACTTTAAACCGCCCTTTTCACCTAGGCCAAGAAATGGACATTGATGATGGAACCTATCTTCCAATGACTTTCTTTGAGTCTGAACCAAAGATTGGTCACCAACTCTTAACTCTTCTGGTTGATGCTTCCCTTAAATCACTCGTTGAAGAAAATATTGGCTGGGAGTTCGATAGCAAACGAACTTGTGCTCGTATAAAAATCCCTCAAGAGCGAACACACATTGATGTGCCAATGTATGCAATCCCAAAAGAACAGTTCTTGCAAAAAGAAACAGCCATGCTCAAGGCGTTAAATAATCGTACTATGTATGAGTCAGCGGGGATGGAAGCATATGGCTTTATACAAGATTCAGCTGATGACCTAGAGTATGAAAAGTTAGACTCTGAAAATGTAAACCTTGCTCTTAGAGATGGAGAACCTGGTAGTCCTAAGTGGATGAATAGTGACCCGAAGATTGTTGAAGATTGGTTTGAAGGCGAGTGCCGCCGTATAGGCAAACATTTGCGAAAAATATGCAGGTATATGAAAGCTTGGCGTGATGCACAATGGCAAGTTGGTGGTCCATCGTCCATCAGTTTGATGGCTGCAACGGTTGAAGTTTTGCAGCAACACTCTGTTGAGGCTCAAGATATGGGAGAGACAATGAAGGTTGTTGCTGACAACTTATACCAAGAGTTTCTTAAAGGGGTTGAAAGTCCAGATGACACTGATGAAAGACCATTGTTTCCGCCAGAAAGTCAGCATACCAATAGAGAGCGAGATATTGTTGGTAAGTTGAGGTTATTACCTGAACAACTACGAGAAGCAGAAAGAGCTGAATCAAAAAGTGATGCTCTATCTAAATTGTCTTTAGTTTTCGGAGAGCGAGTTTTTGACAGAGAGCTTATTAAGCATAAGGCTGCCGCTCCTGCATATAGTCAGGAACCAACTAAAGCAAACTCTTCTACACAAATCAGTTCTTCAATGGTGAGTGGATAAACATCGTGAGTATTACTCATCAGGCTCTACTTAAGCTTGGTTATAGTTACAGACCTATAAACCGTTTAAGAAAAGAATCCTTTTTACAGAAACACTCCATTTTAGGTGGGGTTTATATAAAAAGATACGATACAAAGTATGGTGCGTTTGAAGTTGCAATGATACAAGCGAGTGACCCGCATATTGAGCTTCCAACTGTCTTTGTAATTGAGATGCCGCTAGCTCTCCAAGGGCGGCTAATCCCTCATATATCTCATGAAGGCTACCTGTGTTACGTCGAACAAATGGAAGCTGACTGGAATCCGAATAACTTAGTTGAACTATATAAAACTGTAGATCTTCAGATAAAGACAACACTAGATATTGCAGTAAATGCTATGAACAATGAAGTCAAGGGAGACGAGGAGCTTGATAATGAATTTGTATCTTACTGGTCTTCTACTGCCGAATTATATTCACTCAGCGAACTTCGAAGACACTCCAGCTACACATCCGTGTTAGCAAGAGCGACAGGTAAAGAAAAGCTACGGTCAAGTGAGTATATTACCGTAGAGGTTGATAAAAAAGAGCATGACTTACAGAGCAATCAGTACTTACAAAGCTGGCTAAATCAAAGAGGCTTAGAGTTGGTTCGTCCTGAGAGCCCTTCGATAAAAACTCATTATGTCTGGGTTCGTCCAAGTCGGTTATCCGGTGTAGAGTGGCCGCCTCAAGATCTTAAAGAGGTGCTATCTTGGCTTGAACTAGTTGATTTCAGCGCAAGAGATCATCTTGTTCGATGCCTATCTAACTCAAAAGCAAAAAGAAATATTGTAGTGCTTGATATTGAGAAGCAAGATCCGGTTTCCCTTTATCTAGAGATAGATGTCAATAGTATTGAGTGCCAGTTTAGTTCGCGGAAAACCCGAAGAAAGAGGAAGCAAACGTCTTTCAAAAATCTGATCGGAATTATGTCTAGAAAAGGTTTTTGCTCCAAGCTCGCTCGGTTATCAATTACTAAAGCGGATAAATCCGCCATATTAAGCCGTAATCAACAGAGGGAGTTTGAGTTAAGCTCAAAAAGCATTGCTCTAATTGGGTGCGGTACAATAGGGGGATATTTAGCAGAGTTGCTCGTTCGAAACGGAGCTGGCTTAGATGCGAAATGCTTACATCTCTACGATAGAGATACTCTAAAGCCTCATAACTTTTCTCGGCATACACTTTCTGTATCAGACTTTGGGAGCAATAAAGCCTCAGCTTTGGCTAAAAAGCTTAAGAACTCAACACACTTAGCTAAAAATATTTCTGGATTTGATAATAATTTTCCTATCAATGAAGGAACGCTTAGTAAGTACGATATTGTTATTGATGCAACTGGTCGTCCCCCTATATCAAAGAGGCTAGCATTTGTTGTTCGTCAGATATCAGTCAAACGGCCTACTATCGTTCATGTGTTCAATGATGGTAATGGTAGAGCAGCTAAGGTTTTAGTTGATGACAGTCTGAGTTGCTATGGGTGTATGACGGTTGATAAGAGCATCCATCAAGACCATATCGACATGCGCTTTAAAGACCTAGACCTGTCTAAAGAAAAAAAAGTCAGCTGTGGAAATACTTATACAGTTTATGACGCTGGAGTAAGCCAGATTTCTGCAGCTATGGCGTTGGAGGCCGTACTAAATACTCTTAATGCAAGCACGCCTTGGACTTACAGTGAGTTTATCTTAGACCCTCGCCATCGTACCGGAAAGAGAAAGGTACTGCAGCCTCAAATGCAATGCGTGGTATGCAATGAAGTTTGAGAGAGAGCTTACGTATCAAGATAGCAATGGACACCTCGTCATAATTACTGAACATGTTTTAGCCGTTCTAGAAAAATATAGACAAACTGAAATGCAAGATACTGAAGCAGCAGGTGTGCTACTTGGTGAAGAAAGAGGCCAGCATATAGTTATTACTGATCTGTCTAAGCCCGGATTTGGTGATCTTAGACAGAGAAACCTAGTGGATAGGCGAGGTAAACACCATCAACAGAAAGTAGATAATTGTTTCCAGTTGTCTGGGGGAACGGTTAATTATATCGGAGAGTGGCATACTCACCCCGAGGACTTCCCTCAACCATCGCAACAAGATAAGTCATCATGGTCAGCACACCTCAAAGGCGGAGCAACTAAGATAGTTCTCATTGTCGGGATAAAAGATTTTTGGATCGGAAAGATGAAAGGGACTAGATTATCAAAACTTTCCTCTCGCAGGTAATCGAATTAGTTTTGTTTATAGATCTTAGAAGGTACTGAAACTTGGATTGGGGCATTTTCGAGCTATAAAATGCCACGGGTAAAAATTCAATCTGAGAAGTTTTTGGACAAAAGCGTGCCAGTACCCCATCTAAATTAGCAATACATGAATAACTAAAAGTATGGAAAATAACTTAAGTTTGTATCCATTATTGACTGATACGAATCATTTTCAGACATTCAAGTCGGTTATACAGCAACAGCACAAAAGAACTCAAAACACTTCTATCAAAAAGTCTATAAATCATAGAGGTAGAACTTGAGTTCATAACCATTGCCACTTGGCCATTGTTCCTTAACTAGTTTCCAACGATGTTTACCATTAGCCATAGATAAAGGCAGTTTAGAGTGATCTTTAACTGCTTCTGCAATTTCTGTCGGTAGTTCCAGTCCAGTGCTTTTTAGTGACAGAGTTTTTGCCGAAGAAACTAGTTTATCAAATGACCTTTTAGTGTTGTTAGGAGCATTCATATTCAGCACTAACCAAGCCTGACCTTTCTGGTAATAGTATGCGATGTTGTTAGGCGCTCCAGATGAGCCAACAATATTTGCGTCAATATTTAAATAATCGGAGCTACAAGATTTATACTCTTTGTTCCAAGCCCTTGTGCTTAATTTATCGTCAGACAAAAAGTCACATTCTTCTGGTCGAGAATCTGAGCCAGAGCCAGAAAATATACCGACCAAAAATAACACCCCTAACACCGACCAAACCACATTTTTCTTCGATTTTCTTTTTAACAGAAGTACTGTTGAGATCGGGTTGTTGCCAAGTTTCACGAAACTATCATAGATAGCCAAGTAAGTTTTTTCTTTCATAGTAGCAACGAAAGATTGAGTAGAACCTAACTCAAAAGTTACGTAATACTTCTTTCCTATTACCTCATTCTTTTGAAGCTTAACAACGTCTTGTATAGGTATTTCTTGTACGTTGTAAGTCCCTGTAGTGAGTTTATTATCTTCGAAAGTCCAAAGGCCTAGCTCTATGTCACCCTTTTCAACTGTTATCGTTTTCATTTGCTCGAATAAATCCTTTTTGCCGAGGTGTTGAATTGCCACCAAATCCATAGACACTTTGTGGCATAAGAAAAAATAGGTCAAATAACCTCATATAGAAATGAGAAACGGAACAGATCTAGCTTAGAATAGGGCAATTTTTTGTAAGCCATGAACCCCGCTGAGAAGTCTCTGGACAGAAACAATTTAGGGGTATTGCACAAAACCGTTTCTGTCAGATTAGAAAAAGTATCTTTAAACCTTAAATGCTAGTTAGGCATTTTTTACCCAGTCATGCAGAATTTTAAATGAGTCGTTCTTTGCTGCTAGTTCATTTAAATCTAGCTGTTCGACCTGTTTCGATAAAAATTCTCGCATATTGTCACCACGGCGCACCCTACGTAAGTCCTCACGTTTTACGCCAAGCCAAGATTCAATAGCTGGATCAGGTATTGCGTACTCCCAATTTGATAACTCGACACCACGTTTTAGCATATCTCTTGTACCAGAAAAGTCGTCATCTGAATCTGTGACAATAAGCACAGGTGAGCTTGTGCCAATATTTACTGTCGCATTTGCAACTCTAGGAATTGTCATTTTACCCATAGCTACAACTATATTGACCTTTTTAGCTAATCCATTTTCTCGCAAGATTCTGGTAGCTAATAGCGAAATAATTTCACGGTCGGTGGAACCTTCACAGATAACAACCAAATCTGATTGACCTTCAAAGTTTGCATCTTGTCTAACTAAACTCGATGACATATTGTCATAAGTAAATGCCTCAATGATTATTTGTCCATCTTTGGTAGCTTGCTCGTAGTTGGTCGAGTGGTACACCACCCCCTGTTCCGCTGCAATTCGTAACTTAGACTTAAGAACATTTTTGAATGTGCTGTTGCCAATCAACGCAGCATCAATATCCTCTTTACCAAACAATATAACATTGAGAGATTTACCTAAAGTGAGAGCATCAACGGCGTCTTTCGAGTAGCCAGACATTGAAATGAAGACTCCAATTGTCCCCAGCAGCTTACCATCGACTTTACCTTTGAACTGATAGATCGATGAGGCAGGAAGCTCATTTGAATGCCACTTTGCTTCAAGCAAGAAGACGCTACCATCAAGGAAAAATGATCCGTCAATCTGTTCCCCATCGGCTTTATAACTAGAACGTGGGTCCATTCCCTCACTATTTAAGCAATTTTTGAGAATTTCTTCAAAAGCATACCCTCGTTGTCTAAACCAAGTTGAAGATGCTCCCTCTGGTGGTTCAAGCCACTTTTTGTATTCTTCTTTATAATTCATTTCACCAAGTCTTATTTATTTCATCTTAATGCCTAATGCTACTCAGACGTATAAAAGTATCTCTTTATTCAGTGTGAGCAAAACCAAGTCAGTCATGATAGACGAAACCGAGTGCTCCAATGGAATCTCTCACCACACCCATGTCAGAATCAGAGAGTAGGTCATGATCCAAGGCCAGTATCAATCTCTTCTTTGCCCGCGTAAGAGCTACATAAACCTTCTTCCACTCTTTGTTAAAATAATTAGCTCTACTGAGGTTATTTTTAGTTAGATATTTCAGTAGGTTAGGACTAATAATAACAACACAAGTATCGGCATCCAGCCC
This sequence comes from Vibrio sp. 10N.261.55.C5, assembly GCF_041470505.1. Taxonomy (NCBI): domain Bacteria; kingdom Pseudomonadati; phylum Pseudomonadota; class Gammaproteobacteria; order Vibrionales; family Vibrionaceae; genus Vibrio; species Vibrio sp. 10N.261.55.C5. The sequence goes on from NZ_JBFRMS010000007.1 coordinate 200,863, forward strand.
TTTAACCGAGTCAATGCTTTGTACTCTAAACTGAACGTTGTCTTCTGTACATTTAGCGCATAGTTCATATAGCTGAGCAAAGTGATAATTCTCTAGTGTCAACGAATGTCTAGCTTTTAGCTTGTTTACTGCTCTTTTAGCATTATCTTTAGCTACATCATCCATAAAGTCAGCAAAAGCTGCTTTCACAAACAATGTCTTGTCTTTCTTGTGGTTAGACTCACGAATCATCTCCTCGATCTCTCGGGGGAAAGAATATCGATGCTTAGATGATGTTGAATACCGACCAGTTTTTTTGTCGATACAAACTATTTGTTTAGTGTCTATGTAGCTATTGAGTAGATCGTCGTACTTAGCGTCGGTTGACTCTATATACATTAACTCACCGACAACCTCCGATAGCGACTCTTGTTGCTGATCTTCATAGCAAAAACCGTTAGAGATGGCTAGTATCTCGGTAGGTACACGTCTAGTATGGTTGTTGATCTCAAGTATGGTTGCATATTCTTGTGCTGTTACTTTCTCAATAAAACTATCGAGTGCTTTGGGGTACTTGATTGCTTGTTTCGGGTCTCCGATCATGTATACGTCAATACCGTTACTGCCGAGTACCTCGAATATTCGCAGTGCGTCACCATCTAGGTCTTGAACTTCATCAATGAATATTTTATCAAAACAGTTTTCAAGAATAGCCAAGAGTCGTTGAACCTTGGCTTTCTTAGATCTGTTGCTGTGTTTGCTTACGGTCTCATCAACAATTTGTTTAGCGATGTTATAGACGTTCTCTGCGTGAATGACATTTCGCTCTCTTAAGTGTTTGAATAAACGAGCTTTATATTTAGGATTCCCAACAGACATAATTGATGCATCGTTATATACATCACCGAGTGTAAATGATGAAAACGGATAGATAATTTCATTCAGCAAGAAGCTATGTACTGTTTGTATACAGAGATTTGGCGGGATAAAGCCATGCTGTTTGATAACCTCTTGCTCGATCTTTGCTGTTGCTGTGTTTGTGTACGTTAGTGCAAACGTCTTCTTGTGACTGGTACAGGCTTTGATGTGCTTTATCAAAGCTTCTGCTAAGCCATAAGTTTTTCCAGCTCCAGCCCCAGCAATTTGCACTTCAATCATGATACTGCCTCAATGACTTGTGCAATATGAGGTGGTAGCTCAATATCAATTGGGTCTTCTTCACGGACCATTGCATCACACACATCTAGCATTCTAGCTGCTTTACCCTTGATCATGTGATCTGATACTTCTTTAATATCTTCCGTCATACCGAACAAACCATTTAGTAAAGACAAGTTGTCGTCTGTTTCTACTAAATCAATTTCTAGAGTGTAGTTGGTGGTTGTTCTTACAGTGATGTTGGTATGAGCTGCGTCATAAGCATCATGTTTTGCTTTCGTTGCATCTGAATTGTCATAGTCACGGATAACACCGATTTTCTTATTAAGATTATCTTTGTTTAATGCTAGCCAAATATTTAAGAAGTTGGTGTAACCGCGTTGCCCAATAGCTATGAGTTCTAGGTCTTGTAGACCAGCTTTTTTAGACAGATATGTACTAATTAGCATTTCTTCGGTCGTACCTTCGACCAGAATCACTTTGTTTGCGAACAACAGCTTCAGTATGTCGAAGTTAGGTCGTTTTCTTAGATAATCAACTAATTTAGGTGAAGCGTCTGATAGGCTAATAGCTTTATCTCCAGTAAATGCTAATACATTAGAGATTTGTAGCTTGTTGATGATCGTAGGGTTATGAGTCGAGATTATGGTTTGTACCAGCGAGCCGCTGTTATTTGAACTTTTCTCGACGAAGTCTCTTACTAAACGCAGATTGTTAACGCTTAAGTGCGCTTCAGGCTCTTCAATACAACATAGGTTGAATGTATCGCCGCACGACTTGTAGTAAGCAAACAGAATGAATATGTAAATAAGGTTTCTTTGTCCCAAGCCTTTTTGGTACAGAAACTCGTCGCCATATTTGAGCGTGATGTTCGATAAAATATTCTTCAAGTTAGGCAGATTAGGAGTGCATTCTAGTTTTTTGATAATGTCATCGTAGTTATCAAAGTCTGGGTTAGTACTAATGACTTTGTCGAATGTCTCTGTGTCTTCGATTGCGGTAAAGAACTCAGAGTAAGCAGTATTGATCTGACTTTTGCCATCATCATCGAGTGTGTTCATAAGCAGCTTTGTGAAGATGCTGTTAGATTTCATTGAACTGCTTTCTGAGAAATCATCTCGCTCAGCGTTGATACTATGAATGCTTACGTGTTTGAGGTCGCTAAAGGCGATAGTTTTTTCGTTGTTTACCGATACGATTTGATAATCATATAGCTCGACGGGTAAGGTAAACCAGTTCACATCGTCGATAGTCTTACCTTCAAGCGACTTTTTTACTACTTCAAGTAAGTCCGCGTCGTCTTTAGGCTTAAAGTCATATCTAATTTTATAAGTTTCGCCATCACCATCAGATACTACCCATTTAGATAACAATGCAGTCTCATAGCTATCTTTGGGATCAGCGAACTCTACAGTCACTGATACTTTTGGAATTTTCAGGAGCTGGTTTGGTGTAGGTTCTTCGCTGATTACTGAAGCAAAGAACTCTATAACTGAGTCCTTGTTGATATCAGAAATGCTTAAACGCTTTTGATTGAAATCTATCTGATTGCCACTTAGGGGTAACGAAAGTGCGGTGAAGAAGTTTGTCTTGCCCGTGTCGTTTTCTCCGATAACAACAGTTAGCTTTTGTAACTGAGCCTCAAAAGATCGAAAGCTGCGGTAGTTATTAATCGTTACCTTTTTGATGTACATAAGAATTATCCTATAAAGCATACAAGCGCATATGCCACTAATGTACTACAAAAGATCGAATTCAAATAAGTGTTTTACCGTCATAATTACAGCATCTATGATTAGCCTCACATGCCCTCGAACATTAGAAAAACATATCGAAAGACTATAGGTGTGATTTAAGTATTCAACTCACAATGGGGCAAAAGTGTGTTGCCGTGCTCGGCTCTAGCATTGTGATCACCAAGCGATTCTGTCGAACCTTAACCTTGGCACTCGTAATACACCTCCTTTGCAGCCTGTCACCTTATTTCTGATTTCATTCTACCGACCAAAAGCGCCGCACTCAGTGTGGGCGCTTTTTTTTTGTTTTCCTTCACAAGGAGTTTTTCTATGTCTACAACTCGTGGTGGTCAAATCACTTTTCACAACATCCGTATGTGGTGGCAAGTGAACGTGACCACAATCAAGTACCTCAATATCTTCGCGGCCTTGCTAGGGCTCCTCACCACCTACTTCATCACCTCGACTAACACATTCACGGGTGCCTACTACTACAGTCTATTTCAGCTTTTCAACAAGTTAGGTTTTAGCTTAGAGCGCAACGTGGTGGTCGAATGGGAAGAGCAACGCTACAGCAGCACCCTTGGCCAACAACTGCAAAACCCCATCTTGTCACAGTGCTACCAAGAATTGCTGCAAGCCCTGTTTGTTGGCCTACTGGTCTATGTGGCCGCTTCCACCGTGCTGTTTGTGATGATTAACCACTGGTTTAAGAGAAAAGGGCAGAAGCAGAGCGAAGATAATCACATTCGAGGCTTTCAATTGGCTGAGCCTAAAGCCGTCACCGCAGAGCTAAAAAAGAAGAAAAAACTCTCCCCTTTTGCGCTCGATGGTCACAAGCTTTTTGTTGATGGATTTGAAGTCAAACACCTGATGATTGACGGCACTACGGGGGCAGGTAAATCCGTTGCAATTCGCAAGCTCTTACGTTGGATACGGGCGCGAGGCGATAAAGCCATCATCTACGACAAAGGCTGCGATTTTGTCAGTAAGTTCTATGACCCGCATAAAGACGTGATTTTGAATCCCTTCGATGAGCGTTGCGCTGCATGGGATATTTGGAGTGATGCCAAAGAAGCCCCGGACTTTGAATCGCTCGCGGCCGCGCTTATTCCGCAACACGGCGAAGGCGACCCGTTTTGGGTGGATTCCGCACGAACCATTTTCGCAGCAACCACCTATCAAATGATGATCGATGACAAACACAAATGTACCATTGAAAATTTGCTGCACATTATCTTAACATCTGAGCTTTCAACGTTAGGTGAACACTTAAAAGACACCGAAGCCAGCTCCCTAGTCTCGAAAAGTATTGAGAAGACGGCTATCTCCATCAAATCGGTTCTGGCGACTTACATTAAATCCTTACGTTACTTACATGGTTTGGATGAAAAAGACGCCCAAGGCCACCGTAAACGGGCGCCATTTTCGATCACTGATTGGGTACAAGACGAATCACAACAAGGGTTTCTGTTCCTATCCAGTAATGCAAGACAACACACCGCCCTCAGACCACTGATCTCGATGTGGCTTGCGATTGCCTCCAACGCCATTCTAGGAATGGAGCCCGATGACGACCGCCGAATTTGGGTGATCATCGATGAAATGCCTACGTTACATAAACTGCCTGAGCTCACGCACATTATTTCTGAAGTGCGTAAATTTGGGGGGTGTTATTTACTGGGGTTGCAATCTTACGCTCAATTAGAAACCACTTATGGGCGTAACGCGGCCAGAGTCATTTTTGATTTGCTCAACACGCGCTTTTTCTTCCGTGCCCCTTCAAAAGCGATGGCCGCCATTTCCTCGGAGGACCTTGGTGATCAAGAAATCGATATCTCACGAGAAAATATCTCTTACGGTGCGAACGCACTGCGTGACGGTGTCTCACTCGGCCATCAAAACAAAACGCGCCCGGTGGTTTCTCCAGCGGAAATCCAAGGTTTGGATGATTTAGAGTGTTACTTGCGAACGCCTAACTCCATGCTCATCACGAAACTGCAACTGAAATACGATCGCATGAGCAATCTCCAACCCTCCTTCATCAAACGCAGCATACTCGGAGGGAAAGCAATGGAGAGTATCGATCAAGCCTTAATTTTTCATGAATTAATTGCTTTGCATGAACTCGATGAAACCCAAAGAAACCGATTACTTGCCATCCAGCAAAGTACCTATGAAAACGAAGAAGAGCAGCAGCAAACCAGAGCCCGTCAAAAACAAACTCTTGCCAAAGCCTCGAAAAAGAAAAACCCGACCAATAACGCAACCCAAAACCAACAGCTCGCAGAAGACACACAAAATGCACTTCAGCGAGAAACCGAAGAGGCATCCATAACACAAATAGAACAGGGCGAGATGTACGATTAACCACACGAAATACAACATCAATGCTCACTGAGAGCAAAAACAATTTAGCCCTCCCCTGTAACAAGCCCGGCCCCCTCCATTCGCATCAACACCGTCGCTAACCCATTCGCACGGAATCCAAATCACCGGCATTTCGCTGACGTGGCAGCTTTGCTGCGCCCCAACAAAAGGAGAACACCTTATGATGTCTATTAGCCCTCTTAAATCCGCCTCTGGCGCCGCCAAGTATTACTTGAACGAAGAAAACACACCAAATACCTTTGATACGTCACTCGAGAAAGACAGTAACGACAACTACTACCTCAAAGAAAGCAGTACCAATGAAAACACTTTTTGGCACGGTCAGTTAGCCAAAGAAGCAGGTCTAATCGGTAAACCGGTTAACCAAAAAACGTTAGAGTCCGTTTTATCTGGACACCTAGGCAATGAAACCATCAAAGGTAAACGGGGCGACCATAAATGTGGTTTTGACCTGACTTTTTCAGCACCAAAAAGATTAAGCACGCTCGCACTCGTTGGCGGGGATACTCGCCTTATTGATGCACATAATGACGCGGTCAAATTTGCTCTATCTCAATTAGAGACAGACGCAGCACAAGCCGTCTCGATTAACAAAGAAGGGGAGCGTGAGTTTAACAATACCGAAAACATGGCCTTTGCGGTCGTCCGCCACAAAACCAGTCGTGAAAACGATCCACAACTCCATTCCCATGCCTTGACGGCAAACATGACCCGCGACAAAGAAGGGCAACTGCGTACACTCGCCTCTTCTCTCAAACAAAAAGGCGGCGTCATCAATGGGACAGGCGAGCGCATTTACAACTTCCAAAAATACTACGGTATTTTGTACCAGAGCCAATTGGCTAAAGAAGTTATAGAGTTAGGCTATACAACGCGAGCCCTCGGCAATGGTCAATTTGATGTTGAAGGCGTTCCTCAAGTATTAATCGACACCTTCTCCACTCGCTCACAACAAATAGAACAACAAACCTTAGACTTAGGCTTTGAATCCCGCGCGGCAAAAGACGTAGCCAACCTTGATACGCGCAAGTCCAAAACCTACGAAAGTGAGGCAACGCTCAATGCTCATTGGCAACAAACGGTGCGCAACGCAGGCCATAAGCCCGAAGAACTGGTTAAAAACGCCCTGGGGATCACTCCACAAGAACAGAACCCTGAAGAAATCGCTAAAGACGCGTTTGGTCGCGCCGTTGAACACTTAGGGCAATACAACACAGCATTAAAACTGGAAAAGATTATAGAATTAGCCGCGGCCGAGTTTACCAAAGGCGGCGTACAAGCCAATGCGATTGACCTTAAAATGGTCGCTGACCAATGGGTGAAAAACGGTGCTCTCATCCCTCTTTCAGAAAAAGGTCAATACACCACTCAAGCCATGCTGAAAACCGAACAAGCGTTAATGGCGGCCAGCAAAGGGCGTACGCGCCATATGCGCACGCCAGTCAATGACGCTACGTTAGATAAATTAAACCTCACTCAAGGCAACCGCCAAAAGGTGGCGGACATTTACCAGTCCACCAAGCAGTTTCATGTGGTTAATGTGTTTGGCAACAGTGAGCAAATCGCGCAAAACCTCTTGAACGTCGGCAACCATGTCGGTAAACGTGTCCACTTAGTGTCACAAAACGCCAAAGACAAACACCGTCATAGCCAAACCATCCAACGTGAAAGTCATACGGTCGCCACCTGGATAAAACACCGATTTCAAGAAGAGCAGCGCCACTCTGTCCATAGTTTGTTGCACTCAGACGTCCCTATGACCAACAAAGACATCCTTCTTGTCGACAGCGCCCACAAAATGAGCGCCAATGAGTTGATGGCTTTAAACGCAAAAGCTAAGGGATCGGGTAGCAAAGTCATCTTGCTGAACAACACGTCCAGTCGCCAAGGTTTTAAATCTTATAACGCGATCGAGCTTTATCGCAGAGGCAACGTCGTCTCGCACTCTTGGGTAGACAGCAAACAGAAAGACAGTAAGGTTACCTTGCACAACAGCGATACACGCACCCTCGCTAGAGCGTATACCCACTTACCAAACAAAGAAGACACACAAGTGCTGGCGACTTCTCACCTTGAACAACGACGATTGACGGACGCGATCCGGTCCTCTCTGCAGAACGAGGGTCAACTTGCCCGCAGCGGTATCACCTTGTTCACTCAGCAGCCTCATTATTTGTCTAAGCCCCAACAGGAGTTAGCGCAACATTACAAGCCAGGTATGACCCTTCGCCATTGGGAAGACGGACAACCTCAAGAGTTAGTGGTTTCAACCTCGGATAAGGCAAACAATCGACTCCATGTCCTGAGCAAAACCGATGGACAAGAATACACCCTCGATCCCGCTTCCGCCGGATTCAAAGCCCTCAACATGCAGATCTTTAAACCTGACTCGCTGCAAGTTAACCAAGGTGAACGCCTCATGACCACAGGTAAGCACTTTCCATCTGAGTTGAACGCCAATGAGCGTTACGTAGTCACGGATATTTCTAAAGAAACCCTAACGTTAACGGACACACAGGGCGAATCGAACACCATCCCCGTTGAAGCCCTGAAAGACGCACCACTACAATACGACTATGTCCATACCGCCAGTCATATCGAACCAAGGGCGCACACCCTCCTTTCAGGCAAAGCCTTTACGCTCTCGAAAGCGCTCTTTCACGAGCTGACCGAGAAAAGCGCGCGCATCGATGTGTTTACCGACAACCCCGATAAAGCCCAGGCCGCGCTTGAGAAAAGCGAAGTGAAGCTTTCTGCCATCGAGCGAGTCATGCAGACTCAAAACGTCAACGACCGCTACCTCTCTGAAACCACCGCCGCCACAGTCAAAAGCGACATCCAGCAAGCCCTCACTCTCTTAAACAAAGAGCACAATTCACCACTGCAAGAGAAAGCGTTGAACTTTGCCCTGGGTCATCTTTCTGAAAAAGAAGCGGCGTTTACACAAAAAGAGTTAGTCGTCGAAGCGATCCGTTACGCTTTTGAAGAGGCCAATCAACCGATAATCAAAGAGCAAATTGAAACAGAGCTCGCCAAACGCAGTGACGTCCTCTCTGCCGAATACAGCGATGGTACACGCTGGACCACCCAAGCGGCACTCGATACCGAAAAACACATTTTACGAAACATTGAGCAAGGGAAAAATCAACACAAGCCGTTTGCCACCCACCAACAAGTCAGAAATTATCTCGATGCACAGCCTCTCCTTACCCAAGGACAAAAGGACGGCATCACCCTTATCTCAACGACCAAAGACAGTTTTGTGGCCGTGCAAGGTTTGGCGGGCACCGGTAAATCCACCCTGCTCGAATCCAACCTTGAATTGATTCAACACGCCACCCAAGCCTGTAACCAGGCACCTTCGCAAGTGATCGGCCTAGCGCCCACTCACGCCGCCGTCAGCGAACTGGAAAGCAAAGGGATACAAGCGCAAACGCTGGAAAGCTTACTGACCGACCTAAGACGTGGCATCACCTTACCAGAGGAGCACAAAAACACGCTGTTCTTCCTCGATGAAAGCTCCATGGTCAGCAACCAACAAGCCAAAGAGCTCACCGACCTTGTATTGAAAAGCGGCTCCAAAGCCACCTTGCTTGGGGATAAAGAGCAGCTGCTTTCTCTTAATGCTGGTAAACCGTTTGAATTGAGCATAAGTCAGGGCCGTATCGATACGGCTTACATGACCGACATCGTTCGTCAGAAGAATGAAATACTGCTTGGCGCCGTACACAACATTGTAGATAAGCAGCCAGACAGCGCCCTCGATAAACTCTCTCAGCAAGGCCCTGATACACTCGGTAGCACGCAACATATCGTCTCAACCCTCGATGAGAATGCGAAAGACCAAAGCAAAGCGCAACTCATCGCCACCGAAAAGCTGCCTTACGCGGTGGCGCAGGACTACCTTGCCCGCACGCCCGAGACACGAGAAAACACGCTGATCATCGCTTACACAAATAATGAGCGTGACCACATCACTGAGCACATTCGTGCCGGACTGATGAAAACACAGGAGATAGGCCAAGAAAACATCATCACCACCCGATTACGCTCTACAGGTGATAGCAAAGAAGAGCTGACCACCATGATGCCTTATCAGAAAGGGCTCATTTTAAGCACCAAGCCAGGAGAGTACGACATCATTACCCACGTTGATTCGGAGCACGGTTTGGTGACTCTTCAAGACGTAAATACAGGTAAGACAAAGCCATTTTTACCACGCAACAAAGACCACAAATACACGTCACTCTTCGTTCAATCAGAAAAGCCACTTTCAACCGGGGATAAAATCATGACCCGATTTACCGACAAAGCGCGAGGCATTAAAGCCAATGTGGAATACACCATCAGTCATGCCACCAAAGAAGAAATCACCGCGCTGTCGAAAGAGGGGCAAGCGTTAAGCCTTAATCCAAACCAACTGAAAGACGGCCATTGGGATTACGCTTACACCAGAACCGCAGATATGGCGCAAGGCGCGACGTATCAGAACGTCATTACCACCCTAAAGGGTAAAGGCGCACTGACGAACTTAAGACGCGCTTACATCGATTTAAGCCGGGCGAGTAGTCATGTGAAACTCTTTACTGACAGCCCAAAACAGATGATGAAGAGCTGGTTATCGAAAGAGGTCAATAAACACAGTGCCATTGAAACCATCGAGAACATAGCACCACACAGTACGCCTTACTTTAATGACAAAGCCCTATCTCATGAAGACGTGCGTTATCACAATAGAAACGGAGATTTTGACTACAACCAATTTAAAGAACACATCAGCCAAACGTTACCGAAATACACCGAAAGCTTAGCCATCAACCTCTTGGGGCAACCGAACCCATCTAAATCAGACCGTGATTATCTCACCTTTGGTATTGGAAAATCGGCAATAAAGGTATCGTTAACGGGGGAATATCGAGGGTATTTTAAAGACTATACCACCGGTAAAAAAGGCTCATTAATCAATTTAATGATGATTCATAAGGAAATATATTATAAGGAGGCAATGCAAGAAGCCCACAACATTCTTAATGATCCTGATAAATACCAACTCACCGCCAACCCCAAACATGACCAATTACTGAATACGACGCCAAAACACATGGCACAATTTGAAGAGAGAGCGAAAGAATATATACAAACCAGCCTGCCACTCACAGGCACATTAGCCGAAACTTACCTCAATAAATTGGGGATTGAACACCCTAAGAATGACCATGTTCATTTTCATCAAGCAGTATATTCCTCAGAGGACAAAACATTTCACCCGGCGATGATAACTAACATTCACGATAAAAAAGGAGAAACAAAAGCGATTGAAGTGACTTATTTAGACGGGCAAGGAAATAAAGATCCGGCACTCGACATCAATCCACGGATATTAGGCACGAAATCCAAACAAATAACGCAATTCCATCAAGGCCGTGATTTGCACACCACCATCATCAGTACCTCAATCGAGAATGCTTTTATTATTAATCAAGCGCATCAAGGCCAATACGACATTATCAATGTCAATCATAAGAATGACATTCAGAATATCTCTACCGATGAACTCAGACAGAACATTGTGATTGTACTGAGTCAAGGCAATACTGATTTAAATCCCAACAACATTGAAAAAATCATGGCTAACTTTTCAGGGAGAAATATTCAGTTTGTTTCGCCTGACAATATGCTTGAGGAAATCAAACAGGGTATTGAACAATACCATCAACAAACGCATCAACAAAAAGAGGAATTCGACACACCCACTCAAGACCATGATTCATTAACCAACAAGCAGGACACTGATATTAATCAACACACAAAAGAAATCAAAGATAAAGAGCTTGAACACTTCGACAGCAAAGAACCCTCCCCTCAAAAAACGTTTGATTTTAATCAGGAGCGTGACAACAACAATGACCAATATAATAAACTAGATAGAGAGTTAGAGCGGTAGAAAAAGGGGTGTCCAATGGACTACCCTTTTTTTTTGCCTGCCAGAAACTCATCGACTTTATTATCGATATCAGATTTCACCTGTTGCCTAAAGGGTTTGGATTCTTTTTGTTCTCGGAATAATTTTTCACCATCAAAGGTTTGTCCATGAACCACATCAGTGATCGCAGATGAACCACGAACGACACGATAAATCTCTTCCATCAACGCACGATTCGATGGACTATCATCCTCACTATCATTGAGTTTAATGCGCAGTGCCAACATCAAAAGTTGCCGCGTGGCCTCGGCATCACTTAACGCTTCCTTATCCCTAAACGTCTTAAAATCTTGCGCTAACTTTCCACGTAATGAGCTTTGTAATGGATAAGAACGTGTCATATTGCCCTCCTCAATCCCAATTAAAAGCATTGTTATTCCAATGAAATTTCAATCAATTAATTTTATAAAACACCCATTGAGCCTTGTCAATAAAGGGCTCAATCAACATTTAATGATTTCCAATTAAAATAACATTGAAAACGCTCTCATCGCTTTACATATAAGGGATCAATCAATATTCATTGAAAATATATATTTATCCATTGAAATTTAAGCGGCTAATTAGTGTAATTTTTGAAAATTTTTCCACGTTACTTTAAACGACTATTATATCTTTAAATTCTTGTTTTTATTGTCTTTATGTTTTTAACAGACAACCATTTGCATTGATTTCAATGCGCCGTGGTGTGTGGATGATTCCCAAGTGGTAACAATGACCTCCAATGAGTCTGCATCTAGTTTGTTTTCTTGGGGTGTGTTTTAGGGACGTCGAGCTCAAAAGCCGAACCGTTGGCGATTGAATCTAGGGTGATTGAGACCATTAGGGAAGGAATGTAAAACGGAAAAAGAAGATCGTGACACAACTAGCGCCGCACCGTTATGGTGCAAGAAAGGTTATTTTAATGGCAACTGATAATAGACTTTTTGAACTTTTTTGATGTATATTCTTCTGGCGTTTTCGGTACGTTTAAGAAATCCTGCATTATAAGCACCTACGCTATTCCAGTTATAACCATGGCTGGCAAAGTTAGAGCTTAATACCCACGCACCTAATGAAACATTAAAACATGGTTCGTAGACATTGGTTTCATTGACATTAAATTCAGTCAGTCGAGGAAACCAACTAGAGTTAATTTGCATGAGTCCAAAGTCACGACTGGTTACTTGACCTTTTTTATTTTTGTTTTCGTTATAAGCATTAGGATCAAGACTGCTTTCAACTTGTGCTATCGATCGCAGCAAATCTGGATCAACATTATAATGTTGTCCTGCTTCATCAAAACAAAACGAATACCCGACACTTGGAAATACCGACAATAATAACATTAGTTTTTTCATAAGCTAAAAAATGGAGCCCAAAGGAACTCCATTATATCGTGTGAATTGACGTCATCAATATTCATTAGGGAGTAAAATCGTAGTGCAACTACGA
>NZ_JBFRMS010000008.1:0-81842 GCF_041470505.1 Vibrio sp. 10N.261.55.C5
TATCTCGTATCTCGTATCTCAAATATCTTTTCTTCCACGCACAAAAAAGAGCACCGAAGTGCCCTTATTAGATTTTAAGCTAGCTATTAATAACTAACGATTATTGCCATATAGCTGAAAGTGAATCCATCAGGCCGCTCGTTGCACCTTGTGACTGCAGTGCTTGAAGAATGATGGGTGCAAATGTTGTAACCATTGATGGATCCATACCTAATCCAGAAAACGCACTTTCAACGGCACCTTGTGAGCTTAGTAGCGATGATAGACCAGTAGACTCAAGGCTCGACATACCCGGAATAAGTGTCGCGAGTTCTTTGTTGTCGGCTGTGCCAAGAGAGTTTTGTGCAAGGGCTAACATTGAACCAATACCGCCAACTGCTTGGTCGCTGGTAACAGAAGCTTGGTCAGCTACCGTATCCACAAGCGGTGTTGTTTCGTTCTGCTGAGACCACATATTCACTGCAGCCATCAGTGCAGTTTGGGATAGTTGGGAATAGTTGGTATCTGATGATGAACTGGTTTGTTCAGAGTCGCTAGTGCTAGCGCAAGAGACAACAGCAAGGCTGCTTAAAACTGTGATGAGTACTTTCTTCATTATTCGTCCTTAAGTAATAAAGTAATTTACTCTTTCACTATAAACGAAAAACGGCGATGTAGTCACATCGCCGTTGGATTATTTCAATTTTATTTACCTATAGTATTTTGTTTTACTAAAGGTTTTTATAAAAATTAAAGAATTGCTAGAAGTTCTACTTCAAATACTAGAGCAGCAAATGGTGGGATTGCAGCACCTGCGCCACGCTCACCGTATGCTAGATCTTGAGGGATGTATAGCTTCCACTTAGAGCCAACAGGCATCATTTGTAGAGCTTGTACCCAACCTTGAATTACGCCAGTTACTGGGAATTCAGCAGGTTGACCGCGAGATACAGAGCTGTCGAAAACAGTACCGTCAGTTAGTTCGCCGTGGTAGTGAACACGTACTTGCTTGTCTGCAGTTGGGATTTCGCCAGTACCTTCAGTTAGTACTTCGTACTGAAGACCAGACTCAAGAACTGTTACTTCTGAACGAAGAGCGTTGTCAGTTAGGAAAGCTTCGCCGTCAGCTGCTGCTGCTTTAGCTAGTTCTTGACGTGCAGCTTCACCACGAGTGTGTAGCTCTTGTAGTGCGTTGTTGATTTCGTCAACTTCGATAGCTGGCATGTCGCCAACTAGAGCTGTTGCGATACCAGCAGCGATTGCGTCAACGTTTAGGCCTTCAAGACCAGAACCAGCAAGTTGTTGGCCCATTTGTAGACCGATACCGTAGCTAGCTTTTTGCTCTACAGTTTCAAATTTTACTTCAGACATGAAAAGTCACTCTTTTTGTCAGTACGAAAAGGGTAAGAATACCAGTATTAGCAGCGTGAAGAAACGGCTAGTCCCTGATCACTTGTGCTTTACCGTGCCCAAATCACAGCCATGTCAATTTTCTCGCTTTGGGCCTTGTTGTGACGGAAAGATCTATACTGTTGGTACTTTGGTTTTTATACTGTAGTTATTCAATGTATAGGACGCAGTGGTATGAATCGTCGTCAAAAGAAAAAACAGAAAGTTGACCACTTAGCAGAATTCAAGGATCGACTGAATCAGGTCAAAGAGAAATTGAGTTCGATCGATGTGAAGAAAATGAAAACCTCGACAGCGCAAACTTGGGGTTCATTGCCGAAGTTACACCAAAGACTGTTGATGGTGATTTCTCCGATCGTACTGATATTACTTTTTGTGCCGCTACCAGAACCTAAAGTAGACACAGCTCCAACAACATCGCGCGTTGAGCTTGAAATAAACACCGTCGGCTTAAGCGAACAGCAAAATGCCAAGAACAGCTCATTAGAACCGAGTAACAAAAATTGGCAGGAGTACCTTGTTAAGCAAGGGGATACGTTAGCGCAGGTTTTTCGAAACAACGATTTGCCATTGTCTGACTTGAATGCGTTAGTGCGAATTGAAGGTGCAGATAAGCCGCTCAGTCAGATTCGTAAAGGCCAGCTGGTTCGTTTCAAACTTGCTGAAACTGGGCAGTTGGACATTCTTCAGCTAGAGAAAGGCGACACTTCGGTGATGTTCTTCCGCTTATCCGATGGTGGCTTTGGTCGCAGTAAGTAGATGAATAGTGAGCCTGAGTTAAAGCGCTTCACCAGACACAGATAAACGATAGAAAAGAGCTAAGCATTAGCTCTTTTTTTTGGTCGCTTGAAAGGGGCGAGTGGCAAGATGATAAGCATGATTCCGATAAAGGTTAATGTATCCGGAATCTCATCGAACCATATTGCACCTATTAGCGCGACAAACACCAATCCTGAATACTCAGCCAAGGCAATTTGGCTAGAGTGTGCTTTTTGATAGGCAGCAACTGCAAGGCCGTTGTAACTTAAGATTAGCGTCGCACTCAGGGCTATGTATCCCAAATGCTCCACAGACACTGGCTGCCAGTATAAGAAGCACAGTACTAATGAGGCTGGAATAGAGAATAAGGTTGTCCACCACAGCGTAGTGACCACCGTTTGCTCACTAGGAAGCTTTCTTACGAGTACATTAAATAGTGCTAGGGTGAGTGCTGTCCCCAAAGCAAACAGTGCCGCCCAATGAAATTGTGATGGCCTCAAGACAATCAATGCACCAATAAAACCTATGGTTGTGCCGATAACCTTGCCGAGTGCCGGTTGCTCTTTCAATAGCAACATTGAGAGCGGCAACATCAGTAAAGGCGCGACATAAAATACTGCGTTGGCGGTTGCCAAAGACAAGTGAGTGATCGCGACCACCATGCACCCACTGCCGGTCAGAATTAACTGACCTCGAATGAAGGTTACCTTAGCCTGCTGTAAGCGCCGTTGTTCTTTTTTCTGCTGTAGCCACAAAGGGGTGATGATGACCAGAGATATCAACTGTCGGAAAAAAATATACTGTAAGGGCGGTACTTCGCCATTTAACAGCTTTACCGCTACGTCGGAAAGCGAGGCAAACAAGTTACCTGCAACCAACAATAGAATACCGGCAGTGATATTCGTCATTATTTTTCTAATCTCATGTCTATATGAGGAATGTCATCTTCGAGATACATATCCGAGATGGTGTTGAAGCCGTGGCTCGCATAGAAGTTTTCTAGGTGTTGCTGCGCGCCAATATCAATGGCCGTATTTGGCCAAAGAGCCTCGCAGCGTGTTAATGCTTCTTTGATTAATTGATGCCCCAAGCCACCACCTCTTGCCGATTGCTTGGTTGCGACTCGACCGATGCTGGTGTTGTCGTAAGAGGTACCTGGTGGTAATAAACGTGCACACGCTACCAACTCTTCATCAGCATAGCCAAGCAGGTGCTCAACACCCGCGAGTGTATCTTTACCGTCCAGCTCTGGATAAGGACAAGTCTGCTCGACCACAAATACATCGACTCTTAATTTAAGTAGTTGATAAAGCTGTTGTGTTGAGAGTTCAGAAAAAGGAATTGAGTGCCAAGTGATCATGTTTACATCCAGAGATTATCGATGCTCTGAATGTACTATGCGCGATGATTGTTGGCATTAACTATTGTTAATTCGACCTTTAATTCTGCTCAGGCTGATTGCGGTTATTCCTAGGTAGGCTGCAATTTGATTGTCGTTCAAGCGCTGCTCAAGGTCGGGATAGTGCTCGCAGAACAGCTGATAGCGTTGCTCTGGTGTATAGAGCAGCATGAAGCGTTCTTTGTTTTCCTTATGCATCAGCTGTGTTTCTAACAGCTTTAAATACAAAGGATTATTTGATGCACGCCACTCGATAACCGCATTCATTGGCAGCTCTAACATGGTGATGGGAGTCAGCGTTTCTAATAGGTAAGGGGACGCTTGGCTTTTTATCAGACTCTCAAAGCCGATGATCCAATCTTGTTCCCAATAGAACTCTTTACTGTATTGCTTACCATCATCAGTGAGGTAGCAGGCATGGCACAAGCCTTCAAGTACAAAGTAGATTGAACTCGCCATCTCACCTTGATTGATCAAGATGTTTCTGGTTGGCAACTCAAGTGGCTTGGCGACAGCAACTAGAGATTCAATCTGGCTTTCAGAGAAGTCGAAGCTTTGTAGTTGTTCGATAAAAGAGGTGTGCATGAAAATAACCTAACCCAAATAAGTGCCGAAATCATCGCACTTATTTGGAGAGAGGTACAGAGCGGGATAAATCAGCGGCGTGCGTGTTGCTCTAGGTAATCTTGAGCAAGCTCTCTGCCCATGTATTTACCCAGAGTCTTCAGTGGTACCTTTTTAAGGTTCACCACAATCAAGCCATCCAAGGCATCATTAAACGATGGGTCGACATTAAAACACACCAGTTTACCGTTCATCCCTAGATATTGGCGCAGCAGTACCGGCAGGCCTTTACCTTGCTCCATGCGTGCTAACACTTTAGAGAGCAGAGGCACACTCGCCAGTGAAGAGAGCAGGTGATTTTGCCAGAACACATGACTGCTGGTATTGAGTGGTGACGAAGGTGAAACCAAATTCGCCTTTTCCTCATCATAATGGTGGATTGATAACGTGGTCGCGATCAACAGACGCGCATTGTGGCTGTAATCATTGCTGATACTGACTGGGCCGAACAGATGGGTATATTGAGGGTGACGAGACACAAAGGTCGCAATGCCTTTCCACAATAGTAACAGTGAGTTCAGGCTCTTTTGGTAAGGTTTACTTACTACCGATCGCCCTAGTTCAATGCTGTTTTCTAACGTATCAATGAATTCTTGGTTGTAGTTAAACAGGCTACGAGAGTAAAGCTGATCAAGCCCGTGCTCTGCGATGAGTTTGTCGACCATACCGAGTCGATACGCCCCGACTAGTTCTGCCTTGGTTTTATTCCACACAAACAGTTGATGGTAGTAAAGGTCATACTCATCTAAATCACAGGCCAGCCCGCTGCCTTCTCCGACTTCTCTAAAGCTTTCTTCTCTTACTCGACCAATCTCGCGCATTAAGTTAGGAATGGATTGGCTTGGTGTGCAGTAGACCTCAAAGTTCCCTTGCTCAAGTAACTTCATATCTTCCGGAAGAGAATCGACCTCTATTGCCAACACTTCTGGCGGAATAGGCGCAATCACTTGGGTATCAAAAGAAGGTGCGTGGATGGGCGTGCTCGGGCAGTCTTGTTGACTCATTAGATAGGTATTAAGTCGTAGGTAGTTGACGATATCCATCTCTTTTTCAAACGATTTTATCTCTGAATATGGAATCGATGAGCCAATCGAGATAGAGATAGTTGTCGCTTGTTTATTAAGAAGTTCACGCCCGAGTAGAGCGGTTCTCAACAGTGGATGAACACGACCCGCTTGATAGAAAAGCTCACTGTTCTTGCCATTGATAAAGATAGGTACCGTGGTGGCTTGGTGACGTTTGACGAATTTCGCTACCGACTTGCTCCACTCGATGTCTGTCAGTGTTTTTGCCCCTTTACGGTAGCTTGATACTTCACCTGCTGGGAATACAATCAATAGTCCACCATCAGCCAAATGACGATTGGCATCTCGAATCGCTTTGGCATTGGTGCGTTTCGATTCTTTACTGTTAAAGACATCGACACCGATGAAAAGATCATCCAGTTCAGGCAGGCGCTTAAGTAACTCATTGGCCAGCACCTTCACATCCTTTCTTACTGATCCTACGAGATCGGCAAGGATCACGCCTTCGATGGCGCCAAGCGGGTGGTTCGCCACAATCACGACAGGCCCTTCTTCCGGGATGTTTTCCGTGCTTCCCGATGCAACCGAGTAGTCGATATTGAGCGCCGACAGAGTGTAATTCATGAATTCGAAGCTAGATAACTCGTTTTTACGATCTTGGTAGAGTCGGTCTAGCTTAGATAGCCCAGTTGCCCACTCGACAACAGACTCACCTAAACCAAAAGGCGTGTAACGTGGTAAACGAAAAGGACTATCAATCATAATGAAATTACCTTACTTAATCAGTTGCGGCCAAACTTTATCGGCTTGTTGAATATGCTGTGCTTGGTCTTGTTCCCAGCGCTGCTTAATCTCTTGGTCGTAGTTGAGGTAAAGCTTGTTATCAACAATCGTCCATTGATGTGGGTCACTCGGTGCAAAGTCGCTCTTCGCTGATACTGCCCAAGCGCAATAGCCACCATATTGAGGGGCATATTTTTCAGGATTATTAACAAATAAAGTCAGATTCTTTTCAGAAGAGAAATACCAATCCGCCCCTTTGTACTCAGTGCTGAATTTTTTACTGCCTTCAATGGGCTTACCGGAAGTGAAATATGCGACGGTATCGTAGCCATCGAGCGCCTTACTGCTAAAGAAACCAGTGTAGATTTCATCGGCGGCAAATACGTACGGGCTAACAAGTAGCAGAACCATGGTGAATAGTTTTCTCATGATGGACTCCATCTATAGATTGATTGCGGGTGATAAATCAAAGGTAAAGCGCTGCTGATTTATCTGACATGGTTTAATGGGTTCGCATGGTGAGCCGGGTGCATAAAACATAGAGGCTTGACCATGCAGGTTACGTAAGTGTGTAAAGCTCACGGTATGTGCGTCTTCGCGATGCATACAGGTCGCTAAATGAGGTTGCTCATTGTGATGGTGAGAGTGGAACATCAGTAAGTTCTGTTGATTCTTACCTGCCGCCATGAGCTGATCATATTTTGCTTGTCGGTAGGCTTGCACTCGCTCTAAATCAACACCGGATGAGAAGAGTGGAGAATCAGTGTCGACTATTTTCTGTTGAATACCATCCCACATGTAGGCGATAACCAGACCATTGTGTTGGGTTAGATTGGGCGCGAAAGCTAGCAAGGTAAATGGGGCAAAAGAGTGTAGGTCTAGCTTGTGAAACGCTTCAGAGAGCTGACTGATGTTACGACTCGATGATAGATTCTTGAGTAGCAAACCACGGCTGACTAAAGGTCCAACAGGCACTATGCCTTGATAGTTATTGAGTAGGCATAGCGAAAGCCCGAACTCATTGATACTGATCCAGCTACCACCGCCAGTTGGGTCGAGTGGCATGATGATATCGACACCGTTGACTCGATACTGTTTAGGTGGCATTGCTAGTGCTCGCGTCTTTTGTTCGTCACGGTTAAAAAAGACCTGATAACCATTTTCTTCAAGCAGCCAAGATACTGAACACATGATTATTGCTCCCTCAGATAGCTGCTGGTGGTTGGGGCATAACCAAAGGTATTGCATGTTTCGACGTCTAGGAAGGTGGTGATCACCTTGATCATCGCGTAGTGATGATTGGCATGCAGAGCAGCAAAGGTGACCTCTCTTTCTAACGTAGAAGGCAGGCTGGCGAATACTTGTGTATCCATTGAAACTTCGGTTTGGATCATGATAGGCGCTTCGAGATCTCTGCGGTCTAGTCGTTCAAGCCAGTTGATCACATAATGGATCTCTTTTACTGCAATTGAGCGGTCGTATTCGACGGGATGACCACGACGGCGAGTGTTGTAATCAACGGTCGCATTCTCTTTTAAAATTAAAGCGTGAAAAAGATCGAGCGTGTGACGAGTATGCTCACCAATAGAGCTTGTGACGTGCGGCTTTGCTCGTGTCAGATAGTCGCTGTCAGATATCGCTAACAAAAACTCTAGACCCTGATTCAATATCTCTACCGCTCCTTTGATACTAGGAGAGAAAGAAGTGAGGGTGCTCGGTTGGGCTATGGGGTTCATTCATGGTCCTCGTACAAAGTTAGTCAGTGGTCGGATATTGTTGAACAAGGCGTCGCTCTTCTTGCCACGCAGCGAATAAGCTTTTGAAAGAAGGAGTCTTATGGCCTCGTTGTTTTTGCTGAGCGCCAATATCAAAAAGAATGCGGTATTGCAGTAGTAGCGTAGAAAATATCTCTCGCAGCGGTGTGTTGCGATCCCAGATATGCCCAGCCTCACTGCTTGCGCCATTGACCTCAAGGATCGTGAAATCCTCGCCGTTCATTAGGCTGTGCATGTCCTTAAACTTGACGTCGAGTCGGCCAAAATGAAAACCATCGAAGTCATCGAATATCTCGTCTAAACGTTCAGTTAAAGCCCGAGTGATGTATTGATTGCCATCGCGGAAGATGCAGCCACGGCTATGGCTACCTGCGAACGCGAGTTGGAACTCTTCGCCCTCTGCGAGCACGTGATCCAATTTATCTTCATGCCTTGGTAGATACAGGTGACTGAGCTGCCCAGCGCGCGGGCTGTTTTCAATTAACTGCTTGAGTGTCGACTTGCCATCACCCATCACCATTGGCGCATATTTGAGTGTGATCGAGATGATCTCACCTTGCTTTTTATTTGGGTAACGAACGTAGAAAACACCCGCTTCGGCTTGATAAGGCGCCTTTTTTTGCAGTAGAAAGCGAGCATTATTTGGGAAAGATTCGACATATTGCTCAAGTTGAACTTGGTTGTTGATCAGCTTAACGCCAACACCTCGACAGCCAAGATCCGGCTTAGCCACGATAGGGAAATCAAGATCCGTTTGTATGAGTGCGCTGCGTGCGTCTTCGGCTTGTTTCTTACCGTTGAGATCCGTTTTGGTGAGGGTGATAAACGGAGAGATCCAACGCTGACTTGAAGATCCGGCAAGGCTTAATATCTCGTGTTTTGATTCGCCTACCATACCGCTTAACTTGATGCTTGGGTTGGCGATGAGCGGCAGTGCCCAGTCAAAGTGCCGTAACCCTTGCATCAGGCTTTGAATCACCACTGGCGTGTAGAAGAACCAAGTTGGAAGAAACTCATAAGGAGAGACGCTGCGCACGGTATCTTTTTCAAGCAAAGGCATGCCTGCATTAATTTGATGTGCTGGAATGATGCGAATATCTTGCGGTGAACTCATGATAATCCTCTAGAGTAGGTTCTATTCATTAATCGATTGCCGATAAACAGCAAAGCGATGGCACACGGGATGATGATCCATTGATATTCAGAGGCTTGCAGCCACGCTGATGTCCCTAAATAGTAGATGGCAGAGAAGACAATGCCAGTCCAGAGCGCAGTGGCACTAATCACGGCAAACAAGAAAGTAGGCAGTGGGATGGCGAAAAAGCCACTTAAGGTAAAGCCGACGGTACGAAGCCCGGGAATAAAGCGGATAACAAAAAGGCTGCTGAATGCGTTCTGACGTAATTTGGTACGAAGCGAACGAAAGTACTTATTAGTGAGGGCTTTATATCGAACACCTCGGAAGTAACGTCCTGATTTACCCAGGTAATAAAGACCGAGATCACCCGTGGCAATACCGATGAAAATAGCAAGCAGCGCATATTGAGGAAGTATTAGACCTTGAGTCGCGATACCTGCCGCCGTAACAATCGCAAGATCTTCAAGCAGATAAGAAAGCGCGATGATGCCAAGCATCAGCCATAGCAGCGACTCCTCCCCTGAATGTAACCATGCTTGAATGCTCTCGACGGTGCTCATTAAATGCCCTTATCTATCCTATAGATGAATGGCTTAACCACCATTCATTGAGTGTGGTAAATTAAATAGACAGGAGGAGCAGATAAAAACTTACAGCTGATTAGTGTTTTTTTGTGTTGGATTCATTCAATTGGTGGTTTGAGTCGTGCTGTTTGACTGCTGTTTGACTGCTGTTTGACTGCTGTTTTGAAGCTGAAGGCGTGGCATTTGGAAGCGGGTTGAACGAGAGTTTGTCGTTCGAAAATTAGGGCTTTGGGCTGAACATTTAGAAGAAAAGAAAAAGGCTGAGTCGTAAAACTCAGCCTTTCAGAACGTTAACTATGGATTACTTAAGCAATCTATTTAGTTAGGTCAATCTGGTAAACAGCAAAACCAACATCGTCAGTCGCAACACGTTTCATCGGGTATTGACCTTTCTCTTTAATGAACTCTGCTGCTTTGTCGCTTGGAGATGTTTCAAAGCGGATATCTAGCTTGTTATCCGTTTTGATTGGTGCAAATGACCAATTGTTATCTGCGCTTGGGCTCACTTGACCTTGTTCTTTGCTTACGCGAGAGATGTAGTTTGCAAGAACAGTACGGTTCTCATCTGGTGCATCAAATGCGATGAAGTCTTCACCTGTGCCTGGGAACTTAGCGCTGTATGCACGGTAGTTGTTGGTTGCGATCAGGAAGTCTTGCTTCATGTCGATTGGCTTACCTTGGTAAGTTAGGCCAACAATACGCTGTGAGTCAGGGTTAACGACTTTACAGTTTGCATCGTATTTCGCAGGTTGAGTTACGTCGATTTGGTAATCAACACCGTCGATAACATCGAAGTTGTAAGTGCGGAAGTTCTCCCACTCGATCAACTGTTGTGGTGCTGTTGAGTTAACATCAACTTGGTTGAATTGACCAGCAGAACACTCAAGCCACTCTTTTACTTCGTGACCTGTTACCTTCATCGCAACTAGTGTGTTCGGGTAAAGGTATAAGTCAGCTGCGTTACGGAATGTCAGTTGACCAGATTCAACTTCAGTGAAGTTCGCTGGGTCATTCTTACGGCCACCAGCTTTGAATGGTGCAGCCGCGGAAAGTACTGGCGTACCATCTAGGTCAGGGTCACCTTGGATGAACTGTTCAACGTAATCTTTCTGTGCAAGGTTAACGATTTGAACTGTTGGATCGTCTTGTACTAGAGACAAGAAGCTGTACATCACATCGTCTGCTTTACCAATCGGTTGGTTAACAAACTCACGAGTACCAGCGTGGTCTTTTTCTAGTGCTGTTACGATGCCTTCATCAGCCGCAGCAAGAGATTTCTTCTCGATCTTGTCGTAGATAGGGCGTGCTTCTGATTGGCCTTTAACGACTTCCCACTTACCGTCTTTTTGTGCCAGTGTTAGGTCCATAACACCAACGTGGCTACCCCAACGACCTGGCATTACTGCCGCAACGCCGTTCATTGTGCCCGTTTCGTTGTCGATGCCTTGAATGTCATCAAAACCTTTACCTGGGAACACTGCGTGAGAGTGGCCGAATGCGATCGCATCAATGCCATCTACTTCAGATAGGTAGAACGTTGAGTTCTCTTCGCCATTTTTGTATGGGTCAGTTGATACGCCTGAGTGAGGGATAGCAACGATAACTTCAGCGCCTTCCGCTTTCATTTGAGGCACTAACTCGTTAGCCGTCTCAATGATGTCACGAGCGATTACTTTACCTTCAAGGTTCTTCTTATCCCACGTCATGATTTGTGGTGGAACGAAACCGATGTAGCCGACTTTTACTTCATGCTCTACGCCTGCAGTATCTTCAAACGTGTGCGTCTTGATGATGTAAGGTGTGAAGTAGTGTTCTTTGGTTTTTGCGTCGTAAACGTTAGCACTGATGTACGGGAAATCAGCGTCGTTGATTGACTCTTCTAGGAAATCAAGACCGTAGTTGAATTCGTGGTTACCTATGTTTGCAGCGTCGTAGCTTAGCTGGTTCATAGCTTTGTATGCAGGGTGAACTTCACCCGCTTCAATGCCTTTGTCTGCCATGTAGTCACCCATTGGGCTACCTTGCAGCAAGTCACCGTTATCAACTAATACGCTGTTGGTTACTTCGTTTTGAGCTTCTTTTACTAGAGTTGCAGTACGTGCTAAGCCGATTTTTTTCGATGGCTTGTCTTTGTAGTAATCGTAATCCATTAGGTTGGTATGGATGTCCGTTGTCTCTACGACACGTAGTTTAATCACTTCATCGGTATCTGGTGTTGTTGTACAGCCTGCTAGAGTCAAACCAAGACCCGCAAGCACAGCCAATGACAAAGGTTTCATTGCAACTTTCATTTTGTAGCTCCAAAGTGGATAGTAGAAAATTCGTTGCGTAATGTAACAAAATGGAATGAAACAATGATTACAACGAATGTTAATTCGTGACTTAGATCGACTACTTTATGGTGTTCTGCAAGACGCCTCCCAAACCTGATTAATCGATGTGCAACTGATATCGATAATATTAGTCCATTCATTTCACCTGCTTATCGATAAATTCAATCCCTTATCAGCTTTTCGAATAAAAAATGAAATTTTAGAATTTCCAGTAATATGAGAGGCTCGTCATAATGCCTATATCAAGGACGTATCAGGCAGACGAATAGCAAGGATAGCTCAACACGAAGCTTCTGTTTTCTTCTAGTGCCAATACTCCCATTCACTCAAGTGGATGAGTTAAATCCCATGCTTGGCAAGACCAAGTAATGAATTGCTCGTAACGCGAGCCTTAAAGGAAGCACTGAAATGGACCAAGAACGTTTAACCCACCTAAAACAGCTCGAAGCGGAAAGTATTCATATTATCCGTGAAGTAGCGGCTGAGTTTGATAACCCAGTGATGATGTACTCCATCGGAAAAGATTCTTCTGTGATGCTTCATTTAGCTCGCAAAGCGTTTTATCCAGGCAAGATTCCATTCCCGCTATTGCATGTAGATACGGATTGGAAATTCCGCGAGATGATTGAGTTTCGTGATCGTACGGCTAAAAAGTACGGCTTCGACCTTTTAGTACATAAGAACCCAGAAGGTATTGAGATGGGTTGTAGCCCATTTGTACATGGTTCTTCGAAGCACACTGACATCATGAAAACACAGGGCCTTAAGCAGGCGTTAAACAAGTATGGGTTCGATGCGGCTTTTGGTGGTGCGCGTCGTGATGAAGAAAAATCTCGTGCGAAAGAACGTGTTTATTCTTTCCGTGATAAGAACCATACGTGGGATCCAAAAAACCAGCGTCCAGAGCTTTGGCACACCTACAACGGTCAGGTTAATAAGGGCGAAAGCATTCGTGTCTTCCCGCTATCTAATTGGACTGAGCTCGATATCTGGCAATACATCTATCTAGAGAGCATCGATATTGTTCCACTTTACCTTTCAGACAAACGCCCTGTAGTTGAGCGTGATGGCATGCTGATCATGGTTGATGATGACCGTATGGAGCTGCAAGAAGGTGAAGTGATTGAAGAGAAAAGCGTTCGTTTTCGTACTTTAGGCTGTTACCCATTAACCGGAGCGGTTGAATCTGAGGCGAATACGCTAACGGGCATTATTGAAGAGATGCTGGTGGCGACGTCTAGTGAGCGTCAAGGTCGAGCGATTGACCATGATCAGTCGGGCTCTATGGAGCTGAAAAAGCGCCAAGGTTATTTCTAAGAATCTAAGGAAAGAAAAATGAATAGTGCAGTAGAAGCCGAATTGGCTGAACTAGGGATTGAAGGTTATCTAAGTCAGCATCAGCATAAATCTATGCTTAGATTTTTAACTTGTGGCTCGGTAGATGACGGTAAAAGTACGCTAATCGGTCGCTTACTCCATGATACAAAACAGATTTATGAAGATCAGCTAGCGGCGGTTCACTCGGATAGCCAACGAGTGGGAACGACAGGTGAGAAACCTGATTTGGCACTGCTTGTTGATGGTCTGCAGGCTGAGCGTGAGCAAGGGATCACGATCGATGTGGCTTACCGCTACTTCTCGACTCAAAAACGTAAGTTCATTATTGCTGATACTCCTGGGCATGAGCAGTATACGCGCAACATGGCAACAGGCGCTTCAACGTGTGATCTGGCGGTGATCTTGATTGATGCTCGTAAGGGCGTTCTGGATCAAACACGTCGTCACTCGTTTATCTCTAACCTGCTTGGTTTGAAGCATTTCATCGTTGCTGTAAACAAGATGGATCTCGTGGATTACGCGCAAGATCGTTTTGAAGAAATTCGCGATGAATACCTAGAGTTTGCAGAAAACCTAGAAGGCGAAACCAATATTCAGATCTTGCCAGTATCGGCGCTTGAAGGCATCAACGTTGCTGCACCAAGTAAAGAGCTTGCATGGTTCGAAGGCCCATCTCTGCTAGAAGTGTTAGAGAACGTCGACATTGACCAAAAGCGTTCGGCAGGTGAATTCCGATTCCCAGTTCAGTACGTCAATCGTCCTAACTTAGACTTCCGCGGTTTTGCTGGCACCGTTGCCTCTGGCTGTGTCAGTGTCGGTGATGAAATCAAGGCGCTGCCGTCGGGTAAAACCTCTAAGGTTGCACGCATTGTAACTTTTGATGGTGATTTGGAGTCTGCGCAAGCGGGCTTGGCAGTAACACTGACTCTTGAAGATGAGATTGATATCAGTCGTGGTGATTTGATTGTGCTAGAAAACGCGCAGATTGAATCCACTAACCACGTATTGGCTGACATCGTGTGGATGACAGAGCAACCATTGCAACCAGGCAAAGCTTACGACATCAAGATCGCAGGCAAGAAAACCGTTGGTCAGGTTGAAACGGTTCGTCACCAATACGACATCAACAACCTATCGACTCACGCTGTCGATGAGTTGCCATTGAATGGCATTGGCTTGTGTGAATGGTCACTGAACGAGACTGTCGCGCTGGATAAATACCGTGAAAGTGCCGATACCGGTGGCTTCATCGTTATCGACCGACTAACCAACGTGACGGTTGGCGCGGGTTTGATTCGAGACCGTTTGGACTCTGTTGAACAGCAAGTCGGTAACTTCTCTGCATTTGAACTTGAGTTCAACGCATTGGTTCGCAAACATTTCCCTCATTGGGATGCCAAAGATCTAAGCCAACTACTGAAGTCATAAACGACCAAGTAACAGCTTATTGAATCAGGCGGAAACCGATCGTTTCCGCCATAAAGGACGGGTATATGTGGCAACAAGGATTTGTATTAGCGATTTTGCTCGGCATCATTACTTGCCTGCTCGTTACCCGTATTAAGCCAAGCTTTATCTTTGCTGGCGCGGCGTTTATTGCTTTTATGGCTGGCATGATCGACTTGTCGAGCTTGGCTAATAACTTCACTAACTCCTCGTTACTGACTTTAATTCTTCTGATCCTCGCATCAAGTGCGTTGGAGAAAACTCGCTTAATCAGCTGGGTTAGCCGCAATATCTCTGAAGGTAGGCTAGGTACCGTGGTTGCGAAGTTGGGTATTTCTACAGCGTTACTTTCTTCTTTTACTAATAACACCGCGGTGGTTGTTTCTTTGATCGGGGCGATCAAACGTAATCAACAGCACGCGCCGTCTAAGTTACTTATCCCTTTGTCATACGCTGCCATCTTAGGTGGCACCCTGACATTGATCGGCACCTCTACCAATTTGATCATCAATAGTTTTGTTGAAGATGCAGGTTTACCGAGCTTAAACTTTTTCACACCTACCTTGATCGGTTTAGCGGTTTTGGTCGGTGGGGTATTGATCCTTATTCCTCTTAGCTATTTTCTACCCAGCTACGATGATGGTTCTCAAGATGATCTGCCTTACTTTCTCGAGGCGCGAGTTGAGCCAGGTTCTCCATTAGTTGGCCGTAGCGTCACTGAAAATAATCTTAGAGCTCTTAGAAAACTGTTCTTAGCCGAAGTGATTCGAGACGGTAAAACCACCGCGTCGATTGACCCTGATTTTATTCTTCAAGCTCGCGACCGATTGCTGTTTTGTGGTGATGTAGAGAGTGTTGCAACACTGCAAGAAATCCAAGGTTTAACCCTGTTTGGTCAGCATCATTTGAATGGCCAGAGCTTTGTTGAAGTGGTGGTGAGTTCGTCGGCAAGCTTCTGTAACAAAACCCTGAAAACCAGCCAATTTAGAGATCGTTTCGATGCGGTTGTGGTTGCTATTCGTCGTGGCCATGAACGCCTAGAAGGTGGGCTAGGGAATATCACATTGACCGCTGGTGATACCTTGATTTTGGTTCCAGGTAAACGCTTTGAAGAACAGCGCCAACAACACAACAAAGAGTTTGTGTTGATGAATGACTTAGATTCGAGTGCCAAGCTTGATGCCGACAAATCGACGTTCGTGTTGCTCGGCTTTGCTAGCGTGATTGGTTTAGCCCTTATCGATGCAGTACCTATTATCAAAGGCTTAGCTGGTTTTCTACTGTTGCTGGTGGCATTTGGCGTGGTGCAACTGGGTGAGCTCCGCCGCCGTTTCCCAGTTGATATTGTGGTGATCGTGGGCTCTGCACTTTCTATTGCTCAACTGATGATTTCATCGGGTTTATCTGAGCGGATGGGGCTGATGTTTATGGAGGCGTTTAATGGCTGGGGCGTATTCGGTGCGTTAGTTGCTACCTACTTTATGACTTTGGTTTTGACAGAGCTGGTGACCAATAATGCGGCTGCAGCACTCTCATTTCCGATTGGCTACAGTATGGCAGTAGGTTATGGCGTTGACCCTATGCCGTTCATCATGGCGGTACTGTTTGGTGCCAGTGCCAGTTTTATCTCTCCATACGGCTACCAAACCAACTTACTTGTTTATAGCGTAGGTAATTACCATTTAACGGATTATCTGCGTATCGGCATTCCAATCTCGATTGTATATTCGGGCTTGGTGCTGACCCTAATTCCTTATTTTTTCCCATTTTAATGCTGTTTATTTAAAGGACTAATTATGACCGCAGTACTCAAATCCAAAGATGAGAATGTTGTGTGGCATCAACACTCGATTGATAAAACATTTCGCGCGGATCTGAAATCACAAAAGCCAGCCGTGCTCTGGTTCACGGGGTTGTCTGGTTCTGGTAAATCGACAGTCGCTGGAGCATTAGAAAATCGCTTGGCACAGCTTGGTTACCATACTTATTTATTGGATGGCGACAATGTGCGTCATGGATTATGTAGTGACCTTGGCTTCTCTGAGCAAGATCGTCGAGAGAACATCCGTCGTATTGGTGAGCTTGCTAAATTGATGGCAGATGCAGGCTTGATCGTGTTGTCAGCCTTTATTTCTCCGCATCAAGCTGAAAGGCAACTCGTGAGAGATTTATTGCCGGAAGGTGAGTTTCTTGAGGTGTTCGTCAATACGCCATTAGAGGTTTGCGAACAGCGTGACCCTAAAGGTCTGTATAAGAAAGCACGTGCCGGAGAGATCCCGAACTTTACAGGTATTAGTTCAGTGTACGAAGCGCCTCAGAACCCTGAGATTGATCTACCTGCAGGTGAGAAGACACTCGATGAATTGGTCGAACTGTGTATTGATGCGTTGGAGAAGCGAAATATCTTAGCCAACTGAGATCGTTGGTATGACTAAGGCTACTCAGCTGTTTATCTGTTTATCTGTTTATTCACGACCGATAAATAGTGCAGCCTTAGTTTACCGAGACAAGAAACCTATCCTCTAGATTCTCTTTATTCCTCTCTATACTTCACTTTTTACACCGTCAATTTTAGCTCCGTCGAGTGTCTAGACGGTGTAATTTACGCTGCTTTTCACTTCTGTCTGTACTGTGAATTTCTGGCTCAATAGTGCAATCAGTTGATCGTAATACTGCGTGTTTGGCTTGTTACCGAGCAAGGTACAAAGCTCATTGCCTGTAGGGCTGAATCGGTAGTAAACCAGCTTCACGCCTTTTGATAATGGTGCCAGTGACATGCTCTTACCTTGATAGGTTAGGTGCAGGGCTGGATCGAAATCAATCTCTCCGGATTCTAATTCTGTGCCCAGAATAATCCCGAGCTCTATCAAGTGGAGCAAGCTGGAGTAGGGCAGGTTGTGCCCACCAAGGTTGATGGTGTTGGTG
The DNA here is from genome assembly GCF_041470505.1 of Vibrio sp. 10N.261.55.C5. Lineage (NCBI taxonomy): Bacteria > Pseudomonadati > Pseudomonadota > Gammaproteobacteria > Vibrionales > Vibrionaceae > Vibrio > Vibrio sp. 10N.261.55.C5. Next base: position 17,519 of record NZ_JBFRMS010000008.1, read on the forward strand.
GTGTCCCTTTTGCCAAAGTTGAATAGCCCTGCATGAGATTTAAAGCCGAGTAAGAGCTTTCTGCTGTTATCGCTACCAAAACTGCAGCCTAATGAAGCTGCTCTTTGTAAGGTCAGTGCTTCCTTTGGCGTCATGTCTTTTAAGATTTGCAGTGCCTTCATCGACGTCGAGCCTGGGTTGGTGACTTCTCGTTTCAGTACTTGAGCCCATAGCCTCTGCATCGATGTATTGTGGATCTCTTGTGCCATGTCGAAGAAACGGTATAACCAGTCCTGATCCGGGTCTCCAGCCGCTTCATCCTTACATGAAGAGTGCGCCAACTTTAGAATCTGTTCTAGGTTCTTTTGGCGAAGCTCTCTACGTTTTTTCTCTCGCAATAGTGCCCGTTCGATAAGCGTACTCTCAGCTTTATCCTTTGGCTTGGCACTATGACTAATTAAGGAATCGAGGCCGAAGCTTTGTGCGATGTGCAGCATTCTGCTGGCACTGTCGGCAATATGAGGCTTTTTCTCATGCTTATGCTGTGTGTCGCTAGCATGCTCAATGATCACTGGCTGTTTGGTTTTTGACATAAGAGTACCGTTAGGAGACGACTCAAAACCAATCGTAGTAAATAATTGCTCAGCCTAGCTTGTTAAAACGCTTGATAACTGAGCTACAATTTTTGATTGTAGAATAACTACTTATCAAAAAGCTCCGCCTTGTTCTCAAGGCTTTTTCCTACGCTATTTCTGAACACTTACTTATTGTGATTGGTATAACTGTCTAAAATGTAACTCTTTATCTTATTGGTGGCTAGATTTTGCGAGCATAGTTGAAGGTTTCAACAAAATTTTACTTTTGTTAATGATAATAAAATGTTAAATTTGTTGTAATTCTCAAGGGGGAGTTATGAATCAAGTCAATGATAACAAGCTGAAGAAACAGCTTAGTATAGGGTTATTACTCGCGATTTATGTCGCTGTTCTAGCTTACTTATCTAATTACATCGCGTAATTCAGAAGAAAATTATCGTTATTAAACTGTTATTGAATGATCACACTCGTTCAGTGACGGCAGCTCATCCTTGAGCCACCCTTCTAATGACTACATGTCGTCATACTCTTCAATCGCAGTACCTTCAATAAGATAACCGGTTTGCGCTAAGTCATGGCTGATTGACTCAGTTTTCAGCGTTCCGACCAAATAGATCACATCCCATAACTGCTGTATTGGTGCACCTTTCGGGAACTTCACGTAGATGATTTGGTTCGGTGGCGGCGGTGGCACGTGGATACATGCGCCAAAGTACGGTACCAGCAGAAACTCAGTGATCATATTCTCATCACCTTCCAATGGAATCACAAAGCCAGGAATCTTCACTGTGCTGCCATTCAGCTCTGGGCGAACAGCACCAAGTGTCGATTGTTGAGGTTTGTCCATACTATTGTGGTCAACCATCGGCATACCAAATGAATCTAGCTGAGCACGTTCTGATTCTGGAATCAAATCAATCCATTCAAGTGTTAATACCGATTCGTCATTCTGAGTGGTTTCAGCGTGAGCTGTACTGATAAATGGGAACAGAAGTAGCCCAAGTATCAGTAGGAATTTGCGTTGCATCGTAGGTTCCTATTTTAGATTCGAATCGTCATGCCATCAGACAATGACTGGCGGTAAGCCCTGAAAGCGGGAATAAAGCCGATAATGATTCCAGCAACTTGTACCAGCATAAGCAGTTTCCACTCATGCGGTGTGATTGCGGATATCGATATGTTGATACCATAACTTTGTTGCACAATAGGAGCAACCACTGCGATCAGCGCAAACAATACTGCAACACCTAATGTAATGCCAAGGAAGGTTAGCGCACTGGCTTCACTGATCAGTAAACCAAACACATGACGAGGTCTTGCGCCCATCGCACGTAGGATGGCCATCTCTCGGCGCCTTTCTTGCAAGCTAGTGAGTAGGCTACTGAGCATGCCCAATAAACCGGCGACGACAACAAACCCTGAAACAATCAGTAGTGCTTGTTCTGCTACAGCCATCATTCCCCACAATTCGTGAAGCGCAATGCCCGGCATAATGGCGCTTAAAGGTTCTTGGCGGTAGTTATTGATTTCTCGTTGCAGTGCGAAGGTTTGGATCTTCGATTTAAGGCCAACCATCATCGCGGTAATCTGCTTCGGTTGGAAGTCACGTTGCTTTAGCGCTTCAGCATTCGGTGTGTGCCCGAGGTTGGCACCTGATTCCCAGCCAACATGAATTGCTTCGATTGCCTCTAGCGATACGTGTACGGTTTTGTCTACTGGTGTTCCTGTTGGCGCGAGTATTCCCACAATCTTGAAGGGCAGATTATCGTGACGGCTAAACGCAACATCACTGATACCGTGCGCAAGAATGATTTGATCACCTATTTTGTAATCTAGCTTCTTCGCGACGTCGGCACCAATCACTACGTCAAATAGCTGATTAAACTCTTTACCTTGTTGGAAAGTAAGTAATTGCTTACTTCCATAGCGATAGTTTTCAAAGTAACTATGATTTGTACCCATCACACGGAAGCCTTTGTGTGAATCGCCCAATGATATTGGTATCGCCCACTTTACTGCGTTGTGCTGGCTAAATTCTTCATAGCTTTTCCAGTCGATGTTGTTGGTCGCATTACCGATTCTAAATACGGAATAAAGCAGCAGGTTTACCTGACCAGAGCGGCCACCGACGATAAGGTCAGTACCTGAAATCGTATTGGCGAAGCTGCTCTTAGCTTCGGTTCTTACACGTTCCACACCGAGTAATAGAATGACGGATACAGCCACAGTGAGAATAGTTAGAATGGCTGTGGCTTTACGGTTGAGTACGCTTTTTAAGGCTAAGTGAGTAATTACTTTCATACGACAACCTTAGCTTGGTTAACGGTTTTTAAATCTATGGTTCGAGTGAACAACTTTTCTAGTGTTGGATCATGGCTAACAAAGATAAGAGTAGAACCTGCCTGGTTGGCTTGTTCTAACAACAGTTCGATAAAAGCTTCTCGGTTGTCATGATCCAAAGCCGAGGTTGGCTCGTCGGCAATAATGATTTTGGGTTGGCCGATCAAAGCACGAGCGGCAGCAACACGTTGTTGTTGACCGATGCTCAACTCGGTAACGGGCTTGTCCATTAAAGCTTGAGGTAGCTTTAATCGGAGTAACAACTCTCGAGCCGTCTCTTGTAAGCTTTTCTGGCTTTCAGCGACTTGCTGTTTACGAATCTGTGAAAACTGGCAAGGAAGCGTCACGTTATCGATAACTGATAGATAAGGAAGCAGGTTAAATTGTTGGAAAATATAACCAATATGATCGGCTCTGAATTTATCTCTTTGACGAGGTGTAAGCTGAGTGAGGTCTTGATCAAGGATAGAGACTTCTCCTTGCTCAGCTTGGTTGATTCCGGTCAGTAGCCCTAACAAAGTTGATTTTCCACAACCACTTGGCCCTTTAATAAAAAGGTGCTCTTGGGCTTGGATGTGAAGAGAGGGGATCTCTAGCGTTGGTGGTAATTCAGGCTTCCAACGAAAGCTGATATTTTCGAGTTTGACCACAAGTGATGAACTGTCAGAAGACATGCTAGCTCCAATAATTAAAGCGGTGTATCTACTGGACAGTAATTTGAAACATAAATTCCCAGGAACACACCGATTTGAACAGCCAAGTAAGCGATGACTTACTTGGCTGTTTATTTTACGTTTAATCCGATCTAGGAGTGATTAGAATCGGAAACTAATACGCTCTGCGTTAAGCACTTCTTGTACTTGAGCTGTGTCTGTTAGTAGGTTCACCGTCATTTTTTCAGTGTTGCTGAACTTAGAGAACCACTGAGTGCTAACTGTGTCTAGCTTAGCAACATCTGAACATTCATAGTGGTACTCAACAGTGAACTCACCGTGGCCACCTTCTGAGTGATCGTGGCCTTCATGATCGTGGTGGTCGTGACCTTCGTGGTCATCATGATCGTGCTCAGCGTGGTCATGGTCTTTGTGGTCATCATGATCGTGTTCAGCGTGGTCATGGTCTTTGTGGTCATCATGATCGTGTTCAGCGTGGTCATGGTCTTTGTGGTCGTCATGATCGTGTTCAGCGTGATCATGGTCTTTGTGGTCGCCATAACCGTGTTCCGCATGGTCATGGCCTTCATGGTCGTCATGACCGCCTTCTAAGGTGTTTGCTACTGACTTGAACTTCAGAGTACAACTCGCATTGTTAAAACTAAACAGCTCTTCTGGCTTGTTTAATTGTGCGATAGCCTGTTCAAACACTTTCTTCTGTTCTGCAGTTTTTGGAGCATGTTCAAACCCAACCACATCTGCGCCTGGAGCTGTTACTTCAACAAGCAATTCTTGCCCATCTTGCGCGATGTTTACTTCAACTTGGCCATGTACGTGTGCATCATGAGAGCGGAATTCTTCGTTAGCTAGAGCATTTGTAGAGACAGTCATGCCGATAACAACGGCTAAAAAAGTAGGTTTCATGTTTTTTCCTGAATAAAGGTTAATTAAAAAGTAGTGGTAATTAAGCGATATTTACAGGAGGTGAGCGTGCCAAATAAGCGAAATATAGCCGCTGTAGTGAAGTTACTGACTCTGTAATAGCGACAGTAAATTCCGAATGGAACTCTGGAATCTGTGGTAGTGAGTGCGCTGTGATGAACTGATTAAGCGAAAACAGCTCACAATGGTGTGAAGTGTGGTGCTCTGGTGCGATATCCACAATGTGTGTTGCGGCTAACACGCTTAACATGAGCATAAGCCCAAGCAAGAAGCCTGTTTTGCGTTTCACATTGTTGGGTGTGTTTTGCCACATCAGGATGATTAACCACAGAATTAAAAAAAGGATACTGTTATAATATAACAATATCCTTTGGTTAGGTCTCGAAAAAGACGCGAATATCTTATTAAAGGCTCGCTTTAATCAACTCAATGACTTGAGTGACTTCTGATTCGTTTAATGCACCTTCTTTTACAAACAAGATTTTACCTTGCTTGTCTTGAACGATAATCGCTGAGCTTTCTTCTTTTAGAGCCCATGTTGACGCAACGGCGCCGTCTTCATCTAGGACCATAGAAGACCATGGAAATTCTTCTTTGCTGCTTTCGGCAGAGGACTTAACAAAAGACCCAGTACCCCAAATCGCATCATCTTGGTTGATGATAGTGGTGGTTTGGTAGCTGTCTTCTGAGAATTTCGATGCGGTAATGGCTGCCATCAGTGGTGCGTTGAGCTCTTTAGAGCTGCTGCGGCCAGCGATAGCTTGAACGACGCGAACTTTACCTAGAAGATCATTGGTTGCCCAAGCTTGATATCCAGTATTTCCGTCGTTTAGAACAATCTCACCATAGTTACTCACATCGACGGCAGGCAGGGTAGCGCCTACTGATAGGTTGTGAGCATTGGCGAAGAGTGGAGAGGCTGCGGCTAGAAAAGCCAGTAGAGTTTTGTTTTTCATTATATTTTTGTTCCGCTTATTGGTTTGCACAGGAAGTATAATATGAAATTTGAAAAATGCCTCTTTAACTTTTTTATCGTACGACGTAGAAAGAAGTTGCAGGCTTGTTACCAAAAGGTATAATGCATCAATATCAAGATGAACAATAGATTATCTTGCTGTTTGCTAAAGGAATTAGCGATTAAATGTGCTTTGAACAGCGACGCTGTTCAGGTATGTGACTGTAGTACTCAAATGGAATTGAGGTTGTATTATGTTAAGAAAATTTTCTACTTACCGTCCACGTCAGGTGGCGCGTTTCGTTAAAGTCCTGTTCAAAGGCCAATTTGCTATTGAAGGTGTTGGAGAGTTTCGCTTCGACCAAGGCAAGGTGCTACTTCCTGAAGTTTCAGACAAACAAAAGCTCACTATTTTTAAAGAAGTTAACGGCACCATTGCAGCGTTGCCGGTGTAACTGAGCTTTATCGATTTGTCTTGCACCGAATAGATTAACAATGAAAAGGGCTTCCTGATGGAAGCCCTTTTTTAATGCGTGTCGTTCACGATGGTATGTCGAACGGCACTTTATTGTGGAGGGAAGCACACACCTGTTCCACCCAACCCGCAATACCCATTCGGATTTTTAGCTAGGTATTGCTGGTGGTAGGTTTCTGCGAAAAAATATTTTCCAGCAGGCAGAACTTCCGTCGTGATCTCGTTGCCTAAAGATTCAGTCATTGCTCGTTGATATTCACGTTTAGAGTGCTCAGCGATAGATTGTTGTTCTTCACTGAAGGTGTAAATCGCAGAACGGTACTGAGTCCCTAAATCGTTGCCTTGGCGCATCCCTTGAGTTGGGTCATGACGCTCCCAAAAGGTTTCAAGTATTCGAGCTAGAGAGGTTTGTTCACTATCAAATATGACACGAACGACCTCGGTATGGCCGGTTTGCCCAGTACATACTTGTTCATAAGTGGGATTAACTGTGTATCCGCCAGCGTAACCAACGGATGTTGAAATAACGCCATCCAATTGCCAAAACAAACGCTCAGCTCCCCAGAAGCACCCCATACCAAACAGGACTTCTTGTTGAGAGCCCGTGGGTGCATCGAGCAGGTCGGTTTGATTGACGAAATGGCGCTCAGTGATTCGAATTGGGTCAGCATTTCCCGGTAGTGCGGTTGCTGCAGAAACCAGTTGTTGTTTGTTTAGCATGTTATATTCCTTTTCGCATACGTTTACCGCGCTGGCTTTTATTTAACGTGGGTTCATATTAACTGTTGGTCAATATTGAATAAGTCTTTAAATTAGACCGTGTTATTCCAGGATTTATTACAGACTCAATGCCTATTTAGCGGTATTATTTCTTTTCACTTATTAACGTATTGATAACTTCTTCACCAATTAAACATGATAAGAAAAACTTTACCAGTTCTGATTGGCACTCTATTGTCATCGACGCTCGCTTTCGCTGACGTTTCCCTTGAAATCAAAGGGCTAGATGGAGCGCTTGAGGATAATGTTGATGCTTATCTGAGTGCGATCCCTGAAGAAGAGTATTCGGTTTCACTAAGATTCCAATCCCGCTTGGAATCTATGATTAAAGAAGCCCTGAATGCGTTAGGCTACTACCACCTTAAAATCACATTTACTCACTCCGAAGATGATACCGAAATGACCGTTACGGTTGAGCCGGGAGAGCCTGTTGTTATTTATACTTCAGATATCGTTCTAACTGGTGAAGCCAAGGATGACCCAGACTTTTTAGCCTTGATAGCGAAGAGTAGCTTGTCTAAAGGTTCGACTCTGAATCATGGTAATTATGACTCTTTGAAATCGTCGATCCGCAACCTTGGCTTAGCGAAAGGCTACTTCGATGGTGCTTATGATCTTAGTAAGCTAGAAGTCGCTCCTGAATTGAACCGCGCTTATGTTCGTCTTCATTATAACAGTGGTATCCGCTATCACTTTGGTACTACTCAGGTTACTGGTAGCCAGATAGAAGAAGATAAGGTGCAGTCACTTAAACCATTTGAGGATGGCGAACCTTACTCAATCACCAAAGTCGGTGAGTACAACCAAAACCTGTCCAATACGGATTGGTTCTCCTCGGTATTTGTTGAACCAGATTTAAGCCAGTTAGGCGAAGGCCGAGAGATCCCGATGAAGGTTAGCCTTGCTCCGCAAGCTCGTAACCAAATCGAAACGGGTATCGGTGTATCCACCGACCTTGGCGTAAAAGGCACTCTGAAGTGGAAAAAACCTTGGGTTAATGAACAAGGCCATAGCTTCAATAGCAGCCTGTCGATTTCTAAACCTGAACAGACGATTACCGCTACCTATAAAATCCCTCTGGATGACGTGCTGAACGACTACTATCAAGTTAAGTACGGTATGAAAAACTTGGATAATCGTGATACCAAGAGTTTGGAGTCAAACTTAGCGCTAGAAAGATATTGGCGACTGGATAACGGTTGGCAACGCACGGTCTTCATTCGATACTTGGTCGAAAACTATGAGCAAGGTTTGCAGGATGATTTAGCGCAATTTGTGCTGCCGGGTATCTCTTTCTCACGCACTCGAACGCGAGGCGGTTCGATGCCGATGTGGGGCGATAAACAAACCATTATGGTTGAAGCGGGTGATGATACCTTGTTATCTGAAACTAAGGTTGTTCGTTTTCAAGGTCAAACCGCTTGGATTCGAAGCATTGGCGACAATCACCGAGGCTTAACTCGACTTCAATTTGGCGGCAACTTTGCCGACGAGTTTGATAAGCTATCTCCCTCCCTAAGATTCTTTGCTGGTGGTGACAATAGCATTCGTGGTTATGGTTATGAGTCGATCTCTCCTCGAGATGAAAGTGGCGCACTAACGGGTGCCAAATTCATTGCAACCAGCTCGTTTGAATACCAATACCGCTTGGTTGGAAACTGGTGGGGCGCAGCATTCTACGACATTGGTGATGCCTTCAATGATAAACCTGAATGGAAACATGGTACCGGCGTCGGGGTTCGTTGGGCGTCGCCCGTCGGCCCTGTGAGCTTAGATTTTGCTTGGGGTCTAGATGCAGCAAAAGGTGATGAGTTCCAGTTACACTTTAGTTTAGGGCCAGAATTATGATCAAAGTGATGGGCAAGTGCATCAAGTGGACGTCGATCTCATTGACGTCTATTTTGCTGTTGTTGATAGCCTTGCTAGGTTTTGTTTTGTTCACCAATCCAGGGTTGAACACTGTGTTGTGGGGCGCTGAAAAAGCGTTGCCACAGCTTAAAGTGGAAAGCACTAAAGGGGCTCTGTTCCCGAGCTTTACGCTTAATAATGTTCAGTTTAAAGATGACAGCCTGCATATAGACACCAAAGTTCAAAAGCTGAACTTGGCGATTAATCCTCGCTGTCTGCTCGACCCTAAGTTGTGTGTCGATCGTTTAGCGATTCAAGGATTGGACTTCGCATTTACTGAACTGCCTCCGGCCTCTACAGAAGAAACAGAACCTACTCCGCCCGTAACATCGGTAAAAACACCGTTGCCAATCGTAATCAACCGTATCGCTTTGTCTGATATCAAGTTGAATATCTTAGGGCATGAAATTGAATGGAGCTTGTTCTCTACGGCTTTGAGTATGCAGGGCGAAAAGCTAACTGTATCGCCAACCTTATTCAATGATCTTAAGGTTAAACTCGCTGAGTCGACAGAAGAACCGCAAGCAGAAAAGGTTGAGCCAAAAGCTGCCGTTAAAACGGCTATCGAATTGCCGGAAGTCTGGATTCCTCTGCAGGTTGTGTTGGAGCGTTTTGACCTCAACCGTTTCACCTTAGAACAAGAAATACCAATCGTTGTTAACCACCTTGGGCTAGAAGCTCGCGCGGGCAAACACACGGTTGATGTTTCAACTCTCGAACTCGATATGCCACAAGCAAGCGCCAATCTAACCACGAAGGTTGAGCTCAAGGGCGGTTACCCGCTAGAACTTTCTTTGGATGCGTTAGTGAAAGAAACCGACCTTGCTGGTCAGAAGTTGTCTCTGAAAGCACAAGGTAGCGTGGCCAAATTAAGCCTAGAGTCTCAGTTTTCTGAATTGATTGAGGCAAAACTGTCTGGGGATATTCAACCCTTAGAGCCAACTCTGCCATTTGACCTTCTTTTGGAGGGAGGTAAAGCGCAATGGCCTCTTACTGGTAAAAGTGACTACCAAGCTGCAATTGAGAAATTCAAAGCCGATGGCTCATTAGATGGTTTTAATGTGCAGCTCAAAGGCGAAGCGGATGGTAAGGAAATTCCGGCCTTAACAATAGACCTGCAAGGCAAAGGCACCACGGAACAAATTGAACTTGAACGTTTGAAACTGAATACCTTGGGTGGAGAACTAAATGGTGTGGTCAAAGCGAACTGGAAGAGTCTCGTTAACTGGCAAGCTGACGTGACACTTAAAGACATTCAGCCGGGCCTGCAATGGCCAGAAGCCGAGGGTAACATTAGCGGAAGCATCGTCACCTCGGGTGAGTTGACGGAAGCGGGCGGCTGGGCGATTGAATTGCCTAAACTGGATATTGAAGGGATCTTACGAGAATATCCTCTCGATATCGAAGGTCAGTTGTCAGCGTCGGATCGCAGCGCGAACGGTGAACCAAAGCTGAAAACCAGCGGTTTGAGTTTGGCTCATGGTGTTAACTCGATTAAGGCACAGGGGCAACTTGATAAGCAGTGGGACATGGGCGTTGAGATCTTCTTCCCTGAGCTTGCAAAAAGTAGTTCTGAGCTGAAAGGTAGAGTGATCGGTAGCATCCAACTTAGTGGCCCAACGAAAGAGCCTGAAGTCGATCTTGCTTTAAATGTTGATAAGGTCGATTGGAATAACGAAGCAACACTAGAATCCTTGTCGCTTAATGGCTCTTTGGTTCCTCTGCCATTACCTGAAGCCCAAGCCGATCTTGTACTCAAAGCTAACAACCTAACCTATCAAGATCAAAACGTGGAAAGTATTGATCTCACGGTGAGTGGTGGTGAGAAGAAACACACAGTGACACTTGATGTGATATCCGACATCGTGTCGACAAGTTTGGCCATCTCTGGAGAGTTGATTCAAAAGCCTTCTATTATATGGGATGGGTCGTTAGACCGCGTCAAAATAACCACTCAGCAAGGTCCTTGGGTATTAGATCAACCTGTCGCGATAAAGGCGGATGTCGATAAACAGTTTGCCGATGTTCAAGCGCACTGTTGGAAGCAATCTGGTTCGAGTGTGTGTTTGGATGAAGACGTTCGTGTCGGTAAATCGGGTGAGGCCAAGGTGGCCATCAATCAATTCGATTTCGAGCAGATTAAAGCCTTTGTGCCTAAAGAGACGCAATTGCAGGGCTTAGTCAATGCGACCGCTCATGCTAAGTGGTCTGAACAAGGTGAACCTGAGGTTACGGTAAGTGTTGATATGCCGAAAGGTCAGGTTGTTCAACAAGTTGGTGAGCTAATTACACTGGGTTGGGAAAGTATTGCATTGAATGCCCAGCTGAAAGATAACAAATTGGATGCCGATTTTAAGCTGGATGTTTCCGACAATGGTGACCTGTCTGGTACGGTGTCGTTACCGGATATTCTTGCCGAAGACAAAATGGTCGATGCGGCAATTAAGCTGACCACGTTCCATCTTGATTTCTTGCAACCAATTCTAGGTGAATACAGCTTATTGAAAGCCGACCTTGAGAGTGATCTTCAAGTTAAAGGCTCTCTGATGCACCCTCAAGTCTTTGGTCAATTCTCTGTTGATGGTATTCAAGTCAAAGGCGATGTTACGCCTGTTGATGTGAAAGATGGCCGCATCGACCTCGACTTTGATGGTTATAGTGCAAAACTGGATGCGAATGTCGAAACACCTGATGGTCACCTTGATATTGAGGGAACCGGAGATTGGCAAGATCTTAAAGCATGGCATTCGAACGTTAGAGTTTTCGCTGATGAGTTGATGGTTGATATCCCACCGATGGTTAAGGTGAAGGTCGTACCTGATATGACTATTGATGTCACACCAGATCTGGCGAAAATCACCGGTGATATTGCATTACCATGGGGACGAATTGTTGTTGAAGATTTACCACCGTCAGCGGTTGGCGTCTCTTCTGATCAGGTTATTTTGAATAAAGATCTAGAGCCAGAAAACGAAGATACGATTCCATTCAATGTGATGACGAATATTAATATCTCCATTGGTGATGACTTTAAACTGTCTGCCTTCGGTCTTGAAGGTGATTTGGTCGGTAAGCTCAACGTGGCTCAAAAAGACCAAGGTCCATTTATTACAGGTGAAGTGAACATCGTCGATGGTACTTATCAATCATTCGGGCAAGACCTCTTGATCGAAGAGGGTAAGATCCTAATGAATGGACCACCGGATCAGCCATACGTAGCCATCAACGCAATTCGTAATCCTGATAATACTCAGGATGACGTGACCGCTGGTATTCGAGTGACTGGCCCTGCGACAGAGCCTACCATCGAGATTTATTCTGACCCAGCGATGCCACAAGCGAACGCACTGTCTTATATTTTGCGTGGCCAAGATATCGACGGTGAGTCGAGCGGTTCGATGACAACGACTTTAATCGGTTTGAGTTTAGCGAAGAGTGGTAAGGTTGTTGGTGAAATCGGTGAAGCCTTTGGTGTAAAGGACTTGCAACTGGATACTGCAGGCTCTGGCGATGACTCTCAAGTGACGGTAAGTGGTTACATCCTGCCTGGCTTACAGGTGAAGTATGGTGTGGGTATCTTTAACTCGTTAGGTGAGTTTACCGTTCGTTATAGATTGATGCAGGATCTCTATGTTGAAGCTGTTTCTGGCCTAGACAGTGCTGTGGATCTTCTCTATCAATTTGAGTTCGAGTAGAGCCGTATGGGAGGGCATATGCAGCATCTTGTTTTTGTCTATGGAACCTTGAGGCAAGGTCAGTCCAATCACCATTATTTGCAGGGCTGCGATTTATTAGGGCAGTTTGATACACCTAAGGAATACGCACTTTTTGATTTAGGTGCCTATCCGGCGATGATTTTGGGAAAGAAAAGTGTCGCTGGTGAGGTCTATATCATTAACGACGAAATTTTAGAGTCGCTCGATCGGCTAGAAGATGTTCCTGTTGAGTATCGTCGCGAGCAAATAGAGACTATATTTGGATTAGCATGGGTATATTTGTATCAGCTTGATCTAACAGCTAATAAAGAAATACTCTCGGGTAACTGGTGTCAGCGGAACAATGATTCCTAACTAGTTAATCACCTTACGAGACAACAAAAAGCCAGCACTGAGGTGCTGGCTTTTTAATAGCGTTAGTTTGAGAATGAAATGAGAGGGTTACTCAGGGTTCAGCTCAAGAAACTCTTCTACTTTACGTACCATTTTTGTTGAACCAACGAAGAAAGGCACACGTTGGTGTAGCTCAGTTGGTTTGATATCCATGATACGCTGTGCACCGTCTGATGCAATACCGCCAGCTTGCTCCATAAGGAAAGCAATAGGGTTGCACTCGTAAAGCAGACGCAGTTTACCTTGAGGGTGACTTTGCGTGCTTGGGTACAAGTAGATGCCGCCTTTCAAAAGGTTACGGTGGAAATCTGATACTAGAGAACCGATGTAACGTGATGTGTAAGGGCGGTTGTCGCTTGGCTCATTTTCTTGGCAGTACTTGATGTACTTCTTAACACCCGTAGGGAAGCGGATGTAATTACCTTCGTTGATTGAGTAAATCTTACCTTCGTCTGGAATCATCATGTTTTCATGAGATAGGCAGAAGGTACCCAGTGATGGGTCGTAGGTGAAGCCATTTACGCCAGCACCTGTTGTGTATACAAGCATGGTTGAAGAACCGTAAATCACGTAACCCGCGGCTACTTGCTTGTGTCCTGGCTGTAAGAAATCTTCTTGTGTTGGTGGTGTACCGATCGGTGATACTCGACGGTAGATAGAGAAAATTGTACCAACCGATACATTTACATCGATGTTTGATGAGCCATCTAGTGGATCCATCAGTACAACGTATTTTGCGTTTTTGTTGAGCTCTTTATTGAAGGCGACAGCTTCGTCTTCTTCTTCACTTGCAACACCACAAACTTGGTCACGGGCTTCTAGAGCCGCTTTAAATTTGTCGTTCGCGTAAAGGTCTAGCTTTTGCTGCTCTTCACCTTGCACGTTGTCTGTACCAACAGCGCCAGTGATGTCGACTAGGCCAGCCTTGTTGATCTCACGGTTAACAATTTTTGCAGCAAGTCGAATAGACGACAAAAGGGATGATAGATCACCGCTTGCATGGGGGAAGTCACTCTGTTTCTCAACAATGAACTCACCAAGGGTGCGCATCTCAGACATGTTATTTCCTTAAACTTCTCTCAATATTAGGGGGGATTTGAGCACTGTAGATTCGGCCTCTTGAGTGGGCTTTATTCATCTAGACGCTTACCTAAATTCTAAAGGTTAGATCTTTTTAATGGTAATGAACTAAGCGACACAGATCTCACTTACTATGTCGACTCAATTTGTTTTGCATTGCCGCTCGCTTTTAATCGCCATTTAATGATAATGAGTGCAAGCCGTTTTAATTAGGCACTGTTTATTTAGCCAAGCGTTTGGAAGCAATTTATGCATATTCATATCTTAGGAATTTGTGGCACCTTCATGGGTGGTGCTGCGGTATTGGCTCGTCAATTAGGTCACAAGGTTACGGGTAGTGACGCGAATGTTTACCCACCAATGAGCACCTTGTTGGAATCACAAGGGATTGAAATTATTGAAGGGTTCGACCCTAGCCAATTAGAACCAAGGCCAGATCTCGTGGTTATCGGTAACGCAATGAGCCGCGGTAATCCGTGTGTTGAGTATGTGTTGGATAACAACCTTAGATACACCTCTGGTCCTCAGTGGTTGCAAGAGTTCTTACTGCATGACCGTTGGGTGTTAGCGGTATCGGGAACGCACGGTAAGACCACGACATCAAGCATGTTGGCTTGGATCTTGGAAGACTGTGGCTATGCACCGGGCTTCTTAGTTGGCGGAGTGTTGGGTAACTTTGGTATCTCTGCTCGCCTTGGTGAAAGCATGTTCTTCGTGGTAGAAGCCGACGAATACGACAGTGCTTTTTTCGATAAACGATCTAAGTTCGTTCATTACCACCCAAGAACCTTAGTGATGAATAACCTTGAGTTCGATCATGCCGACATTTTTGACGATCTTGAAGCGATCAAACGTCAATTCCATCATTTAGTGCGTACTGTGCCAAGCAATGGTCGCATTTTCTCACCTAAGCAAGACAGCGCTATTGAAGATGTTCTAGCTCGCGGTTGCTGGAGTGAAACTGAATCGAGTGGCGAGCAAGGCGACTGGGATGCCAAGAAACTGGTCAAAGATGGCTCTCAATTTGAGGTTTACTTCCAAAATGAATGTGTTGGAACCGTAAATTGGGATTTAGTGGGCGACCACAACGTAAATAATGCTTTGATGGCGATTGCAGCTGCACGTCATGTGGGCGTGACACCTGACCTTGCTTGTGAATCACTAGCTACCTTTATTAATACTAAGCGCCGTTTGGAGTTTAAAGGCGAGGTGGCAGGTGTGTCTGTTTATGATGATTTTGCTCATCACCCAACGGCGATTGAACTTACGCTCGGCGGCTTACGTAATAAGGTCGACTCGAAAAAAATCATTGCCGTTTTAGAGCCTCGTTCCGCCACCATGAAACGTGGTGTGCATAAAGAAACCTTGGCTGATTCGCTTAAACAAGCGGATTCTACCTACTTATTCCAACCGGATAACATTGATTGGTCAGTTCAAGATGTTGCAGACGCTTGTCACCAACCGGCACACGTGAGTGATGACATGGATGCATTCGTTGCTAAAATTGTCTCAGAGGCACAAGCTGGCGACCAAATTTTGGTAATGAGTAATGGTGGCTTTGGTGGCATTCATCAAAAACTGTTGGATGGATTGGCACTCAAAGGCTAACGGCATCCACGACCTTATAATTTGAAGTAATTGAGAACATGACAAAACACGATAAAGCGATAACCCTTGCTTTCACTGGCGCATCCGGTGCGCCTTATGGCCTGCGTTTACTTGAATGCCTTTTGGCAGCCGATTATCAGGTCTACTTGCTGATTTCATCGGCAGCGCGAGTGGTATTGGCGACCGAGCATGAACTTAAGTTACCTGCTGGGCCAGATGCGGCGAAACAAGCTTTGGTTAAACATCTTGGCTGCGACCCTGAAAAGCTGGTGGTGTGTGGCAAAGATGATTGGTTCTCGCCGGTTGCCTCTGGTTCAGCAGCACCTAAACAGATGGTCGTTTGTCCATGTTCAGCGGGAAGCTTGGCTTCGATTGCTCATGGTCTATCAGATAACCTGATTGAGCGAGCAGCAGACGTAGTCATGAAAGAGCGAGGCCAATTGTTGTTGGTGGTTCGCGAGACGCCATTTTCGACGCTTCATCTCGAGAACATGCACAAACTTTCGACCATGGGCGTAACGATCATGCCTGCAGCTCCGGGTTTTTATCATCAACCCAAGTCAATTGAAGATCTGGTCGACTTTATGGTGGCGCGTATTCTAGATCACCTTGGTATCGAACAAGGTTTAGTGCCACGTTGGGGTTACGATCAACGTAATTGATCCAAACTTGATAGCTTATTGTTAAAAATCAAATTACAATTCTGAACACTCATCGGGGAGCGAACCATTCAAATAATGAATGCGAGCTGAGATCAAGCAGGTGCTTGGGACCCGTAAACCTGAACCAGATAATGCTGGCGTAGGAATTGAGTTAGGAACAACCTCTACCGTTCTCCTCCCTCAAACCTGTGCCGCTCAGACCATGGAGAGCGTCCAGTGAAATTCACATTAACTACCCTTGCTGTTACTACAGCTATTTCTTTTTCTGCCTTTGCTGCAGACAACACTTTGACTATATACACCTATGACTCTTTTGCTGCGGATTGGGGCCCTCGTCCTGCCGTTGAAAAAGCATTCGAAGAGAAGTGTGGTTGTGATGTGAATTTTGTCGCTCTAGAAGATGGCGTGTCTATTCTGAACCGTTTACGTCTTGAGGGCGGCAACAGCAAAGCCGATATCTTGCTAGGTCTCGACAACAACCTGATGGCTGAAGCGAAAGCGACGGGCTTATTGGCTGAGCATAATGTTGATACGTCATCGGTAACGCTTCCTAATGGTTGGAACGACAGCACTTTTGTACCCTATGACTTTGGCTACTTTGCTTTTGTTTACAATAAAGAGAAACTGGAAAACCCGCCGAAGAGCTTGAAAGAACTGGTTGAGCAGCGTGATGATCTTAAGGTCATCTACCAAGATCCACGTACATCAACACCAGGCCAAGGCATGATGCTTTGGATGAAATCAGTATACGGTGATGAAGCGACAGCAGCATGGAAGAAGCTTGCTCAGAAAACAGTGACTGTAACCAAAGGCTGGTCTGAAGCTTACTCTATGTTCCTAGAAGGCGAGTCGGATTTAGTGTTGTCTTATACAACGTCTCCGGCTTACCACATTATTGCTGAAAGCGATTCTAAGTATGCAGCAGCAAGCTTCGAAGAAGGGCATTACACTCAAGTGGAAGTGGCCGCTAAGGTTAAAGGCAGCAAGAACGAAAAGCTTGCTGATGAGTTTATGGCGTTTATCCTAAGTGATGAATTCCAATCGGCGATGCCAACAGGCAACTGGATGTACCCAGTGACCGATATTGAGCTTCCAAAAGGGTTCGAGCAACTTACGGTTCCTCAGAAAGCGCTAAGCTTTACGCCCGAAGAAATTGCAGCTAAGCGTAAGCCATGGATTCGTGAATGGCAGAGTGCACTTACTTTTTAATTTACTTTTAAAAAATTAGCTTTCTAACTTTCTGTATTTAAAGGTTTGTTCGATGTTAACTGAGCGAACCATTTACGGTAAAAAATCAATCTATGATAAAGAAAACACCTAAGGTTGGGATTTGGGTAGCGATACTCATTACCGCCTTCGTGGTTTCAGCAGTTGGGGCATTGCTTAGCAATGCCCCTTCTCTTGATATCAGCCAAGTATGGTCCGATCCCTACTATTGGCATGTAACGAAATTCAGTTTTTATCAGGCGACACTCTCAACGGTGCTGAGTGTTGGCTTTGCTATACCTATTGCTCATGCGCTGTGTCGTAGACAATTTTTTGGACGCGCTTTGTTGTTAAGGCTGTTCGCGTCGACCTTAGTCCTGCCAGTGTTAGTGGGTGTATTTGGCTTACTTGCGATCTATGGCAATAGTGGTTGGTTAGCTAAGTTTTTGGCGAACTTCGATATTGAATTGCCATTTTCCATATACGGATTGAATGGTATTTTGCTGGCGCACGTTTTCTTCAACTTGCCTTATGCCAGTCGCTTACTTCTGCAAGCGTTAGATACCGTGCCTGCCGAGCAACACAAGCTTTGTGCTCACTTGGGTATGAGTCATTGGAACAAATTCAGATGGGTTGAATGGCCTCGCTTAAGACAGCAATTACCACATGTGTGTGGCTTAGTCTTCATGTTGTGTTTTACCAGCTTTGCTACCGTGATGGCGCTAGGCGGTGGACCTAAATCAACCACTATCGAGCTCGCTATTTATCAGGCGATTAAATTCGACTTTGACCTTCAAGCTGGTGCCTTGCTCGCGATATGGCAAATGCTGCTGTGTGGTGTGCTAGCGGTGAGCATTCAACGCCTATCGAAGCCTATTTCAGTGACGGCCAGTCAGTTGTCTGAAGAGAAATATTTGGTTAAGGACAGCTGGTGGTCAAAAGCTTGGGATAGCTTTTGGATCATCATAGTCTCAATGCTGGTATTGCCGCCATTAGCTATGGTTATCGTCAGTGGAATTAACTCGCAGGCATTAACCGTACTCAGCAGCGAGCCGTTTTGGGCGGCGTTAATGACCTCGGTTAAAGTCGCGTCATTAGCAAGTGTTATCGCAGTTGGTATTGGTATCGCCATACTACTGACTAGCCGAGCATGGCGTTTACAGAACAAGAATTTTCGAGCCGATAAAATCGAGCTGATTGGCACTATTATCTTGGTGACTCCGGGGCTGGTGATCAGTACGGGTATCTTCTTATTACTGCGTTCATTCACCGATGTATTCAGTTTAGCTTTCTTTATCGTGATTGCCGTCAACAGCTTAATGGCGCTGCCTTACGTAATTAAAACCCTAGCTCAACCTATGCTGCATTTGTCTCAGCAGTACCAGTATGTGTGTGCAAGCTTGGGTATGACAGGTTTCACGCGTTTTAGGTTAGTGGAGTGGCGAGCATTGCGTAAGCCGATGGCGCAAGCCTTCTCGATTAGCTTTATGTTGGCGATGGGTGACTTAAGCGCGATTGCTTTGTTTGGTAGCCAAGATTTTAGAACTCTGCCTTTGTACCTATTCCAATTGTTAGGCAGCTATCAAATGGAAGCGGCGGCGGTAGTTTCTGTGAGCTTACTGTTATTGAGTGTCGGCAGCTTTAGCTTAATAGAATTCTTATTTACTCGAAGATCTAAGCTCGATGCTAAAGAATTAAGGAACCGATGATGTTAGTGATGAAAGATGTGGATTACCACTATCACAGAGAGTTGTTTAGCTTTGATTTTCAAGCTGAGCAGGGCGATATTGTTGCGTTTATGGGGCCGAGTGGTGCGGGTAAGTCTACACTGTTGGCGCTAGTTGCTGGTTTCATCGAGCCTACATCGGGTGAGATATCAGTGGCTGGGCAGTCGCTTATTGGTAAAGAAGCACATCAGCGTCCGTTGGCGATGTTGTTTCAAGAGCACAACCTGTTTGCTCACCTTACGGTGCGAGAAAATATTGGTTTAGGTCTGCATCCAGGTTTAAAGCTTACTGCAACCCAAAAGCAAGCTGTGGAGCAAGCCGCAGCGCAAGTTGGCGTCGCTGAGTATTTGGATAGGTTGCCTGAGCACTTATCCGGCGGTCAACGCCAGCGTGTTGCGTTAGCGCGTTGTTTTGTCCAACCTCATGATATTTGGCTGCTTGATGAACCTTTCTCTGCGCTTGATCCTTTGCTGCGTGAAGAGATGCTTAGCTTAGTGAAGCGATTAGCGGCAGAGCGAAATATTACGGTCTTGATGGTGACTCACCATTTAGGTGACGCACGCAGTATCGCGAATAAGTTTGTGTTTGTGGCGCTAGGTAAGGTGTTGGTTGAAGACTCGATAGAGGCACTGACGGCGGATCATCCACAGACAGAATTAAGCTCATTTGTTAAAGCGGGTGAGTGACGACTCATCACTCCTGTGAGTATTTATTGTTATTGAGTGCTTCTTGATATCGAGTACGTCAAAAACAAAAAGACCTAGCATGTGCTAGGTCTTTTATTGTCTTACAGAATAAAGCGACAAAGATTAGTCTTCTAGCTTTAGCTCTTTTAAGATTTGGAAGATTTCACGAGAAGCCTTTGCTGGCTTGTTCGCTGATTTCTCTTTGTTAGCTTGGCGAGCTAGCTGACGAAGACGCTGACGGTCTGCTTCAGGGTACATGTCCATGACTTCTGAAATGGCAGCATCGCCTTCAGCAACAACGCGATCACGCAGTTGCTCAAGCTTGTGCAGTTCAGCGGTTGCTTGCGAGTGCTTGTTACGTACTTTATCCAAAGCCGCTTGAATTGGCTCAGGATCAACATTGCGCATTACTTTACCAATGTATTGAAGTTGACGGCGCTTCGCTTCATTTTTAAAGCGTTGTGCATCTTTAATCGCTTGTGCCAAATCTTCAGACAGAGGAAACTTGTCTAATACAGAAGGCTTCAGGGAAACAAGTTCTTCCCCCAGTTTTTGTAGCGCTTCCATGTCGGTTTTCATTTCTGTCTTACTTACCCAGATGATTTCTTCTTCTGGTTCCCATGGGGCTTTTTGGTTTTTGCGAGCCATCTTTTCTGCCTATGTCACTATCTCAAACGAATATATTGCCTATTTTAGCAAGAATCTTGGGGAGAAAGCGAAATTCTTGTTATCCTACATAATATTGACCTAAAAAATTAGAATAGATATGGATGTAAAACAGCAAGTCGCCCAGCAAAGAGTTGAGCTAGAAGCCGCAGTAGCTAAAGCGTTGGATATGGCGTCAGTGAGTGCAGACGCTGCTGAGGTCGCTATTACTAAGTCAACGGGTTTAAGTGTTTCAACACGTATGTGTGAAGTGGAAAACGTTGAATTTAATAGTGATGGTGCGCTAGGTATTACTGTTTATCGCGGCCAGAAAAAAGGCAGCGCATCTACATCTGATCTGAGTGAAAAGGCGATTGCTCAAACCGTCGCGGCCGCACTTGATATCGCTCAGTACACTTCTGAAGACCCATTTGCCGGTCCTGCGGCAAAAGAATACATGGTAAAAGAAATTCCAGATTTGGATCTTTTTCACCCTGATGAACCAAACCCTGACTATGCCGCTGAGATTGCGATTGCTGCTGAGAAGCAAGCGTTAGCTTATAGCGATAAGATCAAACAGAGTGATGGCGCAAGCTACGACAGCCACTATGGCGTTAAGGTTTATGGTAACAGCCATGGCTTACTAGCAAGCTATGCTTCTAGTCGTCATAGCACGAGCTGCTGTGTAATTGGGCAAGGCGCTAATGGTGAAATGGAACGTGACTACAGCTACACCGTTGCACGTCACCGTGACGAACTGTGGACGCCTGAGCGTGTAGGTCAGGAAGCTGCAGAAAAGACGATTAGCCGCTTGGATGCGAAAAAGCTACCAACAGGCCAATACCCAATTATGTTCGCTAACGATGTTGCGACAGGTCTTATCGGTCACCTTGTGATGGCGATCAGTGGCGGCAACCTTTACCGTAAGTCATCTTTCTTATTGGATCATTTAGGTCAGAAAATCCTACCTGACTGGTTTAACATTTCTGAGCGACCACATATCTTGCGTGGTTTGGCTTCAAGCCCATTCGATAGCGAAGGTGTGTTCACTCAAGATCGTGAAATCATCACTGACGGTGTGCTAGCAACTTACCTACTAACGAGCTATGCCGCACGTAAGATGGATATGACGCCAACCGGTCATGCTGGTGGTATTCATAACTGGTTCGTTAAATCGACCGGTCAAAACTTTGAGCAGATGCTAAAAGAGTTGGGTACTGGCTTCCTAGTCACTGAAGTGATGGGCCAAGGCGTAAACACCGTAACGGGTGATTATTCACGTGGCGCTGCAGGTTTCTGGGTTGAAAACGGAGAGATCCAATACCCAGTATCAGAAGTAACAATCGCAGGTAACCTAAAAGACATGTTTACTCAGATTGTTGCTGTGGGTAACGACGTAGAAACACGTTCGCAAATTCAAACGGGTTCTATCCTGCTTGAGTCGATGAAAGTCGCGGGTGAGTAATTCAATTAAAGCGAATCTGATGAATTAAAAAAGGGGAGCCAATGGCTCCCTTTTTGTTTTCTGTATTTCGCCAAAAATTGGCTAACTGCTTATGCTAACTAGATCAGTATGGTCGCTAAGCCTAGGAACACCGATAGGCCAATAACATCGGTTACTGTGGTCAGTGCCATACCGCCAGCAAGGGCTGGATCGATATTCATCTTCTTCAACATCACTGGGATAGTTACACCAGCAATACCTGCGACAATCAAGTTGGTCATCATCGCCGCTGAGATGATGCCTCCCAGTATCCAGTTACCTTTCCAAGCCACCACGATACCACCAATGATAACGGCCCATAGAACGCCGTTTAGGAAGCCGATGGCTGCCTCTTTGAGTAGCAGTTCGCGTTTGTTACTGTCACCGATATGACCGAGTGCCAAACCACGAATCACCAGAGCAACGGTTTGGTTACCCGCAACACCCCCCATCGAAGGCACGATAGTCATCAGAACCGCAATCGCTGCCATTTGATCGAGCGTTGCTTCAAACATGTTTGATACAGATGCTGCCGCCAGTGCTGCGAGTACGTTAGCACCAAGCCACACACTACGACGACGAGCAGATTTTACGACCGGTGCGAAGGTATCTTCGTCATCGTCCATACCCGCCATACTCATCATTGAGTGTTCGGCATCTTCACGGATAACATCAACCACGTCATCGATGGTGATACGACCAACAAGGTGCTGGTTACTATCGATGACAGGCGCAGAAACCCAGTTACGACGTTCAAACAGGCTCGCGATATCTGACGCACTGGTTTCTACCGCGATCGCTTCGTCGGCATCATCCATCACTTCTGAAACAGGGACATCAGGTTGAGTCGTTACTAGCGTGGTAAGTGATAGGTTACCGATAAGACGTTCTTCTTCATCAATAACATACAGAGCATCAGTTGCATCCGGCAGTTCGCCACGCATACGCATGTAGCGCAATACAACGTCAACATCGACATCACCACGAATCGTGATTACGTCGGTGTTCATGATCGCACCCGCTGAATCTTCAGGGTACGACAGGGCAGTTTCAACTAATGCACGATCGACGGAGTCCATTTGAGAAAGGACTTCGCGAGAAACATCGTCGGGTAGGCTTCGAAGTACGTACGCGACGTCATCGGTTTCCATACCTTCGGTTGCTTCTGCCAAGGTCTCAGGTGCCATTTTCGACACAAGAGCATCTTTGACGTCTTCGTTTAGTTCATCAAGAATTTCACCGTAGTCTTCAGGATCGGTGAGTTGCCAGAGTACGTCACGACTTTTGCGAGGGGAGGCTTCTAAAAGGTGTGCAATATCTTCAGGCTCCATGTCCTGAAGTTGTCGGCGTACGTGAACAAATCGGCCGTTTTCTAGGGCTTCGCTGACTTCTTGGAGGGTTTGGTGAGCTTGGTCGAATTCTAATTGCTCTGCCATATTTTCCTCCTATCTCATTATTCTAACAATGGTTGGAATAGTAACTTAATTCTGGGGCTTATTTAAATCATAAACTTAGATAGAACTAAGATTTAATATTGGTTGGTTCGTTGTTTGAGTCTTAGGCGTTGTGAGTGAAGCGTTTTCGCTACTCACCCTCATCAAACTTGTCTTCAATGAGATGACAGACGGCATCCAGTGCTTGCTGTGAATCGGTACCTGCAGCTTGAATCGTAATATGTTGCCCTTGCGCTGATTCCAGCATAAGTAACCCCATTACGCTGTCTGCTGTTGCTGTTTTATCTTCTTCGCTATGGATAGTGATGGTTGCATCAAAGCTTTGTGCAAGCTCAACCAACTTTACGGCTGCTCTAGCGTGAAGACCCAAGCGATTTTGGATCAGTACAGTTCGAGTTAATTCCATGGTTAGCCCTGTTGGTGCTTCTCTAGGGAGGCGTGTCTGATTTGAACTTGATGGCCAAGTTGCTCAAAGTACTCACCAATTTTCTGGGTTAGATAAACCGAGCGGTGTTTGCCGCCAGTACAGCCAATCGCGACCGTTAGGTAACTGCGATTGTTCTTCTCTAACATTGGTAACCACTGTTCAACAAAGCCTTGGATCTGTTGCTTGAGTTCCAGAACTTCTGAGTGTTCTTCTAGAAAGGAGTGAATTGGTGCATCCAGCCCGGTTAGTGGTCGTAGTGCAGGTTCCCAGTGAGGGTTCGGCAAAAAGCGAACATCAAACACGTAGTCGGCATCACTTGGCAAGCCATACTTAAAACCGAAAGATTGAAAGACGATGATCAGCTCTTGCTTCTCTTTGCCTTCAACTTTAAATCGAACCTTTTCACTCAATTCGTAGAGGTTGCAGTCACTGCTGTCGATCACAATGCTGGCGTGCTCTGCGAGAGGTGTCAGAAGTGTCTTCTCTAAATCAATCGCTTGCTCAAGAGATAGCTTTTCTTGGCCAATTGATAAAGGGTGGATTCTGCGGGTTTCGCTGTAGCGCTTAAGGAGTGTCTGCTTGCTGGCATCGAGGAACAATACATCAACATCGATGTTTGTAGCTGACTCGAGTTGCTCGAGCGTGTCGGTGACTAACTGAGGCTCTTTCGGTAGGTTACGTATATCAATACTTACCGCAACGTTTTGGTTGCTTTCGCGTACCGATTCGACAAAGTTGTTGAGCAGGTTTACTGGTAGATTATCGACACAGTAATACCCCAAGTCTTCTAGGACTCGTAACGCAACACTTTTACCGGCCCCTGATTGGCCACTAACCACGATTAATCGCATGTTATTGCTCGCAAGTTGGCACTTGAATCATGATGTCGTAAAGCTCTTGATCGCTCTGAGCATTACGCAGCTGTTTAAGAGTCTGCTTGTCGTTTAGTCGTTCTGCCATACAAGAAAGGGTTTTTAGATGCTCTTTGCATTGTTCGCTAGGAACAAGCAGGGCAAATAGTAGGTCGACAGGACGATTATCAATCGCATCAAATTCGATAGGATCTTGGCATTGCAGTAATACAGCTATCGCTTTATCACTGACATTCATACGAGCATGGGGAATCGCGATACCATTACCAATACCGGTACTGCCCATCTTCTCACGGCTCAACATACACTCAAATAGCTCTGTTGAATCTTGACCGCAGCTCTCAGCTGCTATCTGGCTGATGAGCTCAAGGGCTCTTTTTTTGCTTGTGCATTGGACTGCACTTTTGGTGCAGTCCAATGAAAGTACTTCGCTTAATTGCATGTTAGTGACTACTTAGCTTTTCTTTGTGCTTGTTGAGTTGGCGGACGAGTTTATCAACCAATGAATCAATCGCGGCATACATGCTTTCATCTGTTGCTGTCGCATGGATTTCCCCCTGATTTATATGCAGGGTAGCTTCTGCGATTTGATTGATTTTCTCAACTTTTAAAACAACCTGAACGCTATTGATATGATCAAAGAAGCGCTCAAGTTTGTCGAATTTGGTGTGAACATAGTCTTGCATTGAATCGGTAAGATCAACGTGATGGCCTTGAATATTGATTTGCATAGACTTTCCTTTTCAGTTGGTTGCCTGATCATAGTTGCTAAGTAACTAGCGACTAAATGAGCTTATAGCAGGCGTTTACGCTGACTCGATGGGGCAATGCCCAGAGACTCACGGTATTTCGCTATGGTACGTCTAGCTACCTGAATTCCTTGGTCAGCCAGTAAAGCAGCAATCTTACTATCACTTAGAGGCTTCGCGGTATTTTCCGCTGCGACAAGCTTCTTGATGAGTGCGCGAATTGCTGTAGATGAACATTCACCGCCATTGTCAGTGCTGACATGGCTTGAGAAAAAGTATTTGAGCTCGAAGATGCCACGTGGCGTATGCATGAATTTTTGAGTCGTCACACGAGAGATCGTGGATTCGTGCATATCAACAGCTAACGCAACATCATTAAGAACCATTGGCTTCATCGCTTCTTCGCCATGTTCGAAGAAATCACGCTGATGTTCAACAATGCATCGCGCAACTTTGAGTAGCGTCTCATTTCGGCTCTCTAGGCTTTTAATTAACCACTTTGCTTCTTGCAAATTTGAGCGGATGTATTGATTGTCGGCGCTGTTGCCTTTACTGCCCAGATCAGCGTACTGCTGATTCACTTTCAACTTAGGCACGCTATCAGGGTTAATGGTCACTAACCATTTGCCAAGGTCTTTGAAGACAGATACATCTGGAACCACATACTCAGTTTCATCCGGAGTAATCTTACTGCCAGGACGAGGGTCCAGCTGTTGAATCAGTTGCAAAACTTCACGTAGTTCTGCTTCTTTCAACTTGGTCTCTTTGATAACCAGTTTGTAATCGCGATTGCCGAGTTGGTCGATATGGCTAGTAAGTACTAACTTAGCTTCGTTAAGCCAAGGCGTATCTTGGGGAAAGGTTGCCAGTTGCAGTAACAAGCAATCTTGCAGGTTGACTGAACCGACACCTAGCGGATCAAACTGCTGAATTCGTTTACGTACCGCTTCAATTTCATCAAGCTCGATCTCTTCATTGTCGAAGTTTTCAAGGATGTCTTCACAAGTTACAGTGAGGTAGCCGTAGTCGTCGATGGCATCGATTAATGCAAAAGCGATGCTTCGGTCGGTGTCAGTGAATGGCGTTAAGTCGAGTTGCCAAAGTAGGTAATCGTGCAGGCTTTGAGTGGTTTCGCCTTGATAAACCGGCATGTCGTCATCAATCGCAATACCCGTGTTACCGGTGTTCGCGCTGTAGACGTCTTCCCAAGTTGTGTCGATTTCTAGTTCGTTGCCAATCTCTGATTTTTCGATTAAGTCTGAGCTATCAGTTAAGTCTTGCTCTGTGGCTTCAACAGTTTCTTTTTCGTCACTGCTAGGTTTTTCTTCCGATGTTGGCGTATCTTCATTGCCTTCTTCGACATCGAGTAGTGGGTTAGATTCAAGTGCTTCTTGAATCTCTTGCTGCAAATCTAAAGTAGACAATTGCAACAAACGAATCGCTTGCTGCAATTGAGGAGTCATTGCTAACTGTTGGCCTAGCTTAAGTTGTAATGAGGGTTTCATTCAGTGTGACTTACCTAGTTATTATTCTTAGAACTCTCGATACTCTCTATATAATCATAGACGGAATTGTTCGCCTAGATAAACTTGTTTAACTTGTTCGTTATTGAGAACATCTTCAGGAGTACCCTCAGCGATCAGGTGTCCTTGGCTTACGATGTAAGCTTTTTCACACACGTCTAATGTTTCACGAACGTTGTGGTCGGTAATCAAAACGCCCAAGCCGCGATCACGCAGGTGAACAATGATTTTTTTGATATCGATTACTGAGATCGGGTCAACACCGGCGAATGGTTCATCCAATAGAATGAACTGCGGGTTTGCTGCTAGTGCACGAGCAATCTCTACACGACGACGCTCACCACCCGACAGAGCCATACCATTGCTGGTGCGGATATGTTGGATGTGGAACTCTTCTAGCAGGTCTTCCAGCTTATCTTGGCGTTGTTCGTTGGTCATTTCATCACGGGTTTGTAAAACCGCCATGATGTTGTTCTCTACGGACAACTTACGGAAAATCGATGCTTCTTGAGGCAGGTAACCGATACCAAGACGAGAGCGGCTGTGCATTGGTAAGATACTGATGTCTCGGTCATCAATGCTGATGGTACCTTCATCACGCGCCACCAAACCAACAATCATATAGAAAGATGTGGTTTTACCTGCACCGTTAGGCCCAAGCAGACCGACGATCTGGCCTGACTCTACCTGTAAGCTTACATCGGTAACAACCTTACGTTTACTGTAGGTTTTCGCTAGGTTTTTTGCTTTAAGAACAGCCATCGTTACTTATTCACTTCCGTTGGTTGTAAAACCGTTGACACTCGTTTGTTTTCACCACTGTCAGCGACTAATTTCTGAGAACCGATCTGGTAAGTGATCTTAGAACCGCGAATGATGCTGCCATCTTGAGATAACATCGCATTCTTAGTCATGATCAGTCGGTCGGCAACAAGCTGGTAGTGCAGGTCGTCAGCTTCACCGTAGAGTGTCTTACCGTCGTCAGTAAGCTGAGAGAAGGTTGCTGGCTTACCGAAGCCTTGAATTTCTTCAATCTCACCGTTTACGGCATTACGAGTAACAATAACCTTATCGGCATTGATATTGATGCTGCCTTGTTTAAGGTTCACATCACCAAGGAAAGTCACTTGGTTACTTTTCATATCCAATTGCTGGCTGTCTGAGTCAATGTAGACAGGTTGCTCACTATCCGAAGACAGAGCATAGACATTAGGTGCCGCAAGGGTCAAAGCGAATAAACTAAGGTGTAAGAGTTTCATATCTACCTTGAACAGAATTAAAGAGGGTTGCATTGTTGGTACCGAAGTTACCTTTCATTGCTTGTCCCTCAGTTTCAAAAAATGTACCGATCATATGGACCGGAGTCTCTGAATAAAAATCTCGGCTAGGCAGCTCAACAACCATTTTATCTGTGGTCATTGTATCGAAGCTGGCTTCTGGCAACAGGTTCTTTGCCACGACGTTGTCATAAAACGTGACAACTTGATTCTCATCCATAATCGCGCGATCAGCGGTGACTTGCCATTCAATCGTGTGCCCTTCACGGAATACCGAAAGAACTGGGTTTTGAAAGTGCGTATCGCCAACTACTGAGTAGTGTTCTAAATACGTCGATTCAACCTGATAGCTGCGAATACCGCTTTCGTCGTAGCTAATGTTGTTCAGGCTTTTGCCACTAAACGCGGGCAGCTCCAAATTTGGAGCCACTTGTATCGTTGATGTTTGCTCTTTGTCGTACAAGTAATAGGTCGACCAAGAGGCAATAAATATGAGTATTAAATAGATAATACGAGTAAAACTCATATGCTTAAACCTTTATGCACGTCGAGTTCATTTCTTGCTTGTAAAATAAGGTCACAGACTTCACGTACCGCGCCATGACCACCGTTAATGGTTGTCACGTAGTTTGCACGCTTTGCAAGTAGCGGGTGCCCATCTGCCACACAGACCTTCAAGCCAACTTTTTCCATTACAGGCCAGTCAATCAGATCGTCTCCGATGTAACCTGTATTTTCAGGGTTTACAGAAAGCTTATCGCAAATATCTTGGTATGCCTTAACTTTATCGTCTTGACCTTGATAAATCAGCTTAATGCCTAGAGCGGTCATACGATTCTCAACAATTTGAGATTTGCGACCCGTGATGATCGCGATTTCAATGCCTGCGTTCATCAGTGATTTGATACCGTAACCGTCACGAGTGTGGAAGGTTTTCAGCTCTTCACCGTTGTTGCCCATGTAGATGCGACCATCAGAGAAGACACCATCGACATCGCAAATCAGCAGTTTGATCTCTTTTGCAATTGCAAATACATCTGAATTAACAGTGCCGTATAGAGTTTCGACTGTCTGTGTCATTACATTACTCCTGCTTTCAGTAAGTCATGCATGTTTAACGCTCCGACTAATTTACCTTCTTGGCATAACATCAGGCCATTGATGCTCTTCGCTTGCATCAAGTTTAAGCCCTCAACCGCGAGCATGTTTGGCTCGGCTACCGTCGGGTTTAGCGTCATCACATCACCGATCTGCGTGTTATGGATATCAACGCGTTTGTCTAAGATACGACGTAAATCACCATCGGTAAAAATACCGGCCATTTGGCCATCTTCACCAACGATTGCTGTCATGCCTAAGCCTTTCTGAGATATCTCTAGTAGAGCGTCTCTTACTAGTGCGTCGGGTGCTACAACAGGAAGTGAATCGCCTGTGTGCATGATGTCGTCGAGCTTCAACAGCAACTGACGACCTAAAGCGCCACCAGGATGAGACAGGGCAAAGTCTTGAGCGGTGAAGCCTCGAGCCTGCAAAAGTGCAACGGCTAATGCATCACCCATGACCAAAGTCGCCGTGGTGCTTGTTGTTGGTGCTAAGCCCAGCGGACAAGCTTCTTCCGGTACTGAAATTTGTAAATGGATATCAGACAGGGTTGCCATGTTTGATGCTGGCTTGCCTGTCATGCTGATGATCTTGATGCTCAGACGCTTTAACACAGGAAATAGGCTGAGGATTTCTCCCGATTCGCCGGAGTTGGATATTGCAATCACAATATCACCAGGTTCGATCATGCCTAAGTCGCCATGCGCCGCTTCGCCTGGGTGAACAAAGAAAGCCGATGTCCCGGTACTTGCCAATGTTGCTGCGATTTTGTTGCCAATGTGGCCTGATTTACCCATGCCCATCACAACGACTTTGCCTTTGTTGTTCAGGATAAGGTCGCAAGCTTTACAAAAATCATCATTAAAATATTGGTCTAATTGAGTGAGACCTGCAACTTCGGTTTCCAAAACTTGTTTTGCAACGCTGCGGTAATCAAATGGCTGAGACATCAAATACTCCAAGTACGGGAAGTTAAATCAACAATTAAGCCGACATGTTCATTAATAGGTAACTTTGGTAGGCCACGAACGTCACAATTAACACGCCGCCTTCAATACGATTCACACTACGAGATTTTCCTAGTGCCATCACAACAAGTAGTAGCGATACGCCTAGCATTACCCAGAAGTCACGACCCATAGCGAACTCGCTCAAGATCGAAGGGTTTAGGATGCCCGGGATACCCATAACAGCAAGGATGTTGAATACGTTTGAACCAATGATATTACCTACAGCCATATCATCTTCACCCTTCATAACGCCGGCTAGTGATGCTGCAAGTTCAGGAAGGCTAGTACCAACAGCAATGATGGTTAAACCAATGACAAGGTCGCTCATGCCGAAGAACTTCGCGATGATCACAGCGTTATCTACCAGCATATCAGCAGCTAAAGGTAGGACGATTAGACCAATCACGACCCACATTGCAGCCTTAGGGTTACTTACGCCTTCAGGGATCTCTGATTCTTGCTCATCAAGGAAAGCATCGCCGTTCTTTTTCTCGCTGCGGCTGATTTGCAACATAGCAAACAAAAACGCGGCAAAAAGAACAAACAACAACACGCCTTCATAGAAGCCTAAATGGTTATCCCACAATAGGGCGCCCGCTAGCAGAGTGACACCGATCATTAATGGTAGTTCACGACGAATCACGCCTGAGCTAATCGATAACGGCTTGATAAGGGCTGTAATACCTAAAATCAGCGCGATGTTGGCGATGTTAGAGCCCAGTACGTTGCCTACAGCTGTATCTGTTTTGCCATCAAGGGCTGCTGTCGCAGAAACCATCATTTCAGGAGCCGAAGACCCCATTGCTAAGATCGTCATACCGATAACTAGTGGTGAAATACCGAAGTTGCGAGCAAGAGCAGCGGCACCGTAAACCAGCTTATCTGCACTCCACACCAAAAAACCTAGACCGATAATAAGAAACGCAATCGCTTCAAGCATGATGATTCCTAAAAAATTAATAAAAACGGAGAATTAACCGCTAATTTTGACCTGTTGCTAGATAAAAGGGAAGTCACTCGGCAAATTAATTACCAGTTAGCAGGCAAGAAAGAGAGATCAATAGATAATTTCCTAATGCTTTCAAATCCCTGCATAGATTCCTGTTTAATATGAATTAATTGAACAGTGCTTTTAATTCTAAAGTAGACTCATTATTATTGCAGCCATAATTGGCGTTTTTTAAAGCAAGGAAACAACAAAAATATGTTGAACACTGAGCTTGTGAAAGTTAAGAACCTCAGCTTCTCACGCGGTGACCGCGTTATCTTTGATGACATCAGTTTAGAGGTGCCTCAAGGCAAGATAACCGCCATCATGGGGCCGTCTGGGATCGGCAAAACGACTTTACTGCGTTTGATCGGTGGGCAACTGCCGCCAGATGAAGGCGAAGTTTGGTTTGATGGTGACAATATCCCTGCATTATCACGTCGAAAGCTATATCAAGCACGTAAGAAAATGAGCATGCTATTCCAATCGGGTGCGCTTTTTACGGATCTCAATGTCTTTGATAATGTGGCGTTTCCGCTGCGAGAGCACACTGAACTTAATGAAAAATTCATTCGTACCATCGTATTACTTAAG
The DNA here is from genome assembly GCF_041470505.1 of Vibrio sp. 10N.261.55.C5. NCBI lineage: Bacteria > Pseudomonadati > Pseudomonadota > Gammaproteobacteria > Vibrionales > Vibrionaceae > Vibrio > Vibrio sp. 10N.261.55.C5. The sequence continues at coordinate 49,348 of NZ_JBFRMS010000008.1, forward strand.
CTTGAAGCGGTAGGATTACGTGGTGCTGCGCAATTGATGCCGAGTGAGTTGTCTGGCGGAATGGCTAGGCGTGCCGCACTGGCGCGCGCAATCGCACTAGATCCAGAACTTATCATGTACGATGAGCCGTTTGTTGGCCAAGATCCCATCACCATGGGCGTATTGGTTGAATTGATACGAAATCTCAATCAAGCCTTGGGCTTAACCTCGATTGTTGTTTCTCACGATGTGCCAGAGGTGATGAGTATTGCTGATTGGGTTTACCTCATGGCAGATAGCAAGATTATTGCCGCTGGAACACCTGATGAGTTGTACAACAATAGCGATCCGAGAGTGCAGCAATTTTTGCAAGGCGAAGCCGATGGTCCAGTACCATTTAGATTCCCTGCGAAGAGCTTAGAAAAGGATTTGTTTTAATATGATTGTTAAAACTATTGCGGGTGTCGGTAAGCGTACACTTGCGAGCTGTGAGTCATTTGGTCGAGCAAGCCTGATGTTATTTGGGGCTTTGTTTGGCATCCCGCGACTAAAAAACTTCCCCTTATTAGTAAAACAACTTTATAGCGTTGGCGTTCAGTCATTGGCTATTATTTTAGTTTCGGGTCTGTTTATCGGCATGGTGCTCAGCCTGCAGGGCTATGTCGTGTTAATTGACTACGGCGCTGAGGGAAACCTTGGTCAAATGGTCGCGCTTTCACTGTTGCGTGAGTTGGGGCCTGTGGTGACTGCGTTATTATTTGCAGGTCGAGCCGGTTCAGCACTCACGGCAGAGATTGGGTTAATGAAGGCAACAGAGCAGATCTCAAGCCTTGAGATGATGGCCGTTGACCCTCTTAAACGCATTATTGCACCACGTCTTTGGGCCGGGCTTATCTCAATGCCATTGCTTGCTATGATTTTTATGGCGGTAGGTATTTGGGGCGGTCAACTGGTTGGTGTTGATTGGAAAGGCATTGATCACGGCAGTTTCTGGTCTGCGATGCAGTCTTCAGTAGAACTTGGCCGAGATATTGGTAACAGCATGATCAAATGTATGGTCTTCGCTATCACCGTAACTTGGATCGCACTTTTCAATGGTTATGACGCAGTACCGACTTCAGAAGGTATCAGTCAGGCAACCACACGCACTGTAGTGCACTCTTCTCTAGCGGTACTAGGGCTAGATTTTGTTCTTACCGCATTGATGTTTGGGAATTAATCATGCAACAAACTCGAAAATTAGAATTATGGGTCGGCACCTTTGTTATTGCCGGAATTTGCGCAATCTTAATCATGATCTTTCAAGTCGCTGACGTAAAAGGCATAGGTTCGAACCATACTTACAATCTAAAAGCGACCTTTGACAACATTGGCAGCCTAAAAGTTCGTTCTCCAGTGAAAGTGGGTGGCGTCGTTGTTGGACGAGTTAAAAGCATTGAGCTTGATACCGAGAGCTACCTTCCTGTCGTTGAACTGTCTATTGACGGGAAGTACTCACAATTTCCAGATACCTCTAGTGCTCAAATTTTAACATCTGGCTTAATTGGTGAGCAGTACATTAGTCTGGTTCCAGGCTTCATTTTTGATGATGAAGAGATGTTGGTCGATGGTGATTCAATTGAAGACACTAAGTCAGCATTGGTACTAGAAGATTTGATTGGCCAAGTGCTGTATAGCGTTGGTGGTTCTAATGACAGCGAAGCTAAGGAATAAGATAATGTTGAAAACTATTAGTTATTTAAAAGCTATTGGTTACTTGAAATCAATGTTTATGGCGGCAATGGCGTTGCTTATTTCTACCCAAGCCTTTGCTGCAGAATCGATTGACCGTACTCAGCCTTACCAGATGATGACTCAAGTGGCCGAAGTGGCATTTGAGCGTTTGAAGAGTGAACAAGACAACATCCACCAAGATCCAGAGTTATTGAAGGTCATCGTGGAAGAAGAGTTGATGCCTTATGTGAATGCACAATATGCAGCTCTTAAGTTACTTGGACCAAACTTGAAAGGCGCGGATAGAAAAGACGTGGGCGTGTTTATCGATTCATTCCGTAAATACCTTGTTTCTTCTTATGCCCAAGTGCTGACTCAATACACAGATCAGACGATTGAATTTGGTCCAGAACCAAAAATCAAAGCGGATAGCCGCATTACCAGTATCAAGGTCGACATCATCGATACGCCGCGACCAAACATTAAGCTTGAATTTAAGCTTCGCAAAGACAAGAAATCTGGCGAGTGGAAAGCATTTGATATGGTTGCCGAAGGTATTAGCTTGTTGTCGAGCAAGCAATCGGAGTGGAATACTAAGATTCGTCAAGAAGGCATCTTACAAGTTGCAGACGAACTAGAGAAATTAGCCGCACAACCGATTCGTTTTGAGAGTAACAAATAATGAGCCATTCTCAATGGCAAGCACTAAGCTCTAAAGAGTATCAACTGTTCGGTGATTTAGACCGAGACAGTGTCCCTGCAATCTGGCGTATATTGGAAAAGTGGCAAACGACGGAATCGAGCGTTGAAATTGACCTTAGCCATATAAATCGAGTCGATTCAGCAGGAATGGTGATGCTAATTCACTTATTAGAGCATGCAAAAAATCAAAACTGTCATATAATGCTCAGTTTCGTGCCAGAACAATTACGAACGTTGTTCCAATTGAGCAATATCCAGCCAATGATGGCAGAACACATAAAAAATTAGGCAGGAGCTATTTGTGGACAGCACAAAAGTACAAGAATTATTAGCAGAAGCACTGAACCTTCAGGAAATTTTCGTGAAAGGGGAAGGCAGTCATTACGAAGTTGTTGCGGTTGATCCATGTTTTGACGGCATGAATCGAGTTAAGAAGCAGCAACTAATCTACGGCCCACTAATGGAATACATTCAACGCAATGACATCCATGCTCTTTCTATTAAGGCTTTCACGCCGGAAGAGTGGGAACGTGATAAGAAACTGATGTCACTTTAAGGTTTATGATGGAAAAGTTTCGAGTTATTGGATCGGATAAGCCGCTAAGCGGTGAAGTGACGATCTCAGGCGCAAAAAATGCAGCGCTACCTATCTTATTTGCTTCAATTCTTGCTGAAGAGCCAGTGGAAGTAAGTAACGTTCCTCACCTACGTGACATCGATACTACGATGGAACTGCTTAAGCGTTTAGGCGCAAAAGTATCGCGTAATGGTAGTGTTCATGTTGATGGCAGCGAAATTAATGAATTTTGTGCGCCTTACGATTTAGTGAAAACAATGCGTGCTTCTATCTGGGCTTTAGGTCCTCTAGTCGCTCGTTTTGGTGAAGGCCAAGTGTCACTTCCAGGCGGTTGTGCAATTGGTGCTCGACCTGTTGATCTGCATATCCACGGCCTAGAGCAACTAGGTGCGACCATTAAGTTGGAAGATGGTTATGTGAAAGCAAGTGTTGATGGCCGTCTGAAAGGCGCGCACATCGTGATGGATAAAGTAAGTGTGGGTGCCACCATTACTATCATGTGTGCAGCAACGCTAGCGGAAGGAACAACAGTACTCGATAACTCAGCGCGTGAGCCTGAGATTGTTGATACGGCTGACTTCCTAAACAAACTGGGTGCTAAAATTTCTGGCGCAGGTACAGATACGATTACTATCGAAGGCGTTGAACGTCTTGGTGGTGGCCAACACTCTGTGGTTGCTGACCGTATTGAAACAGGTACTTTCCTGGTTGCTGCTGCTGTTTCTGGCGGTAAAGTGGTTTGTCGCAACACCAACGCTCATCTTCTTGAAGCTGCCTTAGCGAAGCTTGAAGAAGCGGGTGCGAAGGTTGAAACGGGCGAAGACTGGATCTGTCTTGATATGACGGGTCGTGAACTGAAAGCGGTGAAAATCGTAACGGCACCTCACCCTGGTTTCCCAACCGACATGCAAGCACAGTTTACTCTGCTTAACATGATGGCGAAGGGCAGTGGTGTTATCACTGAGACTATCTTTGAAAACCGTTTTATGCACATTCCTGAGTTACAGCGAATGGGTGCAAAAGCGGAAATCGAAGGTAACACGGCTATCTGTGGTGAAACGGAAAAACTGAGCGGCGCTCAAGTAATGGCAACGGACCTTCGCGCATCTGCGAGCCTTGTTATTGCTGGCTGTATTGCTCAAGGTGAAACCATCGTTGACCGTATTTATCACATCGATCGTGGCTACGATAAGATTGAAGATAAATTGTCAGCCTTAGGCGCAAACATTACACGATTTAGTGAGTCGAACTAACCTAGGTTAGTGGATTCATGAATCAGTAAGATGAAAACATAAAAGTCGGAACCTTGGTTTCGGCTTTTTTATAGTTGTATTTACCGCGAGTAAATCTATTGCTCATTTTTGCGCGAATAGATGAATCAACTTGGCGGTCGGTGAGGAACAAAATGATAGCAATATTACGTATTTTCGCAGTGGCGATATTTGCGATTCTTATGTTTGTATTTGGTTGTGGTTACTGCCTATTAAGTCCACGCAACCCGAAACACGTATTTACCTTTGGCCGTTATTTCGGTCGCATGTCGAAGATCTTCGGCATGAAGTTAGAGCTTCGCATCCCAGAAGATGCCTACTCTCGCGGCCAACATGTTTATGTGGCGAACCACCAAAACAGCTGGGATCTATTCACGATTTCATCAGCGGTAACGCCAAAAGTGGTAACTGTTGGTAAGAAAAGCCTAGTGTGGATGCCTCTATTTGGTCAGCTTTACTGGTTGACGGGTAACATCCTAATTGACCGTGCTAACCGTAGCAAAGCGGTAGGTACGATTGATCAGGTCGTGACGAGTCTAAAAGAGAGCGATGTTTCAGTTTGGATGTTCCCTGAAGGCACTCGTTCTCGTGGCCGTGGTCTGCTGCCATTCAAAACAGGTGCATTCCATGCTGCGATTGGTGCTGGCTTGCCTATCATCCCTATCGTGTGTAGCTCAACCGGTGGCGTGAAGCTAAACCGTTGGAACAATGGTCACGTGATTGTTGAAATGCTGCCACCAATCAGCACTGAAGGCTACGACAAGTCTAATGTTCGTGAACTGGCTAACCTAGCTCGTGAGCAGATGGCTGCTAAGCTTGAAGAGTTAGACAAAGAAGTGGTCGATCTTAATAAGAAGTAATCATTTAAGCTAAACGACAGACAATAAAAAAGGTTGCCAACTGGGCAACCTTTTTTTGTATCTAATAAACACTCAGCATTACGCTAAGTCGTTTATTAGAAGGTGTTTAATCTAGAGATTAAAACCTATTTGCGAACCGCAATAGCTTCGATCTCGATACCTACATCTTTTGGCAGACGAGCTACTTCAACACATGAACGTGCAGGGTAGTTTGCAACGCCGTGCTCATCGAAGAATTTGCCGTAAACCTCGTTTACTGTGCCGAAGTCGTTTAGGTCTTTAACGAATACCGTTAGTTTTACGATGTCTTTTACAGTCAGGCCTGAAGCTTCAACAACCGCTTGAACGTTGTCTAGAGATTGGCGAGCTTGCTCTGCGATATCAGCAGATACTTCACCAGTTGCTGGGTTTACTGGGATTTGACCAGAAGTCAGTACCATGTTGCCAAGGTCAACGCCTTGTACGTATGGGCCGATTGCAGCTGGAGCAGATTCTGTGTGAAGTACTTTAGTCATTGGTTTATTCCATCAGTTATTAGATAAAAATCAATTTTCAGTGTGCCTTCAAACTTTGGCTAGGTAAAGCGCAAAATACCCCGTATAGGCGAGGTATTTGATAGTTTTTACATTCGGTCTTCTTTGCCGTATGACGTTATCTTTCTGTCACGATCTCGCGAGAGAAGACTTTTTCGCAATACTTACACTTCAATCGAATATCTTCTTTCTTTTCAAAGATCTTAAAGCTGCTTTCAACCGGTTCATTGTGAGTAATACAGTTAGTATTTGGACACTCGAACACATCGTTGATTTGCTCAGGAAGTTCTAGTGGTAGCTTCTTAACTACTTCGTAATCTTCTATTTGGTTCACTGTTGCATGAGGCGCATAAAGTGCCAGCTTGCTCGCCTGTTCTTTTGTGATAAACACATTCTCAATCTTGAGCAGGTCTTTTCCGCCTAGTGCAGAAGACGGCAGATTTAGGCCAATCGTCACGCGCTGATGAGAGTTGTGCATGTCGAACAGTTTTAGAACCTTGATCCCGATATTGGCTGGGATATGGTCGATAACAGTACCGTTTCTGATTGCTTCAACTTTTAATTGAGTCTCTTTAGACATTATATCTCTCCTCTACAGCGTTTCGTTAAGAACAAGGGCTAGCAATGCTTCACGGGCGTAAACACCATTCTCTGCTTGCTGGAAGTAGTAAGCGTAAGGTGTTTTATCGACATCGACAGTAATTTCATCAACGCGAGGAAGAGGGTGCAGAACCTTCAGGTTATCGCGTGCATTTTCCAGCATCGAAGCGGTCAGGATGTATGCGGATTTTATGTGCGCGTATTCTGACTCATCGAAGCGCTCTTTTTGAACTCGAGTCATGTACAAGACATCTAGTTCAGGAATCACATCTTCCATGTCCGTCAATAGTTGGTACTTGATGCCCGCTTCATCAAGCTCTTCGCAAATGTAGTCTGGCATCGCTAGTGCTTCTGGAGCCACGAAGTAGAAACAGATGTTGTCGAATTTTGCTAGTGCTTGAGTCAACGAGTGAACCGTACGGCCGTACTTAAGGTCACCAACGAATGCAACGTTTAGGTTGTCGAGGCGGCCTTGTGTCTCAGCGATAGAGAATAGGTCTAGTAACGTTTGTGTTGGGTGTTGGTTTGCGCCGTCACCTGCGTTAATAACAGGTACACCGTTTGAGAACTCAGAAGCCAGACGCGCTGCGCCTTCTTGAGGGTGACGCATCACGTAAGCGTCAACGTATGAAGAGATAACCTGTACCGAGTCCGCTAGCGTTTCGCCTTTCTTTGCCAAAGAAGTGTTACCACCACTGTCGAAACCAATCACATCACCACCGATGCGTTGAATCGCAGTTTCAAAAGAGAGACGAGTTCGCGTAGAAGGTTCGAAGAAGCAGCTGGCAACAACTTTGTTCTTGATGAGTTCTGGGTTTGGCTCAGCCTTTAGCTGACCTGCCGTTTGAACAATTAATTCTAGCTCTTCACGAGAAAGCTCTGGAATTGAGATGATGTGCTTTTGATAGAGCGAATTCGCCATGATCTTCTTCCCCACAATAATGTATTGGCCATAAAAAAGCCCCCCATAATGGGAGGCTTTAAAAAAGTGCTGAAAAGCAGAATAGACGGCCTGGTAAGCATCTTAGCTTACGAGCAATATTTGGTGTTTTCACAATATTACTATGTGTTTTCACAATATCATTATGTTTTATCACAACATTGCTTGGCGTCATTTTCACTACTCTCAGACAAATTGCCGAGAATTATACGCTTTCAATTTGTGAGCGCAAGCGATTACATCAAGCTTTTGTTTACTTTCATTATTGTCTATTGACCAAGCGTCGCGACCATCACCGCCTTGATGGTGTGCATGCGATTTTCAGCTTCATCAAATACAATCGAGTAGTCAGATTCAAACACTTCGTCAGTCACTTCCAAGCCGTTCATTCCATACTTGTCAGAGACTTGCTGACCAATCACAGTTTCATTGTTGTGGAAAGCGGGTAGGCAGTGCATGAACTTCACTTGAGGGTTACCAGTTAGCTTAATGACATCCATATTCACTTGGTATGGTTTCATTACCGCCACACGTTCGTCCCAAGCTTCAGGGGCTTCGCCCATCGAAACCCAAACATCGGTGTATAGGTAATCACAACCTTTCACGCCTTCAGCAACGTCTTCTGTCAGCGTGATGTTGGCACCTGTGCTTTGCGCGATAGCTTGGCACTCTTCAACAAGCTGCTCTTCTGGCCAGAATGCTTTAGGCGCGACAAGGCGAATATCCATGCCCATCTTCGCGGCTCCGACTAACAGAGAGTTACCCATGTTATTGCGTGCATCGCCTAGGTAAGCAAAGCTGATTTGGTGTAGATGCTTCCCGCGGCCATGCTCAAGCATAGTGAGGAAATCAGCCAAAATCTGAGTAGGGTGGAACTCATCGGTTAAGCCATTCCAAACAGGCACGCCCGCATAAGCGCCTAGGTCTTCAACAATACTCTGGCCAAAACCACGATATTCGATGCCATCGTACATACGTCCCAATACACGAGCCGTATCTTTCATTGATTCTTTTTGACCAATCTGAGAACCAGAAGGGCCAAGGTAAGAGACTTGAGCACCTTGATCAAAGGCGGCTACTTCAAAAGCACATCGAGTTCGAGTTGATGCTTTTTCAAAGATCAAAGCGATGTTTTTACCGTTAAGCTTTTTCTGCTCTGTTCCTGCATACTTAGCTTTTTTTAGATCAGCAGACAGATCGAGTAAAAACTGAATCTCTTTAGGAGTAAAGTCGAGAAGTTTTAGAAAGTTACGATTGCGAAGATTAAAGGCCATCTCTCGCTCCTTGCGAATATAGAATCAATGAAGAACTCAGTTAAACATAAAAATGCTATATTTGTGAATATTTATTTTATTTATTTAATAAAAAAGGCCAGTAAATGAATACTGGCCTAGATAAGTTATTGAGTCCGTTTAACTGAGCTCTTTGACTTAGATACCATCTCTTTCGATAGGGCAGCTCATACAGCGTGCGCCGCCACGACCACGGCCTAGCTCGTTGCCAGGAATCGTTAGAACTTCGATACCCGCCTTGTCGTATTTCTCATTGGTGTAAACATTACGCTCATAACCAATCACGGTACCAGGTTTCACTGTCAGTACGTTGTTAGCGTCATTCCACTGTTCACGCTCAGCTTCGTAGTTATCACCGCCGGTAGTGATGATCTTCAGTTGATCAAGGCCTAGTGCGCCTTCAATCGCTGACAGGTAGTTTTCAGCTTTCTCGACACGCATTTCGCCGTTTTCTTTTGGCGTTAAGCGCCAAGTGTCGAGGTCTTTACGAACGATCTCTGGATAGACAGAGAACGTGTCGATATCCATGTGTGTCATCACCGTATCAAGGTGCATACAAGAGCGGTGTTTTGGTAGATCGATCGCAATCACTTCGCTCGCTTGGCCTGATCTAAATAGGCTAGCCGCTAGGTTTTCGACACCTTGTGGTTTCGTACGCTCTGAAATACCAACCAGTACCGCACCTTTACCGATAACCAGTACGTCACCGCCTTCAATGTTAGCGTTGTCGTAGTGAAGGTCTTCGTCACCAAAGTACTTAATGAAATCTTGGCCTGCGAACACTGGGTGCCAGCGGTAGATAGCACGCAGGTGGTTCGTTTCACGTTGACGTGCAGGCTTCATCATTGGGTTAAGCGATACACCACCGTAAACCCAGCAAGAAGTATCTCGCGTAAATAGGTGGTTAGGCAGTGGCTCGATAACGAAATCGAGTGGTCGATGCATTTTAGGCAGCATCGATGATGATTTGATAGGAAGCTCAGAGTAGGCCAAGCCACCGAGTAAGATCGTTGCTAGATGCTCATTATCCATTTGAGCAAGGTAGTTTCTTAAGTCACGGGCGAAAGTCGGCCCATAACGGAAATCTGAGATTTGAGTATTCAGCAACCACTCACGAGCCTGAGATACGGCAAGCGTTTCTACTAGCAGGTCATGCAGCAGTAGTACTTCTACGTCTTGGCTGCGCAGCGTTTCTGCAAAGGCATCATGTTCTTCACCAGCGGCTTCAACGGCAAGTACATCATCAAATAGAAGATCATGACAGTTTGAAGGGGTGAGGTGGGTGAGTGCTCTTTCAGGTCTATTTAGGAGAACTCGTCTCAATTGACCGACTTCGGAGCCAACGTACAGCTTACTCATTTTGCATCCTTACTATTAATCCAGCGTCTATTTATGACAAGCTTGTCCGTAATATGCAAGTTTTGTAGATTGAGTTAATACAAGGTATTTGGGTAATAATTGGTCATAAAACCTGTGATTTTTAAGTTTATACAGATTAAATTCCAACTAACTGGCTATCGAACGGAACAACGTTTTTGAGGATCTATGCTCAATTCGTGGCTTGTTAGAATTGAATTTTGCTTATTAATCGTGATTTTTTATTCACTATTATGCACTTTTTGATAACAAGCTGAGGATTTATGCACCCCAAAAGCGGTTTAGCGTATGCACCTAACGTGACTAATCACGCAAGTTTTATTCAATAAGCCCTAAAGTGGCCACAAAAACGAAATGCTAAAATACGGCGCAGTTAATAAAATGTTGAAAATTTGTTTCTGTGATTTTGATTTCACTTTTGAATTGATATTGGCGCTGCGATCTCGCGATAAACTTACCTTTCTAGGCCTGATCTGGGTGGCTTTTCTGGACGATCCGTGCCATATTTCGTGGCAATCAAATTTGATCTTTTCATAGTCAACACTCTGGAGCAGACACATGTCTCACGAAGATGAATATCTATCAGTAGCGGAATTAATTGAATTTCAAAAGGAAGAGACTCGCGACATCATTACAGCATTAATTGAAGATGGTAGCGATCCTGAAGCTCTATACGATATCGAGCATCACCTATTTGCTGAAGATTTCGATGTGCTTGAGAAAGCGGTTGTTGAAGCATTCAAAATGGGCTTTGAAGTGCTTGAAGCTGAAGAGACAGAAGACGAAGATGGCAATAAGCTACTTTGTTGTGATGCAACGATGCAATGTACTCTGAATGCAGAAGCGATTGATGAGCAAGTTGAGAAGCTTGTAAACCTTGCAGAGAAGTTTGACATTATCTACGACGGTTGGGGCACTTACTACGAAGGTGAAGATGCTATCTACCCAGACGAAGATGATGAAGGCGAAGAGTAATTCTTTCCCAATTTTAAAAAATGCCAGCCTCGAGCTGGCATTTTTTTACCCTCAGAAAAATAAATGTCTTTATATGCATTCATTCATTATAATGCGGTCAAAATTGATCTAGCTCAAGGAATGATATGCGGTTGCTTCTCGATGGTCTTTGGCAAATTTCGCCACTGACGGATCTCTCTATCCCACAAGATGACATCACCTTTCCGGCTCCGTTAAGCTCAAAGCTCCCTGATAGCTTGAGTGAAAGTCAAATTGCAGAGCAAGAGTGGCACCTGATGCACGACATCGAAGTGGATGACGCTATGTTAGCGTGTCCATTTGTTGAGTTAGTGATGGCTGGAGTCGATTATTTTGCTGAAGTTCGACTTAATGGTGTGGCTGTTTTTGATTGTGATGGTAGCCAAGCTGAATACCGTAAAGATATCCGTCCTTATATGCAGTCCGGCCGAAACCGTTTCGAGATCCTTTTCCTTGAAGAAGAGGAGAGCCTATTGCTTGAAGAAGACATGGATGACTCTGTATCTTCACAGGCTATCGCTAAATCTGATTCACGCATCGGGATTTGGCAAGCGCCATACCTGCAGTTCGTTCGAAACGTCAAGCTAGAGCAAGTTGTCACAGAGCAGATCTGGCACCACGGTGGTGGCTGTGAGTTTAAAGTGGATGTTATCTATCAAACGCTAAAGGCGGGGTTAGTATCGGCATCCATCAAGTTTAATGGTATGACTCTCGTGATGCCGATTGATGTACGCGCTGAACATACTGGCGTCGTGTTCCAGGTCGAAGCTCCTATCATTTTTGATATTGAGAATCCTAACCCCAAGTATCTATACCCATTAGAAGTGGTACTTGATGGGCAAGAAGAGAGTTCTTTTGTTGCCTTGAACCCAACTTCTTGCGTCAGTAACTTTCTACGTTAACTCCGTATATTTTAGCGTTATCTTCTTTCGCTATAGCGGCGCATTCTGCTTATAACGACTTGGCCATGACAACCTCACAAGCGTCGTGGCCTGTTTCTCCCCAAGCTGACTCAAGATGCTCAAACCCAAGCTTCTCATAGAGTTTGACCGCAGCACCCAAGCACTTCGTCGTTTCTAAATACATGTGTTGATACCCAAGTTGCTTGGCTTGCTTTAAGCTCAAAGCGACAATTCGCTTGGCTAGGCCATGCCCTCGAGTTTGCGGTAAGAAGTACATCTTTTGTAGCTCACACACATTGGGTTTACCTGCTAGAGGGGCAAAGCCACCGCCTCCGACGATCTTTCCGTTGTGTTCGATAACCCAGTACATTGCATTCGCTTGGCTATAGACAGAGTACATATCGTCGAGTGTTGGGTCGGCCACGCCATAGCCTTTATCTTCTGTGAGCCCATGCTCAGCCGAAACTTGGCGAATGATTTGTGCGATGCTTGGGTTGTCTTGCGGAGTAATGGGTCTAAGGGTGAACTCAGCAATTTGTTCCATGATCTGCCTATGAAAGGGTCACTAATATGTGACCCAATATATGGTGACTAAGCATGTTGGTGCAAACAGAATTGTTGTTGTGCCATTTGGTCGCCTGATTTACGTAACCAGACTTTCTCGTGGAAGTAGTAAGCAACGGTATTTAAAGTTGGCTCTAGCAAAGCCATCACGCCGCCTATGAAAGCATCTCCAGTCAACAAGTAGACAACGGTAAAGGCAACACTAAAGTGGATGGTAGCAAAGCTTGCTGTTTTTAATTTGGTCATCCACTGGCGAGCTTTAAGAGCTGGAACTTGAGCCCACGCCTTTTCATGAAAATAGAAGGCAACAGTATTCACAGAGGGCTCAATCATAGCGATTAAGCTACCAATTAAGATGTCGCCTGTTAGTACATAAGCGACACTAAATGCGATAGTAAAATGTAATGCAGCAAAGGTTAGTGTCTTTTTCATGATAATTACTCAGTCGTTGTGTTGTTTTGATAGGTCTATTATTGAGAATTATTATCATTAAGTATAATGGGAAGTAGAGATTAATTTGATAGATGAAACCTATCAATCAGTGCGGCTAGAGTGAGAAGCATTGGATTATTGGAATCAGGGACATAAAAAAAGGCTGGTCACCAAGACCAACCTTTCTATTTAGACCGAGAAGTTTGAAGCCTTCTCGTTCACTCGGTTTTAAAGCGCAGCGATTGTCGCTTTTTGCTCTTCAAGCTTAACAAGAGTTTCCTTGTAGCCTTCAAGCTTTTCACGCTCTTTCGCGATAACTGCTTCTGGTGCTTTAGCAACGAAACCTTCGTTACCTAGCTTACCTTCGATACGTTTAATCTCGCCGTGAGTCTTAGCGACTTCTTTATCTAGACGAGCAAGCTCTGCATCTTTGTCGATAAGACCCGCCATTGGGATCATCAACTCAGATTTGCCAACCAGTTTAGTTGCACAAGCAGGAGTCTCTTCACCATCAGCTAGAACTTTAATATCGTCTAGCTTAGCTAGAGAAGTAAGAACGATCTTGTTCGCTTCGATACGAGCGGCATCTTTCTCATCAGCAACCTTGATCATTACTTCTAAGCCTTGGCTTGGTGCAATGTCGTATTCCGCACGTAGGTTACGGATAGCAGTGATGAAAGTCTTAACCCATTCGATGTCGTCAACGATCTCAGCATTGAAGTTAGCTTCATTAAACTGAGGAAGCGCTTGAGTCATGATTGTCTCGCCTTCAACGCCGTCTACTAGCGGCTTAACGCTCTGCCAGATAGATTCAGTGATGTAAGGAAGAACAGGGTGAGCAAGACGCAGAGTCTTCTCAAGAACCGTGATAAGCGTGTAACGAGTCGCTTGTTGTTGAGCTTCAGTACCTTTCCAAAGAACAGGTTTAGTTAGCTCTAAGTACCAGTCACAGAATTGGTTCCAGATGAATTCGTAAAGCGTGTTTGCTGCCATGTCTAGACGGTAGTTGTCTAGGTGAGCATTAAACTCTTTCGCTGCAACTTCAAACTGAGACTCAATCCACTTATCGGCTAGAGAGAATTCCATGTTTGCGCGGTCTTCTACAGACAGTGACATGCCACAGTCGTGCTCTTCTGTGTTCATTAGTACGTAACGGCTTGCGTTCCATAGCTTGTTACAGAAGTTACGGTAACCTTCAAGACGCTTCATGTCCCAGTTGATGTCACGGCCAGTTGAAGCCATAGCAGCAAGAGTGAAACGCAGTGCGTCAGTACCGTAGGGTTCGATACCGTTTTCGAATGTTTTACGTGTGTTCTTTTCGATCTTAGCAGCCAGTTTAGGTTGCATCATGTTGCCACAACGCTTCTCTACTAGCTCTTCAAGGCCGATGCCGTCAATCATGTCGATTGGGTCAAGTACGTTACCTTTCGACTTAGACATCTTATCGCCGTTTTCATCACGGATAAGACCTGTCATGTAAACAGTTTTGAAAGGTACTTGAGCCTTGCCATCTTCGTCTTTCACGAAGTGCATGGTCATCATGATCATACGAGCAACCCAGAAGAAGATAATATCAAAACCAGATACTAGTACTTCAGATGGGTGGAATGTTTTCAGTGCTTCAGTATCTTCAGGCCAGCCTTGTGTGCCGAACGTCCAAAGTGCAGAAGAGAACCAAGTATCCAGTACGTCGTCGTCTTGCTTAAGCACAACAACAGGCGCTAGGTTGTTCTTTTCACGAACTTCTTCTTCAGTGCGACCTACGTAAACTTTACCATCGTTGTCGTACCATGCTGGGATACGGTGGCCCCACCAAAGTTGACGAGAGATACACCAGTCTTGCACGTCACGCATCCACGCGAAGTACATGTTTTCGTACTGCTTAGGTACGAATTGGATTTGACCATCTTCAACCGCTTTAACTGCAGGTTCTGCAAGAGGTGCTGTGCGCACGTACCATTGGTCAGTCAGCATTGGTTCGATAACCACGCCACCACGGTCGCCGTAAGGGACAGTCAGGTCGTGATCTTTGATCTCTTCAAGAAGACCAAGCTCATCGAATTCAGCAACGATAGCTTTACGTGCAGCAAAACGCTCCATACCTTGGTACTTAGCAGGGATACCTGTTGAGTAAACATCGCTTTCTTCGCCGTTAGTCGTGAAGACTTCAGCAGCATCACGGATATCAGCATTGAACGTTAGGATGTTGATCATCGGTAGGTTGTTGCGCTTACCCACTTCGTAATCGTTAAAGTCATGAGCTGGAGTGATCTTCACACAACCCGTGCCTTTTTCCATGTCTGCGTGCTCATCGCCTACGATAGGGATAAGACGGTTTACAACAGGAAGTAGGATTTCTTTGCCGATAAGATCTTTGTAACGAGGATCTTCTGGGTTAACAGCAACACCAGTATCGCCAAGCATGGTTTCAGGACGAGTAGTCGCAACAACGATGTAGTCTTTACCATCTGCCGTTTTAACACCGTTCGCTAGCGGGTAGCGGAAGTGCCACATGAAACCTTTTTTGTCTTTGTTTTCAACTTCAAGATCCGAGATTGCAGTGTGCAGTTTAGGATCCCAGTTTACTAGACGTTTACCACGGTAGATTAGGTCTTCTTCGTATAGACGAACAAACACTTCTTGAGTCGCAGCCGATAGGCCGTCATCCATAGTGAATCGTTCACGATCCCAATCTACAGATGCACCAAGACGACGAAGTTGTTGAGTGATCGTGCCACCTGATTCGCCTTTCCATTCCCAGATCTTGTCGATGAAAGCTTCACGGCCGTAGTCGTGTTTTGTTTTGCCTTCTTCGGCAGCAATCTTACGCTCAACAACCATTTGAGTTGCGATACCTGCGTGGTCAGTACCCACTTGCCAAAGCGTGTTTTTGCCTTTCATACGTTGAGCACGGATAAGCGTATCCATGATCGTATCTTGGAACGCGTGACCCATGTGTAGGCTGCCAGTGACGTTCGGTGGCGGGATCATGATGCTGTAAGCTTCTTTTGATGTGTCACCGTGTGGCTTAAAGTAGCCTTTCTCTTCCCAAGTCTTATACAGAGCTTGTTCGATTGATGTTGGGTTGTATGTCTTTTCCATAGTGCTCTTAAACGGATACTGTGAATGGTTAATCGTGGTCAAACTTCATAAGTGAAGCTTCTTGAATCTAAATCCAAAGATAGCTTTAACTATGAGGTTTGACTATGGATGTTGAATCTCGATAGTTTGTAGCTGATATCCAGCTTGACGGTAAATTTTATACCTTTCTCGAGCGAGTTGCTTAGCTTTTTCTTCGCAAGGGACGAAGTCTATCACCTGAGCAAAGGCGTTCGCAAAGGTTGTATGATTATCGGCCAGATTAATTACTAGCTGACGATTCCAATTATGTTTTACGCCTTGATAGCCAATTTCGATGTTGGTTGAATACTTCGGGCCTTCGCCAACCAAGTTGTGCGCAATAAAATCACAGGGTTCGACTTGCCAGAAAACTTCAGCAATACGCTCGGCATGCTCTTTGTCATTACAGTTGAGATAAAGTTTAGCGCCTTGTTTTGCAAAGTGCTGAGCAAGAAACAGCACATAGTGAGCAAAACCATCTTCGCTGGCTTGCGGGCTGTCTGAAGGCACAATGTAAAATGTAGCAGTCTGCATACTTAATACTCGAACTGAAAATCGTGGATATCAATGTTACTTGGTTAACAGGGTCTAACAAATAGCGCTTATTAAAAAAGGGCCCGTAGGCCCTTTTTATTATTTTGAAGATTGCTCTTCAGTCTCTTGGCCGCTGCGGTTCAATAAGAATTGGACTAGCATTGAGACAGGACGACCTGTCGAGCCTTTCGCTGCGCCTGACTTCCAAGCTGTACCAGCACTGTCGATGTGTGCCCAGTGGTACTTCTTAGTGAATTTAGACAGGAAACAACCAGCAGTGATTGTGCCGCCAGGACGGCCACCGATGTTCGCCATATCAGCGAATGGGCTGTTTAGCTGCTCATGGTACTCGTCTGCCATTGGTAGACGCCATGCACGGTCACTTGCTTGCTCTGAAGCATTAACAAGTTCGTGAGAAAGTGGGTTGTGGTTCGATAGAACGCCACTGATGTGGTGACCTAGAGCGATAACACATGCGCCAGTTAGCGTAGCAACATCGACAACACAGTCAGGTTCAAAACGCTCAACGTAAGTTAGAGCATCACATAAAACCAAACGACCTTCTGCATCAGTATTTAATACTTCAACGGTTTGACCAGACATCGTAGTTAGGATGTCACCAGGGCGATAAGCGTTGCTACCAGGCATATTTTCACAACCCGCTAGAATACCAACAACGTTGATTGGCAGGTTCAGCTTAGCCAGTGCTTTCATTGTACCGAATACAGACGCCGCACCACACATGTCGTACTTCATCTCATCCATGCCTTCACCAGGCTTAAGCGAGATACCGCCTGAATCGAAAGTCAGACCTTTACCTACTAATACAATCGGCTTCGCATCTGGATCCGGAGCGCCTTTGTATTCCATGATAGACATCATCGATTCATTTTTAGAGCCACGGCCAACTGCTAGGTATGATGTCATACCCAGTTTTTCCATCTCTTCTTCGCCAATGATCTTAGTCTTCACTGTCTCGTAATCGTCGGCTAAACGACGAGCTTGAGAAGCAAGGTAAGCAGGGTTTGCGATGTTTGGTGGCATGTTGCCTAGATCTTTAGACGCTTTTACACCTGAAGCAATAGCAAGGCCGTGAGAGATTGCTTTCTCACCCAGGCTCAATTCGCGACGTGTTGGTACATTGAATACCAATTTACGTAGTGGGCGACGAGTCTCTGGCTTGTTGCTCTTGAATTGGTCAAATGTGTAAAGACCATCTTTAGTCGCTTCTACCGCTTGGCGAACTTTCCAATAAGTGTCGCGACCTTTAACGTGAAGTTCTGTAAGGAAACATACAGCTTCCATAGAACCTGTTTCGTTTAGTGTACTGATGGTTTTTTGGATAATTTCTTTGTATTGACGCTCGCCTAGCTCACGTTCTTTACCACAGCCTACCAGTAGAACACGTTCTGAAAGTACACCAGGTACTTGATGCAGTAGTAGCATCTGGCCAGGTTTACCCTCTAGATCACCGCGACGAAGCAGTGAACTAATGTAGCCATCGCTAATCTTATCTAATTGCTCGGCTACTGGAGAAAGGCGGCGCGGTTCGAATACACCGACAACGATACATGCGCTGCGCTGTTTCTCTGGGCTGCCACTTTTTACACTGAACTCCATGCGTACTCCTACATCCTGAAGACAAATCGAACTAAATGTTAGATAATGGGTTCTTACTTGTTGGATCCTATAATGGAACTAACCTTAAAGAAGAACGCTAACACTTAGCTAAAAATTTAAAAAAATAAAAGGTTCAACGGGAAATTATAGTGATTCAATCAAAAAAACAAGTTTTGTATAGGTAATTTGAGCGTGATTATTGTTAGATATTTGATCCGCGAGACAATCAAGAGCCAATTTGCGATCTTTTTTGTTCTCTTTCTCGTGTTTCTCAGCCAAAAATTCATCAGTGTTTTAGCGGATGCCTCTGATGGTGATATCCCTGCGAGTCTTATATTGTCGATTGTTGGCTTAAATATGCCAGCGATGGGCCTATTGATGCTTCCACTCAGTATCTATATTGGTATTTTGCTTACTTTTGGCCGCCTTTACGCTGAAAGTGAAATAGTGGTCATGAACGCCACCGGTATCGGTAATAAATTCCTGATCCAATCTGCGCTTTACCTCGCTTTAATTACGGCATCTGTTGCAGCCTTTAACTCATTTTGGTTATCTCCTTGGTCACAAGACAAAGTTGAACAAATGTATGAAGAAGTAGCTGCAGAGAACAGCGTTGATTTGCTACCAAAAGGTAAGTTTGAAGGTACGCCGGATGGCTCTTCTGTCGTGTTTATTGATGATATCGACGGTAATAAGTTAGAAAACGTGTTCGTAGCTCAAATGCGTCCGCGTGATTCTGTACTGCCAAGTGTGATGTTCTCGAAGTCAGGTGATGTAAAAGAGCTCAGTGATGGTCGCCAAGTGATCGTAATGTACGATGGTACTCGTCATGAAGGCATTCCGACTCGCCTCGACTACAGGGTGACGCACTTTGAAGAATACGAAGGCCTGATTGGTCAGCGTGAAGTTGAGAAGAAAGGTCGAGACTGGGAAGCGATCCCTACGCTTGAACTGATTGGTAACTCAAATAATAGTGCGAAAGCAGAGTTGCAGTGGCGTATTTCTTTGGTACTTTGTATTCCATTGTTGACCATGCTTGTCGTGCCACTGTCTGCGGTAAACCCTCGACAAGGTCGTTTTGCGAAAATCGGCCCAGCAATACTGATTTATCTCACCTATTTCTTAGCAATCAGTGCAACCAAGTCTTCAATCGAAGAGGGGAGCATTCCTGCGGTAATCGGCATGTGGCCAATCAATGCGTTATTGTTATTTGTCGCGATTGGTGCCAACTTTATGGATAGCGTGCCAGTAAGGCGTTTGAAAGAAAAATTCAAGAATAAGAGGTTGGCTTAAGCCGTGTTTAAGATTCTCGATTTATATATAGGCAGAACCATCATCGCAACGACGTCACTGGTATTGGTGACGTTTGTTGGTCTCTCTGGGATCATCAAATATGTAGAACAGCTAAGAAAAGTTGGCCGTGGTACATACGATCTATTACAAGCGCTGTATTTCGTTTTATTGAGTATCCCTCGTGATATCGAAATGTTCTTTCCAATGGCTGCATTGCTTGGCGCATTGATAGGGCTTGGTATGCTTGCTGCAAGTTCTGAGCTTGTCGTTATGCAGGCAGCTGGTTTCTCTAAGTTAGATATCGGCCTATCAGTACTTAAAACAGCTATTCCACTGATGATCGTGGTGACATTGCTTGGTCAATGGGGAGCACCGCAAGCGCAGAAAATGGCTCGTGATTTAAGAACTATCTCGATTGCTGGTGGTAATATTATTTCGACGCAAAGTGGTGTCTGGGCTCGTGATGCCAATGACTTCATCTTCATTGTCAAAATCGATGACCAGAAGCTATATGGAATGAACATGTGGCGCTTTGATGAAAACAAGGCACTTAAAACCGCTATTTATTCTGACGAAGTTGATTACGTTGGAGACAACGTGTGGACGATGAAGGATGTAGAGATCACGTCTTTTGAAAACGAACTTCAAATTACTAAAGAAAGTTTACCGACTTACTCTTGGGAAACGTCATTAGCTCCAGATAAGTTGGCGATAGTAACGGTTAAACCAGAAGAGCTATCGTTAAGTGGGTTGTATGATTATGTTTCTTATCTGAAGGCGTCAGAGCAAGATGCATCACGCTATGAATTGGCGCTGTGGAGAAAGATAACCCAGCCAATTTCTATCGCGGTTATGATGTTGATGGCACTGTCGTTTATCTTTGGTCCTTTGCGTAGTGTGACCATGGGTGCGAGGATTTTGTCAGGTGTTATTGCTGGCTTTACCTTCTATATATCCAGTGAGTTCTTTGGCCCAGTGAGTTTGGTTTATCAAATACCACCCGCCTTTGGCGCAATAGCCCCGAGCGTGGTGTTCCTTGGAATTGCCATCATGCTCTTGAGGCGGAAACTGTAAATAGTAAAAAGGAAGGCATAACGCCTTCCTTTTTTGATCTTGATTGGAGCTAACTTAAATCACATTATCGTGCTTGTGGTAACACAACGACTTCGGTCTTTGCCCAGATATCGTGAAAGCCACGCTTTTTTGGATCGAATGGAACACATAGGTTTGCCAATCCAAAACCTGAAGTACCTAAACGAATCAGCGCCTGAGTTACTGTGATCGCTGAGCCATCTTTGTTTTGAACGCGCAGCTTCCAAGCTCTCATGCCGAGAGTTTGACCAGCTCTAGTCCAGAAGAACACGAAGAAATATACCCAAACGGCGACTAAGTAAAAGGTATATGCAGGGCTCCAAATCGGATGGTTGGTTAAGAAGTCACTAACATCTGCATAACCGCTGTGGTTAAAAATGCCGAGAGCCATGAGCGCGTGCAGTAGAGCGACAATGACGCCAGCCGCCAACATTTCAATAGCGATTACAATAAGGGCGTCATAGAACAAAGCACCAAATCGGCGCATGACTCCTGCTGGTGGCAGAGTGTTTGTTGATGTCATGTGTTATTACTTCTTTAAAAATTGAGGCGTCAGAATATAGTTTAAGGCTTAGCCTGAAAAGAGACATGACGCACAGCTTATGACTTAGTGGCGAAATTATCGGCAAACACACATGAATTCAAGTTTTTATACTTGCCACATCAGTTCGCATACGTATAATGCCAAACATCGAAAGGGCAATGCCCCAAGATAATGCCGGTATGGTGAAATTGGTATACACGACGGATTCAAAATCCGTTGCCTTCGGGCGTGGCGGTTCAAGTCCGCCTACCGGTACCATATTTAAATGACAAAGCCTCGACGAAAGTCGGGGCTTTGTTGTATCTGGTAAATCAAAAGCTTAGGTTCGCTTTTCTTCTTGTCATCAATCAATGGGGAGAGGATTTAAGCCTCTTTTTATGCGGCTACTTTTCCCTTCCCTGTCAATATCCTGAAATCCTTGGTGCAGATTCTGTGAACTGCGCGATCCTAGACCTGCAAACAATCTCCCACTCTCGCAAACTGAGCTGTCAATATCATCATGATCTCTGTTGTTTTTAGCTCTGGTTACCGCCCTGTAAAAAGAATACCAGATTTAGTTTAAATCGTAATGGGAGGATTACCGTTAGCTTACATTTTCGTAAGCGAAAAAATTTTAAAACTATGATTAATATGGGATTAATCATAGTGTGTATTAAGCTTGTTGGGGATAAGTATAAACACTCACCTTCAATAACAGTCATAAGTTAGCTTATGACGATTTCTGGTGCTACTTGGGTGAAGTGAGCTTTATTGTCGACGGGACTACTATTTACCATAGTACCCCCGTCGGTCACTTTATTTTCATCAACTTAGTCAGCGATAACAGCAAAATTGAATTCAGTTCTACCATTGTAATCTAGATTTACACCTATTGATTTTGCGGCACTTACATCTAAACCAAAGCTCAAATCAAACGATTCATTGATACTGAATAACCCGTGGCTTGCTTCATCAATAAGATCTATAAGGTGTGGAAAATGGTTAATCCAGAGGTATTCTGTTTTCTTTTCTGATGCTTTGAGGGGAGAGGGGCACTTTATCTTTACTGTATAATCATTACCCATGCTCAGGCTTGTAGAGCCTTCCATAGGTACTCCTTCGATTATACCTTTGAGGCCGATAGATCCAGCTTTACTTGTCTTGATACTAAGATCTAACTCTTTAACTCTTAAGTTGGCTCTAATGTATGAGATTAAATCACCAATTTGTTCTCGCATTATATACGCGTGAAACTGCTTTGCTGGAATAAGGGTATTTGTTCTGGTAGTTTTTGGATGCCTAATATAGTACTGATCTTTTACCCAATCATTACCGAAGGCTTCTTCAAACCGATCTATTTCTTCTTGTTTTGAAAGAACAAAAGAATTTTCACGGTTGTAATCTTTATAGTTTTTAAATGGGTCCCCCAAAAAAGTGCTGGCTGCTGCCACGGGCAAATCAGGTTTTTTCATTTTGTTGTTCAGTTTTCCGAATAGGCTTGTGTCTATTCTGTATATCTTTAACGACATGGTGTAGTCCTAATGAGTATTGTAATTGAAAATATAATATTATTTATTAGTGACTTACGATGTGATTTGTCACTCCTTTCTGTTCTTCATCTGCAATAACAACCAAATCAAACGCATATTACTTTCATGTTATAACCTAAGAGCTAGGAGTTAGCATGAATAAGCGATTCAAATTCACTACAACTAATCTTAAAGCCCTTCCTCGTAATCCGCCTGATTCACCCTCAACAGAACTTGAATTCTCTGATACCGAAGTTGTTGGTCTTAAATGCTTATCTGGTAAGACAGACAGTAAACGGTTCCTGTTGCGGTACCAGATGAATGGCAAGAAGCGAAGTATCGCAATAGGGCGTTTCCCTGATGTCGATATCAATACAGCTAGGAAGATTGCCCGTCAGTACAAATCTCAAATTGCACAGGGTCAAGATCCAAAGCAAGAGAGGGATATGACCAAGGCGATACCCACGGTAGGCGAGTTCTTTAGTAACACATACTTGCCGTTAGCGAAGCAGCGGAAACGTACATGGAAAGACGATGCACAACGATTTAAGTATCACTGTGCCTCTATCAGTCACTTGCGATATTGCGACCTGAATGCCACGCACGTTTTACAAATCCAACTCACCATGAACAGTGATTCGAAATCACGAAAAGCTTATGCTCCGGCAACGTGTAATCGGGTTATAGCCTTGCTCAAAACAGTAGGTAAGTTAGCGATGCAGTTGCTCGATGTACCTAATGTTGCTGACCGAGTATCACTACTACCTGAAAATAATGCACGTACTCGTTATTGTGATTTGAATGAAACGAAAAGGATTATTACAGCTGCCTTATCTTATTCCTGTAAAAGTAGCGGTTCATTTATTGCTCTACTGTTCTTGATCGGCTGTCGGGAATCAGAACTTAGACTTCGAAGGTGGGACGAGGTTGATTTAGATAAGGGGACTATGATGATCCCGAGAACCAAGAATGGCTCTTACCACATCATCTACTTATCGGAATTTATGCTTGAGATCCTTATGGGGATACCGAGAGTAACCAATAACCCATATGTATTTCCTGGCAATCGAATAGGCAGACCGATTTATCGTCCATCGTATTCGTTCGATATGATCAAGAAGAAGGCCGGGATCGTTAACCCTGTAGAAGTGGTTTTACATACTGCTCGCCATTCGGTCGCAAGTAACTTGATATCAAATGGTGCAGACATCAGTTCGGTACAGAAGTTGTTAAACCATCGAAGCATTGAAAGTACGTTACGTTATGCCAAGTTGAGTGAAGGTAAGCAGCGTGAGACTTCAGAGACCCTGTCAAACTTAATCAATCAAAACCCGTTATGAATCTTACGGATGAAAAGCCCATGCTCTCGCTAGAGAGCATGGGCTTTTCCTATATAGGGAATAGGAAAATGAAAATAATGAGATCTATTTATGAAATAGAACAGCTTGAGTTACCCATATCAAAGCAAGTTATTCAGCACCTAACTGAGCCGTTCGGTTTCGATATAGGAATGGCTCAATCGATGTGGGATGAAACGAGTACCGCTCTTTATGTTATTGAGCTATTTGATACTGATGAATCTTTAGAATTAGAAGATGAGAGCGTTAAATACACGCTAAGGTTTGTGCAGAGCTACCCTGAATATGTGGATGATATCGGTGGTCGTTATCTGCTTGCACTTACCATTTTCACTGATGACGGTGGTGGCTGTTATGTACTAGCCCCAATCGATAGTAAGACAGAAATAGTCACTGAATTAAAATCCTACTTGTAACAGGAGAACAAGGATGAATACAAAATCGAAAGCGAAAAAGGCTGATGTTGTGGCTGAAAATACAGAGACACAAACGGTCGATGCTGAACGGGATGCATCAACAGAATTACCTAAAATAGAGAAGCACCTGATCGGTTATACGGTTGTGGTCGATAATGGGAAAGCATTAAAGCTAAGCCCTAAGACTCAGAACCATGTGTTTTATCAGATCGCAAAACTGGATGCAGATAGCACATTGCATATTCGGTTAAGCGGTAATGAAGGGGGTGGTTTACATTCCAAGGAGTGGATATCGGTTGAGGCTATCGTTGCAGTTTTAGATGGCATGACGGGACAGCCGATAAAGAGTACGGTGCTGCGTTCGGTGTTCAAAGGTGGTAGTGCAAACAATGCCGCTTTCCTAGCAGCGGTAATGCGCTCTAAAGAGATTGGGCTACTTGTTAAATCCGATAAGAGCGTATTCATCCATCAATTGCCTGATGATTATGAAGACCGAAAAGCAGCCCTCCTTAATTTAGCCTAAAAACTACCTTTCATACGATTTGTGCTGAACGGCACAGCCAACAAGAATTAGTTCCCACTTCATTATAAAGAATGCGCCTAACCGCGTAGGGAACAGTGTATCTGGTGAATTGGAACAGGAGATTTTAATCGCTGTAAATGGGGAGGTGAAAGACAGGAGAAGAACAAGAGGTAAAGTCTGGCAATTTTACGTAGCGCAAGGGCCTGTATCAGCCGAAGTGAAACGAGGACTGATACAGGCCCTTGCTCTGCATTAACTAAAACCTTCACGGATACGTCACCCGTAAAGTTAAAAGGAGAAGGTTATGGGAAAGGGTAGCAATGGAAGTACATCAATCATTGTTAGCAAAAAAGGGGGTGAAACTCACTATCAAATTAAACCCAGTCGTAAGGCCGCGATGAAAGGTGCAGCGGTCGGAATGCTGATTGGGAGGGCATTTGGCCCTGTAGGTATAGCAACGGGAGCTGTGATCGGCGGCACGTTAGGTTATGTGATGGGAGATGATGACGATTTGTAGATAAGAATATAGAGACAGTAGTAACAAAAGCTGTCTCTCTCTCTTTTTTTAGCCATAACTATAGGGAAACAGAATCGCGCAACCGGATGCGCAGAATATGGTAATGGGTAATGGGTAATGGGTAATGGGTATTGGGTATTGGGTGGGGATGATATTGCATCATCCCATACAGGCATCTTACACCCACATATATTCCAAGTAGTCGATGAGTGTAAAAAAGACGTATGGGTATGTGAAACATCACATACCCTCCTGCATCAATGGCAAATCTTATTGCAGTAACATTTTGCGACGCACGGATTGCAGCAAATCGAATTCTCAAAATCGATTGGTGTTGTACGGGGATATCATCCCCATACTGCTAAGTTGCACTTATCAGAGTTAATCTGATAAGTGTGATCCATGTCATGTTATGTTATTTAATGCTGTGGACTTATTTTCTCTCTTACCTTTAAAAGGACAGATAAAAATTCAGTTTTATAGCACGTAATAAGCGGTGCACAAGGCGCTCCAGTAACCGAAAGGGTAGGAGCACGGATGTGATAGATTATCATTTGTTATTTATTCATTTATGTGACTATTTTTGACTTTTTATGCGATTTTTTGTGGGTTGAAATGAGATTTTTGGCGAATTATAGTTGCTTCACCCAGTCGCGACGGGTCTTTGAAAATTATATTTTTTAATAACCGAACTGGAGTGAAAAAGATGACTAGTACTACAAACAAAACAAGCCGTTTCATTAAGTTGCCAACAGGTGATGCGATGGATGTCAATCTTATTGGCTCATGCAGTCACTATGCAGATCATGGTGTCATGCTTCTAAATACTAAAGGGGAAAAACTTCTTTGGCTTCCTCAGCCTGATAACGCCAAAGCGATTGAAGTGCGCAATGAGATTGTCTCAGCCTTAATGGATTAATTGCCCCCTTCCCCCCTCTAAGTTGGATTAGGTCGACATAATTCAACTTGGTTTTCTAATTTATCAATTTTAAACACATATCGAATCACCCTCACTTTAAGTGATGATTGGTGAGGGTGCTTCACACTCAAAATTTAGCCATGGGAGGGCTGAATATGAATGAAGCAGAGCTCTTTAATAATAAGGTGACTGTTGGAAACGCTGCTGATGTTTCTGATTTCATGCGAGAGATGATAGGTGCAGATGGTGGGAGGGATAAGTTAGTCCCACCACCTTTGGATATGACTCTTTGTAATGATATTCCATCGGATTTAACCCCTTTGGCTGTAGCTATCGGCCATCAGCCTATGAGGTTGGATTGGGCTACTGGTGATGCAGTCTATATGGGGATCGATAGCGAGTACCAATATAACGAAGCTAGGGGGGGCAATGAAATTTTAAGCTATCAAGTTGTTGCTCAATCCAAACAAGGGCAATGCTCTATTGTCGTCCATCCCAAGAGTGGGGCGAAAGAGCATCGATGGGAGATCGATGATCTAATAGCTCATGTTCTTGAAGAAATGTTCGAGCAAGGACTGGTTGAGGCTGTGCCTGAGCAGATAATCGTTTTTGGTCATTTCTTGCGTGCTGATTTAACTACGTTTTCAGATTTCTGGAAAAAACAGAAGACAACGTTGCGAGGAGTTCGCCGTACTGTTGCGAGTGCAATGCAGGAGTACGGTGTTGATGTACAAGCATTAGGGAAGCGTAAAGCAGGGAAGGATCCACAAGTGATCGAGTCGCCATCCGGTGAGAAGTACCGAACCAAAGTTCGCTTTGTGGATACGCTGGCTTTAAGTCCTAACGGCTCCGGTTTAAGTGTCATAGGTGATTTGATTGGCCTGCCTAAGCTGGAGTTACCACAAGGCTACACCAAAGATGAGATGCGCAAGTTCATGGATGAGCAACCGGAACTATTTAAAGCTTATGCCCTACGAGATGCAGAAATTTCTCTAGCTTACGGTCTTCGTATGTTCAAGTTCGCTACTGTTGAGCTTGGGCTATCAAAATGTCCAATAACGCTTGGTGCTATGGGTGTTGCAGTGTTTCAGAAGATGCTTAAAGAGTCTGGTGTCGATAAGCGTGAAGCCTTTGGTGAACGTGAAATTACAACTCAACATTGGAATAACAAGCTAGGGCGGCCTCATACCAAAAAGGAATTAGTGCCAACTGATGCTCGTGAGCTATTTGAGCATCTTGCTATCCGCTGCTACATGGGTGGTCGTAATGAATGCTTTACCTGTGGGCCATCAGATATCGGTACTTTCTATGACTTTGACTTAGCAGGTGCTTACACGACTGGAATGGTTGATATACGTCCTTTGGATTATGACCGAGCCTACATGTCGAGTGTTCTTGATGATTATTGTGGTCATGTTTGTGGGTTTGCTCGTGTTCGCTTTTCATTTCCTGAGGGTACTCGGTTTCCATGCTTTGCCGTACATCACAATTTATATGGGCTGTATTTCCCTATGACTGGAGAAACCTACACGACTGCGCCTGAAATTGAGTTAGCACGAAATATGGGAGCAACAATCGAAATTCTGCAAGGGGTGGTTGTTCCTTGGGTGACGGAGGGGGAATCGTTGTTTCTGGCTTTTGTGCGCATGATACGAGAGAAGCGAAGCACTTATCTAAAGAAGAGTTATGAAGAATCTATGTGGAAAGAGATAGGGAATTCCCTATATGGCAAGACAGCTCAGGGGCTTAGGGATAAAACGGCTTTCGAATTAGCCAATGGACTTACTAAGGACATACCGCGTTCTGCTATTACCAATCCTTATTTCGCTGCTCATACAACAGGTTTTGTGCGGGCAGTGATTGGGGAGTTATTGGCATCCGTCCCTACAAATCGTCAAGTGATTAGTGTGACAACTGATGGCTTTTTAACTGATGCACCAATGAATGAGCTCAATGTAACAGGGGCACTGTGTGCCCGTTTTAATGCTCACAATGAGCTTGTCACTAACTATTTAAATTAAGACTAGAGAATATTATGAACTTTTTAACATCTAAAAAACTAGTGCAAATCTTTACCGAGATTGCAGGGGAAAAAATGTGTCACGGTGCTAAAGAAGCCCCAAAACTGTTATTACAAGCATTTGAATCGATGGAGGGGGGGATTGATGATTCCACCATGCAGTACATCTATAATCGATTCTGTATCAAACTGAATGATAAGCCTAGTTGGGGGTACAAACAATTAGCCACCATGTTGTCAGGTATCTTAGAGGAACGGATGAATGTTGGTTGAAAAACATCGTGCAGCACAGATCATTGCCATGAAAACGCGAGGACAGGTTACTGCTCTTCCGATAAAGGGGCATCCAGCATTGCTCGCTAAGGCAGGGATTAAACCACCTTGCCCACCCGATGAGCATAATGGTTACATGATGGATCTCTACCTTGAGCGGCAACCCAATCAGATGACCGACAACAGTCACCTTGTTTCAACATCAGAGCAGTGGTTGAATGAATCCGATCTAGTGATGCACAAAAAAGAGCGACGCCTTAATCTAGAGTTTGATTTTAAGCGTAAGCCTGTAAACCCGAGAATGATAAATGTTGCTGGTCGAGAACATATCAGTTTTGATTCTGAGCCATGGCGTAGTGCTGAAGAGGCGCAACAAGCTAGGGTTTTATTTGATGGATGGCGAGCTGATAATTGTTTGAAGACAATGGCGGATTGGGAATCGTGGGAAGATTACTACGAGTCAGCCATAACGACCAAGGGGACTGGCATTAAGATTACATCGGAGGGATCAATTGGGTTGTTACGCCGAGTATTTATACGTGCTGCTGTGCAGAAGCAATGGGGGTGTGATAGTGGCTTAACTTACAAAGCTTTGGCGCAGCAACTCACCGATTTAGGTTATGCAACCAAGACTGATGAGTGTAAAAATGCGAAACGTTCTAAGCTACCAGCTCACGCTGTACCAGTGACGACTCGAACTATAACTTTTACCAAGTTGTTACTTGCGTTGTATCCCGCTATGGATTTGCACAGGCTATTTCCGTTGGGGCGGATGGATGAGGTGATGGAACGGTTAAACCGCGTTTAGGAGTTGCTGGTGTAAAATCGTTGTTTGGGGAATAGTGATTATTCACTATTCCCCCTTTTTTGT
This sequence comes from Vibrio sp. 10N.261.55.C5, assembly GCF_041470505.1. NCBI lineage: Bacteria > Pseudomonadati > Pseudomonadota > Gammaproteobacteria > Vibrionales > Vibrionaceae > Vibrio > Vibrio sp. 10N.261.55.C5. The sequence goes on from NZ_JBFRMS010000008.1 coordinate 78,691, forward strand.
GATTACCTTGGCCTGTTTCTATTATCCAAACTGAACTCCGGAGGCTATTCCTCTTAATTTTTATTAAAATAATCAGGGTTGATGACCCAGCAGAACAAGGCTTTTCCCACCTGTAGTAAAATAATAGGGAAGAAAAAGCCAGTAACCAGCCCCCATAGGCCACCTTTAAATAGCCCGACGATAGCAGCTAGTATTGCTACTGCAGCCACAAACCTATCATACATCCCTAACTCCTTGTCTTTGTTCATCTGCGTCCTTTTAGTTATCAGTGCCTTATAATTGACAATTTATTGATGGTTTGGTTTTTAGTCAATGAAATTAATGTGTTATGATGAATTAACTCTGATGCATATAGGATGTGATAGTGCAGCGAATAGGATTAGTCTTTTCTGGGGGAGGGGGGAAAGGTCCCTATGAAATTGGTGTCTGGCGAGCAATAGAGGCTTTGGGGTTATCAAAAGATGTCATGGCCGTTTCCGGAACATCAGTTGGTGCTTTGAATGCTGTACTTTTTGCACAAGGTGATCTGGAAAAAGCAGAGAAGGCATGGTTGAGCATGTCCCCAAATGATGTATTAAGTCTTGACCTCAAGCAGTTACTAGCTCACTTAGCTCGTAATGGTATTAAAGTTTCGCCATCAGTGCTGAGCATCATTGCGTCACTAGCTATGTATGGGATTTTTTCTCGAGATGGTTTACTCCGCATTATTCAAGAATACCTAGATGAAAGTATCGTTAAGCAGAAAGGGTTGCCTTGTTATGCTTGTGCAACGAAGCTGCCATCATTCAAAGCTACATACTTTTCTCTGCAAGAACATCGACAGAATACGGTTGAAGATATTTTATTAGCTTCATCGGCTATTCCTATTGTATTTCCTATTCAAAAAGTCGAAGGCAAAGAATACTTAGATGGATTCTTGACTGATAATACTCCGATTAAACCGTTGGTTGATGAGGGGTGTAATATTATAATTGTTGTTATGTTGAGCAGAGCTGATTTATTGCCAACTGACTTATACCCTGATTGTAAAATCATACCTATCTACCCTCAAGATGCCCCTGGTGCTGCATTAAACTTTAGAAATACTGCTGAAAAAATGAAAAATGGTTTTGATGATGCAATGGCCATATTGACCCCAGTATTTGAGCTTATGGAAACAAATTACCAATACAGCGTTGAATTACAAAAATATAAAAGTCAAAGTCTTAATTATAAAACTCTGATGCAAGGAAAAATTAATACAGACATTGGGTTGGCAGAATCAAAGTTAAGGTTATTAAAGGAAATGAAAAAATGGTAAGTACAGCGGTATCTATTTCATCTGTTGAGTATAATGACGAAAAAGATGTCGATACCTTTATCGATAATCTGATCTTAAAGCATAGTGAAAATGCGGAAATGATGAATCTGATGGCCTTAGAAGCGACATCATTGGCAACTTCCGTCTCATCAAGAAGTAAGGAATTGGAAGGACAAAATATCTTACAGCGTCTTTGGAGGAACTTTTCAGGTAGTAACTCTAAGATAGCAGCGAGAAATGACCGTGATTTAGCTCAAAGTCAGTACCTTGGTCAACAGATGCTAAATAAGTTAGCTGAGAATAACCTAATGACTTATCAAATGGTGGTTGCTCTAGGTGATAAGGTTAATCGTGTTGTTGCCGATATCCAAGATACTAGAAATGAAATATTAGAATTAAACCAAACGCTTGCTACTTTTTTTTCATCTGTTCGCGAGACATTAGAAACAAAGTTGGATTCATTAGAGAGGAATGATGATCTTATCTTTTGGAAAGAAACGCTGGATTTTGAAACTGTTTATAAGGGGATGACGTATCGTCAATTAAGTCGCCCTGAAAAGATAATTTGTTTAGCGAATGAGTTTTTTAGGCACTCCCAGCAAAAGTGGGTCTCTCGTGATCTGTCATTTCTTAAAACTGTGATAGTAAGTATTGGTAACCACCCAGATGAAAAAGTTAAATTGAGTGAAATTTACAGCTCTTATCAGACTGATAGTGGGTTATTAAGTCAGTTGCTAAAAGGAGTCAGTGGGCAACCTATATTATCTGAAACTAATCTGACTACTCCTACTTTGTTTGCTTTTGATAAATTACAGCTATTAGAAAGTTGTGAAAGCTATGTTGTTGATACTGTGTTGCAGTGTGCACCAGGTTCTGAAAAAGATGAAGTGGCATTAAAGCTAACGACTAGCTTTCTTAAACAAGAGGTTGGACGTGATTTTGAGCATGAGATATCAATGTTTGATGCTGTCATGAACTTTACTGAAGATTTAGTTTTCTACCACCAATATAAGAATAAATTTACTGATGATAATGTTATTTTGGAAAAACAAGAACCTCAATCTAATACGCTTGTTCTTGATTTGATTTTAGCTCTTGGTGGGGCAGGGAATATTAATGAAGTTGATTTGGGTGACGGTCATCTTTACGTGGATGTTCTTAAACGAAAGAATGTTGATAAAAATAAATTTAGCCAGTTAGGTGTTATGAATGTTATGGAGTGTTCTAATCAGTTTGCTCTTAAGTTTAATAAAGATATCTCCTACTTGAAAAGTGAAATAAATAGTTTAATTAAAGGGAGTATTGAAATTGTAATCCCGGATTATATAGGTAAGGCCATAGTTACTGAAATTCTAGTTGCTGCTGGTGATTCGATAAAAAAAGGGCAATCCTTGATAGCTATTGAGATCGATAAAACCTCATTAGAATTACCTTCTTCTCAATCAGGCATTGTTAAAGTAATCAAAGTTGATGAAGGTGATTCTGTTTCAACTGGATCTTTAATAATGTATCTTGTGTGATATTTGTTTAGGAATGCAATGTTTGTGGTTTTTTGCGTTGCAAACCTAGATACGTATAATGTGCCCCAAGATAATGCCGGTATGGTGAAATTGGTATACACGACGGATTCAAAATCCGTTGCCTTCGGGCGTGGCGGTTCAAGTCCGCCTACCGGTACCATATTTAAATGACAAAGCCTCGACGAAAGTCGGGGCTTTGTTGTATCTGGGATATAGGAAGCGTTGCCTTCGCGGTGGCGGCAGGAATGCCTGTCCAATCAGTCCGCCTACCGGTACCAAAGTAAGCGTGCCATGAACACCGCATTCTAATCCTTCAGCACGAAGAATAAGAT
>NZ_JBFRMS010000009.1:0-78844 GCF_041470505.1 Vibrio sp. 10N.261.55.C5
TAATTACGCAACAAAGCCCAACAAAGCCCATTTTATCTCTTGTAAAATCGAATCCGACGAGTTCACTTTTAATGAGTTATTCAACGTGACGCTTTACGAATATAAGGGAAAAAAATCATCATCGATAATTCAGGAAAATCTCTGAGCTTCCCAAGTGAATTTAAAGGAGTGACTTGTGAATAAAGAAAAACAGATCTTCGTTGCAATCGCCATAATCGGTATTATGGCCGGATGGATGACAACCTTTATTCCTCAAAGTTATCTTAAAGGTCATTATTTATCCAACACAGCCTCGGTGGTCAACCCACAAGAAAAAGTCATTTATAATCAAGCTGCCGTTAATATCGAGTTTAAGAAGAATAACAGCTATGAATTGTTATATGTCTCTACGAAAGAAGCTGGCTTTGCGTCGTCAGGTACTTACGTGGTAACCCAACACGACATTTCTTTAGACGAGACTCAACATGAACAAATCATACCAAATAGAGAGCTCACATTTTACGAAAAGGTGATGATCAGTGAAGGTGCAGTGCTTTCTTCAGATACCATGGCTTATATCCCACTAAATAATGATGAATTATTATTGGTCACTCAGCGCGGAATGATTCACTTCTGTAAAAAGTGATATGCGCCGACCTGGCCACTTACTCGAATGCAGATCCTGAATTGAACATTAACTAATCGTTTAACTATCAACTATTTCGGTCAGTAGCTGTACTTAAGCCAATACGTTAGGAGCTATGCATTTCCACATCAATTCAACTCTCGCTGAAGCCTACTTAACTTTCCATTCCCAGTAGGCATCAGTTCATAAATTAATCCGATATCATGTAAAAATACACACTTCTTTTTAGTTCTGCACGTTAGGCTCCAAAAGTCATAGATTTATAAATCCACACCTTTGTATACAACTCCTCACTATAAAGGTGATCCAAGTTATATTCTATTGAGATAGATAATTTGTTTATTAACATCTAAACAACAGTAGTTATTCACGATTTACAACCACAATTAACATCGAAAAAAATGTTTGTCTTAGATCATATCAACCTCAACTATGCCTCGTGCCACAGTGCAGTTTTCTGTACATTCATTGTCATATTCTGAAACACTTTCTTATATTTTTTAAACTTTGTGGAGATTTCTATGTTAGAGCTCTTGATCGGATTAGTGATTACTATTGCTGTTGGTTACTTTATTGTAAAAGGCTATAAAGCGGCGGGTGTATTACTAACTGCTGGCCTTGCCCTACTTCTTATCACCGGCCTTATTGGTCACACAGTCTTACCAGCTAAGGTAGCTTCAACAGGTAACATGGTTACCGACTCACTAGAATTTGTTAAATACATGCTTCAGTACCGCGGGGGCGGCCTAGGCATGCAAATCATGCTTCTTTGTGGTTTTGCTTCTTACATGACGCACATTGGTGCTAACAACGTGGTAGTGAAACAGTTCTCTAAACCGCTTGCTGCGATCAAATCTCCCTATGTACTTCTTGTTGCGGCTTACATCGTAGCGTGTCTGATGTCTCTAGCAGTAAGTTCTGCAACGGGTCTTGGTGTGCTATTGATGGCAACCCTATTCCCAATGATGACGGCAATGGGTATTTCTCGCCCAGCGGCAGTTGCAGTTTGTGCGTCACCTGCAGCCATCATTCTTTCACCAACGTCTGGTGATGTGGTTATCGCGGCAGAAAAATCAGGCATGTCTCTTGATGTGTTTGCTGTTCAAACGGTACTGCCTGTTTCTATCTGTGCGATCATCGTGATGGCGGGTGCGGCTTTCTTCTGGAACAAATACCTAGATAAGAAAGAAAACACACCAATGGAAAAAGTAGACGTTTCTGAAATCGAAACAACGGCGCCGGCTTTCTACGCTGCACTTCCATTCCTACCTATCATCGGCGTTTTCCTATTCAACGGTCGTACGATTCCAGGGCTTTCACTTGATATCTACACTATTGTGGTAGGTTCTATCTTCGTAGGCGCAGTTATCGATTACGTTGTTAAGAAGTTTGACGGCGAGAAAACACTAGAAGATCTAGACTCTTGCTACCAAGGCATGGCTGACGCGTTCAAAGGCGTGGTAATGCTGTTGGTTGCGGCGGGCGTATTTGCTCAAGGTCTAATGTCTATCGGTGCAATTGATAACCTAATCGGTCTTGCCGAATCTGCAGGCGCAGGCGGTATCGCATTGATGCTTATCCTCACAGGTCTAACGGTTGCTGCGGCAATTGCGACAGGTTCAGGTAATGCACCTTTCTATGCATTCGTAGAACTGGCTCCATCATTAGCGGCGAAAATGGGCTTGAACCCAGCGTTCCTAATCATCCCAATGCTTCAAGCATCGAACCTAGGTCGTACAATTTCACCAGTATCTGGCGTAATCGTAGCGACTTCTGGTATGGGTAAAATCAGCCCATTTGAAGTCGTAAAACGTACGTCTGTACCCGTAATCTGTGGTCTTATTACGGTTATCTTCGGTACGCTTGTATTGGTTCCAATGTCGGCGTAAGCCTTAAGTTCCTAATCTCAAAGAGCGAAGAACAAACGAACACCAATACTGAATATAAAATGCGTAAACAAAAAGGCGCTGAACTTAATAAGTTCAGCGCCTTTTTTAATGTCACTTTCTCAACATCGTTAAAACTATCGAGACATGTACAAAATGTATAAACAGTCAGGCTTGAAATAGTGTTATCTCAAAGGAACAAGCCCTACTTCATTTCACCATAGCGTTCTAGATACAGAACCGTTGCAGCGGTACGGGAAGGCACTTGCAGCTTTTTCAACAAGCTTTTCATATGTACCTTAACTGTCGATTCAGAAATAAACAGGTGATCGGCGATCTGCTTATTACGGTAACCTTTCGCGACTTCTTGAAGGATCTGCATTTCACGTTCAGTCAGTTGTTCGAAGATATCATTGCGGCTTCCAGCATCATTTAGGTAACGAGCAACCACACTGCTGTAAGCCTTGTCACCGCTGTGTGCTTGCTTAAGCAGTTCAATTAACTCATCGGGTTCAGTGTCTTTCAACAAGTAGCCATCAGCGCCTGCTTTTACAATCGCTTCAATGTCTGCAGGGCTATCAGAAACCGTTAGAATAACAATGTTTGCGCTAGAACCGTCAGTGCGAAGTGCTTTCAAGGTATCTAAACCAGACATGCCCTTCATATTGAGATCCAAAAGGATCAAATCAGGTTCTTCTTCATGAGCAAGAGCAACCGCTTCAGTGCCGTTACTTGCTTCTGCAATCACTTCGAATTCGTCTTCAAAGCTCAGTAATTGGCTTATACCTCTGCGCATCAATGGATGATCATCAACCAGCATTACTTTACAAATCGTCAACTTTAACTTCCTTCAAACTTTTATATTTCAATATGACTGTACAGCCTTCACCTTGCGCCGCTTCAATCGTCAAGTCGCCATTCAGTCTTGCCGCACGCTCCTGCATAATGCTCATCCCGTAGTGGTTCACCTTGGAACTACTTGAGTCAAAGCCATCTCCATTATCTTTTATCACGACTAATACTTCACCGTCCTCATCGATACAGCATACATATATCAAGTCGGCATTGGCGTGTTTTATTGCATTTATTGTTGCTTCACGAATCAATTGAAGCAAGTGAACCTGACTATGCGCATCAAGCTCGATCGATGAGAGATTATTAGTGAGGTTAATCTTCGCATCGGTTCTCTCGCTGAGCGCCTCAAGCATGGTACTTAAGGCGTCTCCAAAGTTGCCCTCTTTAATGGTCAACCTAAATGTGGTGAGTAGCTCTCTTAACTGGGTATAAGCGTCGGCTAAGCCGTTTCCGATCTCAGACGCGATTTGTTCAGATTGCTCTCGGTGCTGTTGCTCTGGCAGTTTGCCAATCACACGCTTTAATAGTGTAACTTGAATTTTCAAGTACGACAGTGATTGAGCCAATGAATCGTGGAGTTCACGTGCAATCGTGGCACGCTCTTCCATGATAATAAGCTGTTCAGCTTTCTTTTGAGCACGATTGTAGTAGATCGCTCTCGATAGCAGTTGAATGAAGCTTTCGATCAGAGCTTTAGTTGAGTGCCCGTGGTGATATGAACAGTATAAATAGCCGAGAATAAGTTCGTTATCGTCGAGTTTCATCTCAAACTTTTCGTAGTCTAAATTCGAATCGTAACCTTCATCCATAATCAATGAACGGCCTGAGTTATCGACAATCTCGAGCCTCAGTGATCCAATCCCTTCCAAGCTCACGAGATGCTGCAAGATAGCTCGGAAGTTTTCAGGAGCAATACGCGTCACCGTGAGCTCTTGTGACGAGTTATAAAGTGCCTGCAGCGACTGGTTCGCATTTTGCAGCTCAATCGTCTTTGCATCCACCACATCTTCAAGGTTTCGATAAAGCACGCCTAAATCTTTGGCCATCGAGTTGAAGGTTTTGGTCAAAATGCCCATTTCGTTGTTACTGGTCACCTTGAGTTCTACCTCGAAGTCGCTGTTTTTGATTCTTTGGCTCGCACCGACAAGAGCATGTAGCGGTTTAACAACCTGTTTACGTACAAAGTGAACAACAAAAAGAGATATGACCAGAATCCCACCAAGGCCGATACCACCAGCCCACGCTAACTTTATTAACTTGTCTTCAGAGAACTCTTGCAGCTTATAAACGAAGCCATCGATTTCAGCCACGAAGTTTTCAACCAACACGAGATAGTGATCGCGCTCTTCGCTATTCAAGACCTGTTTTAGCTCATGCCAACGGCCGATAATTAAATAGTAATCTTCTGTGATGTCTGTCGGAACATTCCAACTGACCAAATTAGTCATGGATGGCGAGTAAAGAGAACTTTCGAATTCACGAATATGAGATTCATAATCGACAGATTCTATTTGAATATCATGGGCTAAACGGTAGCTTTGCATTCGCATTGAACCGGCCACGTTAACCGCTTCCGCATCATTCAAACTTGAAGCCAAAGTAAAGATGGCAAAGCCAGTCGTAGCAACCGACAACAGCAGTATAGAGAGCAAAGATTTTGCTATCGTACTTGTTACAGATGAAACCGGTTTTATAAGCAAAAGTGCCTTCCTATTGATAAATGACTTGCCAGCGATATCGTATTGTCACACATCAAAAATCATAGCTCCATTCAATATGTGATCACTCGCTCCGTAATTTATTGATCTAAGACAATATATGCCCCCAATTAGCCCTTAGGGGGTATTTATACAATTGTTTCTAAAACTACACTACTTGTGAGGACTCATTACAAGATATTAATAGAATAATGACCTACAATTACAACATCTTAGTAACATCTATAGGTATCTAGTGGTAGATCTATCAAAACGCCGTCTTTTTTCAAGACGAAAAGTTGACTCAAGCCAGATTCGTTTGCCTTGGATTGACAGCCTAGAAAGCTTTACAGATGACTGTACTCGCTGCGGTAAATGCATCGAGAGTTGTGAGACTAAGATAATCATTGTAGGCGATGGTGGTTTTCCCACTGTAGATTTCTCTATTGATGAGTGTACGTTCTGCTATCAATGTGCAGATGTTTGTCCCGAACCCATTTTTAAGCCAAAGCAAGGAGAGCCTTGGCAAGCAAAAGCACAAATCTCTGATAAGTGTTTAGCGCAACAAAATGTTGAATGCCGAAGCTGTGGTGACATGTGTGAACCTATGGCCATTCAATTTGAACTTAGAGCAGGCAGTGTTGCTCTACCAAAAATCGAGTTAGATGAGTGTAGCGGTTGTGGGGCCTGCGTAGCAATTTGCCCTACTTCGGCTATTCTTGTGAGTAATGCATAAAACAAAAATAACGAGAGCAATTTATGGCACTAAATGAAGTGCATATATCAAGTTTAGTCGTGCATGTGAGCCCTGAGCATCTAAATGAGATCAAAGCGGAGATCGATCAATTCGATAACGCTGAAATCTACGGAGATAGCCCTGAAGGCAAAATCATCGTGGTCCTAGAAACTGAAAACCAAGGTTTTGTAACGGACACCATCGAAGCAATAAACAACATTAAGAACGTTTTGGGGACAGCTTTGGTTTATCACCAAATCGAAACTGGACTCGACGAAACGGATTTAGAAACTGGAAGTAACAATTCTCAACTTGAGGGTGAAGTATGAAAATGACAAGACGTGCGTTTGTGAAAGCAAACGCAGCTGCATCAGCGGCAGCCGTTGCAGGTGTAACACTACCGGCAACAGCAACCAACCTGATCGCTAGCTCTGATCAAACAAAAATCACGTGGGATAAAGCGCCTTGTCGTTTTTGTGGTACGGGCTGTTCAGTACTAGTAGGTACTCAAAACGGTAAAGTGGTTGCGACTCAAGGCGATCCAGAAGCTCCTGTAAACAAAGGCCTTAACTGTATTAAAGGCTACTTCCTTTCAAAAATCATGTACGGTAAAGACCGTCTTGAGACTCCTCTACTTCGCATGAAAGACGGTGAGTTCCATAAAGATGGTGATTTCGCACCCGTATCTTGGGACAAAGCGTTCGACGTGATGGCTGAGAAATGGAAAGCTTCACTGAAGAAGAACGGTCCAACAGGTGTTGGTATGTTCGGTTCAGGCCAATGGACAGTAATGGAAGGCTACGCAGCCGTTAAGATGATGAAAGCGGGTTTCCGTTCAAACAACATAGATCCAAACGCTCGTCACTGTATGGCTTCTGCTGTAGTAGGCTTCATGCGCACTTTCGGTATTGATGAGCCAATGGGTTGTTACGATGACTTTGAACACGCAGACGCATTCGTACTGTGGGGTTCAAACATGGCAGAAATGCACCCAGTACTATGGACTCGTATTACAGACCGTCGTCTAAGCCACCCACACGTTAAAGTAAACGTACTGTCTACTTACTACCACCGTTCTTTCGAGCTTGCAGACACGGGTTACATCTTCGAACCTCAATCAGATCTAGCAATTGCTAACTTCATTGCTAACTACATCATTCAAAACGATGCCGTTAACTGGGACTTCGTGAACAAGCACACGAACTTCAAGCAAGCAACGACAGACATCGGTTACGGTCTGCGTGACGATGATCCACTACAGAAAGCAGCCGCAAACCCTAACTCAGGCGAAATGACTGCTATCTCTTTCGAAGACTACAAAGCGTCTGTTGCTGAATACACAGTTGAGAAAGCGTCTGAAATGTCAGGTGTACCTCAAGAAGACCTTATCAAGCTGGCTAAGCAATATGCCGATCCAAACATCAAAGTAATGTCACTTTGGACTATGGGTATGAACCAACATACTCGTGGCGTATGGATGAACAGCCTTGTGTACAACATCCACCTTCTTACAGGTAAGATTTCTACTCCAGGTAACAGCCCATTCTCACTAACTGGCCAACCGTCAGCGTGTGGTACAGCGCGTGAAGTTGGTACATTCGCTCACCGTTTACCTGCCGATATGGTGGTTGCTAACCCTAAACACCGTAAAATTGCAGAAGATATCTGGAAACTTCCAGAAGGCACCATTCCACCGGTACCCGGCGCTCACGCTGTTCTTCAAGACCGTATGTTGAAAGACGGTAAAATCAACGCTTACTGGGTAATGTGTAACAACAACATGCAAGCGGGTCCAAACATCAACACTGAACGTCTGCCAGGTTACCGTAACCCAGATAACTTCATTGTATGTTCTGACCCGTACCCAACGGCAACAGCTCAAGCGGCTGACCTCATCCTTCCAACAGCAATGTGGATTGAGAAAGAAGGCGCTTACGGTAACGCAGAGCGTCGTACACAAGCATGGTACCAACAAGTGAAAACTGTAGGTGAAGCTAAGTCTGACCTATGGCAAATCATGGAATTCTCTAAGCGCTTCACTATTGAAGAAGTTTGGGGTGAAGAACTGGTTGCGAAAATGCCTGAGTACCGTGGCAAAACCATGTACGACGTGCTTTACAAAAACGGCAACGTTGATGCATTCCCACTGTCTGAAGCTCAAGAGCTTAACGACGATGCACAAGCTCAAGGTTTCTACGTTCAAAAAGGTCTATTCGAAGAATACGCAGCCTTTGGTCGCGGCCACGGTCACGATTTAGCACCATACGATCGCTACCACCAAGTTCGTGGTCTACGTTGGCCTGTTGTTGACGGTAAAGAGACACTATGGCGCTTTAAAGAAGGTTCAGATCCATATGCTAAGAAAGGTTCTGATTGGGACTTCTACGGCAAACCAGATGGTAAAGCACTGATCATCAATGCACCATACGAAGCGCCACCTGAAGTACCAAACGATGAATACGATATGTGGCTATGTACAGGTCGTGTTCTTGAGCACTGGCACACAGGTACTATGACTCGTCGTGTACCAGAACTTTACAAAGCAGTACCGGATGCACTTTGTTACATCCACCCTGCTGATGCTAAAGCTCGTGGTCTTCGCCGTGGTGATGAAGTTCTTATCGAAAACAAACGTGGTGAAGTTCGTGTGCGTGTTGAAACTCGCGGCCGTAACCGTCCACCACAGGGCTTGGTATTCGTACCATTCTTTGATGCAAGAATTCTGATCAACAAGTTGATCTTGGATGCAACGGATCCTCTGTCTAAACAGACAGACTACAAGAAGTGTCCAGTTAAGATCACTAAAGTTGCTTAAGCCCTAGGCTTAGAGAAACGATCTTAAGTATTTAATATTGCGACTACTTTTTCATCCTTTTGAAGAAGTAGTCCTCTCAAAGAATTAGCCTTTAGGCGGAGAAATTAACATGAAAAAACTGATTACTGCCCTACTATCAGCCGGTCTTTTGCTAGCTGGCGTAGCTCAAGCTGAGCTGGATAACCCTGGCGGCATTGGTGGCGTAGAGTCTTTACGTGGTGTAAGTGAGCTTGAAGCAACACGAGCAGCTGACGACTTCAAAAAGTACCCTCGCGACCAAGTGCTTGAGAGCGATTACGTATACCAGCCACCATTGGTACCTCACAATATCCGTAGCTACGAAGTCTCTCTGAACGCAAACAAATGTCTGTCTTGCCACAGCTGGAAAAATGCGAAAGAGATGGGTGCGACAAAAATTAGTGTTACTCACTACATGAACCGTGAAGATGCAGTACTTGCTGACGTTTCACCTCGTCGTTACTTCTGTCTGCAGTGTCACGTTCCTCAAGCTAATGCGAAACCATTAGTAGAGAACGAGTTCAAACCTGTTGACTCACTACGCTAATCTTAGCCGTATTGTAGAGAGGCTATTATATGAAATTATTAAAAGCGTTTTGGAAAAGACTTGCGACACCAAGCAAAGCAGCCGTAGGCGTTGTTTTGTTCTTGGGTTTCTCGGGTGGTCTTTTGTTCTGGGGTGCATTCAACACGGGTATGGAGGCAACCAACACGGAAGAATTCTGTTCTGGCTGTCACGCACCTATCGTTGCTGAAATCCAAGAGACAATTCACTACTCTAACCGTTCTGGTGTTCGTGCAATCTGTTCAGACTGTCACGTACCGCATGAGTGGACTGATAAAATCGTTCGTAAAGTTCAAGCATCAAAAGAGCTATACGCTCACTTTATTGCTAAGACAATTGATACGCCTGAGAAATTCAAAGAGCGTCGTCATCACTTAGCTGAGCGCGAATGGGCTCGTTTGAAGAAGAACGATTCACTTGAGTGTCGTAACTGTCACCAGTTTGATTACATGGACTTCTCAGAGCAGAGCCCCCGTAGTGCGAAACAACACTCGACTGCGCTAGCTTCTGGTGAAAAAACGTGTGTAGACTGTCACAAAGGTATTGCACACAAACTACCAGACATGCACGGCGTTGAAGGCTGGCAATAAGGAGCGATTGAATGAGTACTTTAGAAAGCGTAATTTGGCACATCCTAGGTTACAGCGCTATGCCAGTTATCATTCTTGGTGGCTTTGCAGCTGTTGCAGCCGTATCTCTTTGGATTTTATCTATGGGTAAAGACAAAGAAATCGATTAACAATCGAGATTCCATCAACTTCTACCAGATAATTCTGATATGAGTTGATACGAAAAAGCCACTGATTTCAGTGGCTTTTTTTATTGTCTGGTGCTTCGTATTTCGACTGTTAAGGTATTCCTACTGTTAAGTAAGAGGCAAAACGTTAAGCTTGGTTTTCCGAAGCTTCTGGATCGACGTTCTCTTTATCGACATCTTCCTTATCAAGAATCGGCAGCACCTGCTTTACGGAATCCCGACAACAATACTCTCATACCATAAAAACTGTAGATCCATTGTTTAAACGGAATAGCCAGATACTGCTTATATCGGATTAAATATAATGAGGTGCCAATAAAGAAGCCCACTCTGCGATAAAGTAAGATTTCAAAAATTTTACTTATGAACGGTAACCCTAAAGAATATTAATACGTCCAACACTTAAAATGGGGCGATTTTTACTTCGTAAATATTTCATTTGTATTTACATCAAGATAAATTTTGTTTTCAAGGGACAACCCACCACAATAAATAAAATAGACATCTCTGTGACTGTACTTAACAGATTTCACCCATCCGCCTAATTCTTCAAAATCACTTGGGGCACACTCCCCCTCAGAGATCAGTTTAGCCACCGAATTACGGAATTTTTCTTGATGGATCTTGAGGTCATCAGACTTAACCAAATAGGAATCCAATATCTCTTTGCTTTCTTTTTCCGAAATAATGACTTCATCATTCGATAAGCCTGACATAGAGACCCATTCCGCCGTCTGTGGGCCGCCATCTTTAAGGACAATATAGTCTGAGATACGAGCCCATTCTCCCTGTTTCTCGAGTACCTCCACCTTTTCCCCTTTGTAGAGGTAATCCGTTATCAAGCCATCAATTTCAGGTTGCTCGACCACTTCTAGCTTTCTCTCCAAAACGTAAAATTCCGTCTGCTCTGGTTCAGGCTGAAGATCCATGATGGGTACGAGGTCAGATTCAGATTGCTCGGTAGCTTCTAACGCCGGCTCTTCCGTTTTCTCTTGTGGGATTGGGTCTTTATTCATGACTAAGAAGTAGTATGCCGCTCCTCCCCCTCCGCCCAATATCAACAACACAAGTAAAGCGATCAGCGCTTTTTTCATCAAATCCACCAGCTCTTCCGTTATAGGTATGTCTCAAGTGTACATCAACTCATGCTGCTGCTCATCTATACTCTCAATAGAGCGCACGGTAAGTAGAGGAAAGTCATGAGTTTTTGGGGGAAAGTTATCATTGTAAGCGTAACTTTGAGTGCCAATGTCGCTCTAGCGAATCATTGTGACCGTGAAAACTGGCAAACACTGTTGGATCGTCAGCTCTCTTTTGAAGGTCGCTATAGTCAGTACACCAAAGAGTTCAACCAAGTTCTTTCAACCTATGAGTCACAGACATTGTTATCTAAACACTTTAATGAAAAGCAGATCATTGAGCTTTGGGCAAAGTACGAAGAAAGGTTTAATGTGCAGCTCAATAGTCATATGAATACCGCGTATGACGTCTCCGACGTTTTGCTACAACAGGCGTATTTTGTGTCTAGTGAACTTGAAGGCGCTGACTCTCTAGCGTATTCATGGCAAGCCGTCGCCAAACACTGCACCAAAGCAAAACTCCCACGCCAGGCAGAAAGCGCGCAGGTGCACGTCCAAAGCTCACAATCACTCTCCCGAGATCTCCATACACTCAGTGAAAAATTCCGTCAGCTGTCTTCAAAATACCGCAGAGAAGCGACGATGATTGACGAAGCCCGCCACATAAACCAACCAGCAAACGGTGCATCAAACTGAAATCACCATTAGATTCTCTCACTCGTTCGACTGGACTTTTCCGATAAATATGCTCAATCCCATTCATAATATTCTAAGAACTCGTTAATCAAAGCTTTATCAATAGGTTGTGAAAGTAATGTGCTATCTATCAACAATGAAGTTCAATTTCCGACCAATGCAAGCGAGTATGTGAGATATTCATCACAAAATAGATTTACAAACGCCAGAAAATTGTTATCATGAATCTTCATATAACTTAATAACAAGAAACATTTTGGCTAGGTAATATGCAAAAGACTATGGCTTCCAACTGCTTGAGTAACACGGAATGGACTGCAGAGATAAGAGGTAAACTTTTATCTGTAGCTAAACACATGGAAGAGTTCGGTTCAGTAAGTGAGCTAGAGCTATGTAAGATATTTGGAGAGACAATTTGGAATGACGGCGTGGATTATCATTCACATGCTTTTTCATTCAGAATTAATGCACAAACTGGGGATTGTTCAATCTCTAACTTTAAGTATCACTAAGTTTTGCACCTATCATATACGGAGTACCTTTCACGAGGTGCTCCGTTTTTTATTGCCTGAAGCCTGACACTTAATGGATGATTTTTGATATTGACCGCGCTTCTACTTCAGGAGTAAACCATTTCGTTTTCAGCTCATTCTGCCTTCGTGTTACTGCTCAGAGTTTGGCTTAATCGGTATAAATTGGCAGTGGTGCATTGCCTTTTACTTGTCTTATCGCAAGGTGGGTATGAATATCTTTCACGTTAGAGAGCCTTTGAAGTTTTCTTGTAAATGCCTCGTAGGCCATCAAGTTCGGGCTAACCACTTCTAGCAAATAGTCATAAGCCCCAGATACAACGTGGCAACTGATCACCTCTTCCATCTCTACAACAGCCGCCTCAAACTTATCTATCGACACTTCTTGGTGGTTGTTTAGGCTCACCTCAACAAACACACTCATTGCGATGCCGACTTGTTCTCGTGACAAGCTCACACGATAACCGTCAATAATGCCCTTTTCTTCTAGCCTTTTGACTCGTCTTGCACAAGGCGAAGGTGATAAACCCACTTCATCAGCAAGTTCAGCCGTGGTTAACCTGCCATCTTTTTGTAGCAGTTCGAGAAGATGCCTATCAATTCTATCCATAGTAAATGCCAAACATTAGTTAAATCCGTTAATTATTTGGTGAATATTAGCAGAAATCATCAACGATAGTTCAAGTTTAGCCAAAACTTGCCAACCTGTGGCACACCAACTGTTCCATAATGAGTCATCACCCACTCTCCTTCTATATTATGAATCTTGGCTACTTATCTATTACTGTCACCCTACTCATTTGGGCGAGCTTTTTTCTTTCTCTTAAAGGCGGCGCAAATTCAGATTTAACACCTGCCGATATCGCTCTCACAAGATTTCTCATACCGGCTTTGGTGTTATTGCCTTTGATGTGGAAAGCACGCAGCGCAATTGCCGTCGTCCCTAAACGGTATCTAACGGGTATGTTCGTAGGTAGCGGATTACCTTATCTGCTTGTTGCCGGAACGGCCATGCAGTTTGTTCCGGTATCTCATGGCAGTGCTCTTGTTCCGGGCACGCTTCCTCTGTTCGTTACAGGAATTGCGGTACTCTTTTTTAAGCAGCCACTCAGCCGACATCGTGTTGTTGGTTTAGGTTTGGTTTTGCTCGGCATACTGTTGTTTTTAGGGAGTAGCTTAAGCAGCTTCAACTTCGAATACACCAAAGGTCATTTGTTGTTTTTATGCGGAAGCTTAATGTGGGCGATGTTCACCATCTCAGCCCGTGTCGCTAATCTTAATGCGTTAGTCAGTGCCGGTTTTATTTCTCTCTGTTCTACTTTGCTTTTACTCGTCCTAATCCTGACTGGAACCCTCCCAAGCCACCTAATGGACACACCAATCGCTAATTGGCCCTTCACGGAGCTTGCCGTTCATTCAACAGTGCAAGGCGTTGGGGCGGGTTTAATCGCTGCGTTCACTTACCTTTATGCGGTTAATACCTTAGGGGCTGAACGCTCTGCCGCTTTTGGCAGTGCAACACCCGCAGTGGCGACCTTGTTGGCGATCCCACTATTCAACGAGATTCCTGATGCGATGACTTGGCTCGCCCTTGGTTCTATTTGCATCGGCAGTTTGGTCGCGAGCAACATATTCATGAGAAACGACCAGTCGATGCAGTACCAACCGCCAAGCCATAGCAAAGCCTGATACTGCGTTCAAACCTAAATACAGTTCCCCTAAGCATCGATTTTAGGGCTTGTAGTACACAGATAAGCCTGCCAACGCAGGCTTATCTAAAATCTGCTTTTTCTAAACTCGCTTCTCCATTACACTGTCCGACCTTTTTGCAGATCCAAGAGAACACCATGCAACGCGACTACACCTTAAATTGCTTAATCACCATGCCTCGCCATGAACTAGAAGAATTTAGTTTAAGAATGATTCATCGCCTTGTACCTGAAGATGCAATGACGGAATTGTTTACGTTCGAGCAAGAAGAAGTCACCAGCGAAGAACGCATGCAATCAGCGAAATTTGACGCAATGCTTCGAATGACAGCTATCGCGCTTGGTGAAGTAAACCTAGCCTTCTCAGAGTCGGATAACTCGCAACAGAACATCGAGCGAATGACTCGCCTACTGCTTTGGCACTTCTACTCAATTTCTTTCAACCTTGAAGAAGCAATCGCAATCGAAGTGCACTGTGAGAAAGTAGAAAAGATCTTAAAGAACGCACCTAAAGATGCGTTTGGCTGGGTTAAAGAATTAACTGAGCTGCTTCACTTCTACGCGAAAGTGAACGAAGGCAACGAAGACAGTAAAGACGCTTAACGTTAGTTCTACGTAAGTATACATCGAGCTAAACGAAGGCAGACAGAGCTATACCGAAGGCAAATAAAAGCTTTGCTGAAAGGAGTTCTCTGCCTTTGTTGTTTCTAAAACACTATGATGTAACATCAGTATCGACTGCGCGATCTTGGTTCCTATTCCCAAAGAACCATTCGGCGCTTCCAGTTCAACCTCATTATGAATCACCACCTTCACCCGTTTGGAATCCGCTTCAAAACCAACATCTAACGACACCACAGTGCCACTTGGGCTATGCCTCAATGCATTATCTAACAGATTCAAAATCAACCTCTCAAGCAGATCACTGTCACCCACAGCCTTGATTCCAATAGGCATATTAATGTTCAACTCAACATTTTTATGGCGATATTTGCTTTGTATCGTTTCTAAGCATTCGCTCATCAGCCCATTGAAATCGATTGAAGCGTATTGATATGTGGGTACCGGGTTATCATTCTTGGCGCTATCTAACAGCGAATGGAGCTGTTCAGATAACTTGTTGCCATTGCGATATGCCACATCTATGAGTGGATCCGAATGTGGGTTTTGAATCCTCCACGTTTCTAGATACCCCAATACACTCGACAATGGCGTTTTCAAATCATGACTGAGCTGTAATAAGCTTTGTCTTCGATGTGACGACTGATATTCAAGTTGCAAAAATTGCTGTTGAATGTGCTTCGCCATCAACTGATACGAGCGTGCAATCGGCACCAATTCTGGTACTTGATGAATGAAGTTCGGGTCCAATCGAAAATCTTGCTCTGCTTGTTGTTGCAGCTTGTTGGTTACTGCTTCTATTGGGTTTAACAGGCTACGTTTAACCAATAGATAAGCCCCAACTGCAAAACCCAAGATAGAGATCAGCATGAGCCCTGCAAGTGCGATGTATGGTGTATCAACCTGAGAGTTGGTGATCACAGTATGGCGATTACTTCCTATCACCACATACAAATAACCCACCGTCGAACCTAGCTCTTCAATCGCTGCTACGGAAAACACCTTACGAGCCCCGGGATTGATCGGATCTTCCCCCAGAATGGGATAAGGCTCGTCGTTTAAAAACTGTTGAATGGGTGCTAAGTCTATCTGGTTGGCTAACACAGTGCCTTCTGGCGCAGCATGAGTCGTAATCTTGCCCTGACTGTCGAGGAAATAGATATCAAAATCTGGCCCTATCAACATCAAGGTGTGGAAAATGGATTTGAGCGCTTTAGGGTTGTAGTCTGTACCAATCATCAGAGGATTATCATCGCGCATATGAACCGCGAGCTCTTTGTGTAAGCTCTGCCTAGTTCTTTGTTCTATGGTCTCTTTTTGCCAATTATAGGTATAAGCAATCACCACACTCACGAGCAGAAACCACAAACTGGTGAACAACACTAAACGCGATTTGAAACTCATGTTCTCTCCTCGATGGCTCTTAGGTCTTACTGGCCTTTTAGTAAACTTCGGACGCGACACATAGGCCTAAGCTTTCGACTCAAACTTATAACCAACACCCCAAACGGTTTTAATGAAATCATCATCACTATTCGGCATCGCAAGCTTGGTTCTTAGACGGTTGACTGTGCTACACACGGTATGGTGATAGCCAGAGTGATGAGTATTCCAAACATGATCGAGCAGCTCGTCTTTGCTATACACACGCCCCGGGCGGGTTGCTAAGAAATGAAGTAAGGTAAACTCGGTAGCTGTCAGCGGTACGTCTTGGTTATTGAGTGACACCTGATGGCGTTCAGGTTGAATAGTGAGCACACCAAAATTCATAATCGATTCTGCTGTCACAACCTCTTGAGTCGCTGATTCGACATGGCTTAAACGGCGAAGCACGTTCCTCACTCTTGCTTGAAACTCGAGAACGCTGAAAGGTTTCGTTATGTAGTCATCAACACCGGCTTCTAAGCCTGACACCTTATCTAACTCAGCGTCTCTTGCGGTTAGCATGAGTACTGGCGTCCAATCCTCTTGCTGACGCAACATTCGACAGAAATCGAGTCCGTCACCGTCTGGTAAGCCACGATCCAGTACGATCAAATCGAAATGACCCTCTTTATAGAGCGCCTGAGCCTTTTCAATCACATTAGCTCTGATTACGTTATGCCCTTGGAACTTAAGATGCATCTGCACCAGTTCAGCCAAGTCATCATCGTCTTCAACCAACAATATGTTTGCCATCAAATTTACCGCAGCACTATTCATGATCCCTGCTCTATTCTGAGTCCGCCCACCTTTCAATTGACCGGAACAGAGCAGGAATTCTTTCATCGTGCTTTCAACCTGTTACTGAGTTCGAGTAATGGTGATTCTTGCACCGGGGTTAAGGAAACGATGATTTGCACTTAAAGTAGAAGTCGTAAGGCCATCATCTTGGCTGATTACGCCAGAGTGAAAACTCACTATATCGGTGTCGTCTCGTGTGGTATTAAAACCTTCACCACCGCCTGCTGGTCCCGGAATGGTTGCAGCAAGCTCATCGTTCAGCTCAGTTCCCGAATCCCAAACATTCATGTTCATGGTAAAGGTATCACCCACCGTTAATGACTTGAGCGATAATCCGGATTCGCCGACAAACGCATCATTGGTGTTCACCAACATGGAAGCAACTGAGATATACCCTTCTTGATTTGGGTCGACACGAATCGACACCGTGTCTTGCTCACCTGAAAGAATCAGTCCATTGCCTGAGATGCCTTGATAAACATTGGCGTCACTGTCACTGAGCGCAAGCAATTGTGCATTACTACCCCCTTCCGCCAAGTATTCCAGATCGACAGAGGCACTTTGCCCAACTTCAAACAGATCAAAATTCGTATTGTGAGTCAACACCGCGAGTGGTGACATTGGTTGATTGGGGGTGAGGTTAGTAACACTCACATCATAGCGATAGTAATCGTCGTCATCGTCCGGACAACCCGCTAACACAGCTACTGATGCAGCGATAAATAGAATTCTAGCTTTCATACATCCCCCTTACTTCACAACAATGGTGATAGTTGCAACAGGGTTTAACCATCGATGGCTACTGCTATCGAGGTCACTGATGCCGCCCGCCGCATCACCAATGTTACCTGGATGAATATGAACCTTAGCGTTTGATACTGCCGTTTCTACACCTGTGCCACCAGCGCCAAAGGTAATGAATGGAGGGTTCGGCATACTGCCCGCCAGCTCATCATTGGCTTCTGTGCCTGCGTCATAACCATTTAGAGTCGCTTTGTAGGTGCCCGCTTGAGTTGGGATCTTCCAGCTATCTAGACCAACAAAGCCGTCGTTTGTCGGCAGCAACATTGCACCCAATGATAGGTACTCTAAATCACCAGTACTGATATCAAACGTAGTTGCGACGCCTGGATTGAGGATGCCGGCCGCTGGGTTCTCAACCACCACGCCTCCCGCGTTGGCAATGACACCAGATAAACCTGAAATATCGCCACCTTCGGCCATGGACTCTAGTTCCGAAGAAGCCGTTTCACCCGTTCTAAACATGAACAAGCTTGAGTCATGAGCCGCCGCTAAGATAGGCGTAAAGTAGATCCCTTTCGTTGCATTAGTGACAGTGACTTCAAGCTCAGCAGCCTGAACTTGAGCCGCTCCGAAGGCCAATATAGCCGAGCTGATCACTAAGCTGATTTGAGTACGTTTATTCATTTTGATTCCATCCTTTATCGAGTCCTATCGTTGCCAACAAAACGAATAACAGCGATATACCGTTACCTTTGCCAGAACGAACTGTGGTGTTGTTGACTCTAAGAATGACGATCAAATCTATCAGCAACTTCATTGAATTCTCATAAAACTCTCACAAGTTTATCCAAACTTATTACTGCAAATAAAAATAGCGATAAAGTACTAATATTTAATCGAAAAATATCAATTTATCATTTACGTCAGAAGGGATAGAAAAGAAGATAAAGAATAGAAATGGAACGAATAAAACGCAAAAAGGCCGAATCGATTTAACGATTCGGCCTTTATTCTAGCGTACTGTTGTTACTCTTTCCTAAGCCGTATTTGGCCTTTCAATCGAGCTAACAACACAACATCAAATTAGAACGCGTAGTTTGCGTCAATCAGTTCGCTAACTTCCACTTTGCTTACTTCAGCACGAGCTTCAAGCCATTGAGCAACTTGCAGTTGTTCTGCTTCTGTTACTGAACGGTAGCGCTCAATTGAGCATAAGAAACCTTCAAACAGCTCAAGGCCGCCGCCACCAAAGCACAGACCGATGCTGTCGATGAAATCAATGAACTCATCAATGAACACATCGTATTGATCAAAATCAGTAATCGATGTCTTGCAGCTTACTTCAAAACCCAGAATCGCGAATTCACCTAGGTATAGCTTTTTGCGTAGGCGACGATTTTTGTTTTCGATTTTATCTAATTTCATAACTGCCTCTCTTTTCGTTTGATAAAGCATTTATACACAGTTCCACATCAATCCCCAAGAGTTTTGTATTACACAAGGGTGTTAATGGCAAAAATCGTGCTACAGAAACAAAACCTTAATCAAATCTATAAAAATCTGTCACTTAACTGCTTCACGATTAGTCACACATTGACCCAACTTATTAACCAATTAGTTAGTAGGTGGGTAAGTCATGAATAACGAATAATAAAATCAGCCAATAGGAAGCAGTAAAGATGAGCAAGGAAACATTTGATAGCACTCGTTTTAATAAGAGCAAAAACAAACCCTTCGAAGAAGTTTTAGATGCGAACCTTTCAAGAAGAAATGTTCTCAAAGGCGGTTTAGGCATCAGTGCAATGACGGCGTTTGGTGCTTTTGGTTTAGCAGGCCACAGCACAGCGCACGCGGCGACAGCATCATCTAGCGCACCGCAAAAAAGCACTGCTACACTTGCATTCGAATCGGTTAAAGGCTCACTGACAGACAGTGTCATTGTGCCAAAAGGCTATACAGCACAAGTATTGGTTCCTTGGGGTACTCCACTTAACAAGCAAGGCAATGCTTGGTTAAAAGATGGAACCAACAACGCACAAGATCAAGCAAACTCACTGGGCATGCACCACGACGGCATGCACTTCTTCCCGCTTAATGGCAACAGCAACGACGGTTTGTTGGTGATTAATCACGAATACATCGACCAAAAAGCACTGCACGCTAATGGTCCTACATACGATGAAGGCAACCGCCCTAGCCTTGATGAAGTACGTAAAGAGATCAACGCACACGGCGTGAGTGTGGTTCGTGTAAAACTTGAAGGCAACCAATGGGTGATGGTCGATAACGATCCTCTGAACCGCCGCTACACAGGCGCGACCGTAATGGATCTGTCTGGTCCTGTTGCACACAGTGAATTTACCAAAACCAAGTTCTCACAAGACGGCAGCCAAGCTCGTGGCACGTTGAACAACTGTGGTAATGGCTACACACCATGGGGCACTTACCTAACGTGTGAAGAAAACTGGCCGGGTTATTTCGTTAACAAAGGCGAGACAACACCAGCGCAAGAACGTATTGGTATCGCTACCGACAAAACACGTTACGGTTGGGACACGCTTTCTGGTGACAAACAAGAACGCCTAGACGAATTTGCTCGCTTTGACGTAACACCAACAGGTGAGTCAGCAATGGACGATTACCGTAACGAAGCACACGGTCACGGCTACATTGTTGAAATCGACCCATACACAGCAAACTCTCGCGCTAAGAAACGTTCTGCACTGGGTTGTTTCCGTCACGAAGGCTGTACGTTTGGTAAGTTGACCGAAGGCGAGCCGATCGTATTCTACTCTGGTCACGATTCTCGTTTTGAATACCTATACAAATTCGTTTCTGAAGAGAAATGGGACCCGCGTGACGCAGAGCCGAGTAATCGCCTAAGTGCGGGTGACAAGTACATGGATAAAGGCACGCTGTATGTGGCTAAGTTCAACGATGACGGTTCAGGTACGTGGCTACCACTAACGTTGGGCAGCAAGACTACAAACGGCGGCAAGCTAGGTGATTCATTTGACTCTCAAGCAGCGCTTATCATCAATACAGCGGGCGCTGCCGACCTTGTTGGTGCAACGCCAATGGATCGCCCTGAATGGTGCTCTGTTGACCCAATGACGGGTACGGCTTACCTAACGCTGACTAATAACAACAAGCGTAAAGAAGCGAACTCTGCGAACCCTCGCGTAGACAACAAGTTCGGTCATGTTATCCGTTGGGATGAAGGCAAAACGGCAGGCGAGTTCGATTGGGATATCTTCGTATTTGGTTCACCAGCAGTGGAAGACAAGTCTATTAACCGCTCTGGTCTAACAGACATGAACCAGTTCGCGAGCCCTGACGGCTTAGCGTTTGATGCTCGTGGCATCTTGTGGATTCAGACAGATAACGGCGCAGACGAAGTAACTGGCTACACCAATGACCAAATGCTGGCAGTGGTTCCATCTCAGTTAACGGATGACAACGGCAACAGTGCGGTGATTGATGCAAACAACCAAGCACAGCTTAAACGCTTCTTTGTGGGTCCAAACGGTTGTGAAGTGACTGGCTTTACCATCAGCCCAGATTTCAAGTCACTGTTTGTGAACATTCAACACCCGGCAAACTGGCCATCGTCTGAAGATGCAACCGCACAAACTCAAGGCAAAGTCCGCCCAAGAGCATCTACGGTTGTGATTCGTCGAGAAGACGGCGGTGAAATCGCGGTTTAAATATACAACGCAGGCTAAGATCAGAAACATTTCTGTTATCTAGTCTCTGTTCGCTAGCTAAGTAAAATCAAAAAGAGCGATAAGGCCAAATGCCCTATCGCTCTTTTTATATTCTATGCATTCTTCGGTTTAAGTAAGAATCCGAATTTTCAAAACTCACCGTAATCCTAAGTCGTCATCATCCCACGTACGCGTCACCCTCGAGAAGGAGGAACGACTGAGTCGGGGATCTCTGCTCGTTGTAGGCTAACCAGAATTAGCTCACGAACAACCAAACACCAACGCCCATCATCAACGTACCTGCAATGCGGTTCATCAACTTAACATTGTCGGCTTTGCCCAGCATATGCTTTAAGCTCTTTCCGCCTGTCGCGTATAAGGTCATGCAAACAAACTCAGAAACCAGAATGATTGACACGAGAATGAACAACTGCGGTGCTAAGTCTTTATTGCTGTTAATAAAAGGAGGCAGCAAAGAAATCATAAACGCCCAGCCTTTTGGGTTCGCAATTGCAGTGACAAAACCTTGAACCACCAAGTCCCAATCATTGCTGACTTTTGTTGTTTGGTTGTCAGTACTGATCGCCAGTTTGCCTCTCGAACGCCACATCTGAACGCCTAAATAAAACAGGTAACCCGCACCAACAAATTTAAAGCCCGTAAATAGCCATGGGTAATTCAACATGATCGAAGCGATACCCAATACCGCGGCAATAGAAACCACAGCGACACCAGCCAGTTCACCGATCATCATCCATAATGTACGCTTGTATCCAACACTCATTCCAAGTGTCAACGCCAAAGTCATACACATACCGGGCGTGATTGACACGAAGAAAAACGTGGGAATAAAAGCCCAAAGTAGTGCGCTATCCATATTATTACCTTATCGACTTGTTTTTATTTATTAGTTCTTGTTTCTTGATCGGGCTTGAAATGAAGCGAGGTTGAAACGAAGCAGTAATGACAATAAACAATATTGCGATCAATACAAACAAAAAGAGCCACATAACAGTGGCTCTTTTCAATCACCAACCGTAATTACTTACGACGGTTTTTAATTCGCTTCATCATAGTCAAACGACGTTCAGCGCTTGCTTGATCTTGTGGCTCTTCGTTCGCGTTGTTCTTACGACCCTGACGGTTTTTGTAAGCCGATTTAGTGTTCAGCTTCTCGATGTAAGCATCACGTTTCTTCGGTTCATAACCCGGTTGTTCAACACGACGAATGCGCTGTTGAATCAGTTTTTCAACTTGAACGACAGTCAGCTCTTCTTCGCGGTTAACGAAAGAGACAGCGTGACCTTGCTTACCTGCACGACCTGTACGGCCAATACGGTGAACATAGTCTTCTGCTAGGAAAGGCATGTCGTAGTTAATTACGTGTGGTAAGTCTTCGATATCAAGACCACGAGCCGCAACGTCGGTTGCTACCATTACACGCGCTTTACCTTCTTTAAAATCGTCTAGAGCACGACGACGAGCACTTTGCGCTTTATCACCGTGACACAGTACTGCTTTAATGCCGTCTAGCTTAAGCTCTTTAACTACATCGTTCGCTGTTTCTTTGTAGTTAACAAAAACAAGCACTTGGCGCCAGTTTTTACGACCAATCAGCTCAGAAAGCAGTTCTGTTTTACGCTCTTGATCCACTGGGTAAACCACGTGGCCGACAGTAGCAGCCGTTGAGTTTTCGCGCTCAACACTAATACGTTTTGGTTTACGCAGAATATCAACAGACAGTTGGTTTAACTGAGTAGAAGTCGTTGCAGAGAACATCATGATTTGCGGTGATGTTTCTACATCCAACATGATCTTACGAACGGCATTGATAAAGCCCATATCAAGGATACGGTCAGCTTCATCAAATACTAGAAATTCTAGGTTAGCAATAGACACGTTACCCGCTTCTAAGTGCTCTTCTAAACGGCCAGGTGTTGCAACCAAAATATCCACACCCAGTTCTAGTTGACGAACTTGTGAAGACATCTTGTTACCACCGTAAACCGCAGAAACACTTAGATCTGTGTATTTAACGTAGTCTTTAATGTTTTGAGCGATCTGCGCAGCAAGCTCACGAGTTGGAGCAAGAATAAGGCCGCGAGCCGTTCCTCTAGACGCCTTTTTACGGCTGTTCAAAAGGTGCTGAATAACAGGCAATGAAAATGCCGCTGTTTTACCCGTACCGGTTTGAGCAGTAGCAAAAATATCATGGCCTTTACGAGCCATTGGAATCGCTTTTTGTTGAATTGGAGTGAGTTTTTCATAACCACACTCAATCAACGCTTTGACTAATTCAGGAGCAAAACCTTGAGAGGAAAATGACATTGTTACGGGTTCCTTAAGCAGACAGCCTACATTCTTATTTCAGCCGAGCACTATAAAGTAATTAGAGTGATTTATCTCACATTTATCGTGATATGACGCAAACTTTCTCATTTAATCTGGTGTTTATCCCGCCTTCAACGAGGTAAACACCAAGATCCTTGGTTCAAACAGCAAAAACAGGGCTATTTGATGCCACACAGCTTGAGTAGAATCTGCTCGAGATCGCCCCATGGCATGAGCTGCGAGTCGATCACTTCCAGTCGAGATTCAAAGCCATCAAGCGTAATTTCGTTCACAGACACGACTTGATTCGCCACATTGAATGCGTAGCAACCTTGGTCGGTGTTCACGACAGCTTTTACACGCTCGGCCGTTAGATCTGACAACATAGAGAATAGCGCATCGAAGTCGAACTTATGCTCTGCGCCAAACAACCAACCACAACTGAAATAGCCCTGTCCTTTATTCTCTTTACGGATGAAAGCTTCACCAGGAGGAAGTTGGAATTGAGGCTCTTGTTCAGCGTGATCGTGATGATGCGCTTCAATATGAGATGAAGCACTGCCGTATACTCTTTCAATGTCTAACACTTCCAATGGCACTTCACCATCGTGAATTAGCTTATGGAAGACTTTTGCTGGCGTTTGATCCGTCACCCAATCATTGAACACATCGATGTCTTCAGAATGAACAAGGTCAACCTTAGTACCAAGAATCACATCTGCACTATTTAGTTGATCATTAAAATTCTGATTCGAGGTGTACTTTTCATTAGACAGATTTCGTGGGTCAACCAAACCAAGCGTCGCTTTTAAATCGACATATGGTGTGTACTGATCGGAAGTCAGTGTCGCTATAACCTGTTTAGGGTGACCAAGCCCTGTCGGCTCAATCAATAAACGGTCTGGCTTTTGGCGAAGTAAGGCATTAATACCCACTGACATAGGCACGCCCGCAGTACAGCACATGCATCCACCCGGCACTTCTTTAATCAAAGCGCCTTGATCTGTCATCAATGCACCGTCAATGCCGATTTCCCCGAATTCATTAACCAGAACAGCCCAGTTTTCATTCTCAGGTTTATTTTTTAGCAGGTTCAAGATGGCTGTCGTTTTACCAACACCCAAGAAACCCGTAATGATGTTTGTAGGAACTTTTTTAGTCATATCAGTTCTCCTTTTTAAGGGAGTATATACTCAATCACCAAAAAGTTGACCCCAATCGATTGTTTACACTGAGATTCGTTAATAGAGGTTGGCGCGAAAATAATCAGAAGAGATAAAGCAGTAGAAGCGGAATGAGGAAATGGGATGCTCCAGACGAACTAAAGGCGTACTTACTCAGTACGCCTCACCCTCGTTACTCAATCGTGAGTTCGCGAATCAGGAAGCCTTAAATATCGACCTGAACATTTAACGAGGAACTAAAACTTTGTTTCTGAATCCATCCAAATTGTGTGTAAAACCTCACTTCTCCTTGCGGTTCGTTATGTTGCTTTACGATTTAACTATGGTTCATTTTTGGGGATATTCAAGCCGCCGCCAGAGAATCGATCAAAATTGTGACGGTGATTCCACTATTGGCCATAGATTCCATTTATGTAACACGTACATTCAATAAATGAAATTCAACTTTTCAACTTTGTTGCTATAGGATATGCAGAGGAAGCGTATAATTTAATGCAACCCCGCCTTAACTCATTCAGGAAACTTATCTCTATGACCAGAAGAGAGAAAATTAAGCAGTCCTTATTAGCCAAAATGCCAAGGGATGCTATTAATCAATTTCTCTCAAGAGATAAGACCCCAGCTTCGGTTCTCTTCCTTTCTTGTATTGTGGGTGTACTTGCAGGTGTAGTGGGTACCTATTTCGAAGTTGCGGTTCATTTCATCACAGAAACCCGTACCGATTGGCTAAAAGATGAAATCGGTAGCCATCTACCACTGTGGCTTGCCGCTTTCCTTATTAGTGCTGCATTCGCCTTTATTGGCTATTTTCTCGTTCACCGCTTTGCTCCAGAAGCTGCCGGTTCAGGTATCCCTGAAATCGAAGGTGCAATGGACGGCATGCGCCCTGTTCGATGGTGGAGAGTATTACCCGTAAAATTCTTTGGCGGCATGGGCGCGTTAGGCTCTGGTATGGTTTTAGGCCGCGAAGGGCCAACCGTTCAAATGGGCGGCAGTATCGGTCGTATGGTCACAGATATCTTTCGAGTCAAAGATGATGACACTCGCCATTCACTGTTGGCTTCAGGTGCCGCTGGTGGCTTAGCCGCCGCATTCAATGCACCGCTAGCTGGCATCATGTTTGTGGTTGAGGAGATGAGACCACAGTTTCGCTACTCACTCATATCAATCAAAGCCGTCATCATCTCAGCAGTTTCGGCCAACATTGTATTTCGCTCTATCAATGGTCAATCAGCCGTTATTACAATACCTCAGTACCAGCCACCTGAACTCGACGCACTTTGGTTGTTCTTGCTGTTAGGTGTGTTGTTCGGTCTGTTCGGTGTAATTTTCAATAAGCTGATCACGCTTTCCCAAGACCTGTTTGTGGCGATACACAAGAATGACCGTAAACGCTACTTGATGACAGGTACCCTACTTGGTGGTTGCTTTGGCTTGTTGCTGCTCTATATACCTGAATTAACTGGTGGTGGTATTGGTATCATCCCGAACATCACGAATGGCAGCTACAGCGCCAATGTGTTGCTGTTGATTTTCTTAGGCCGAGTCCTCACTACCCTGCTTTGTTTCGGCTCTGGTGCGCCCGGCGGTATCTTTGCACCAATGCTTGCGCTAGGAACACTCTTTGGTTATGCGTTCGGGCTTATCGCGGCGGCATTCTTTCCTGAACTGAATATTGAACCGGGTATGTTTGCCATTGCTGGCATGGGAGCCTTATTTGCTGCCACTGTTCGAGCGCCTATCACTGGCATACTGTTGGTTATTGAAATGACCAATAACTACTACCTGATCCTGCCGTTGATCATCACCTGCTTAGGTGCGGTAATCATTGCTCAAATGTTGGGTGGGCAGCCAATTTACAGTCAACTGCTTAACCGTACGCTGAAAAACGAAAAACTAAGACAACAAGATCTCCCTCAACAAGAGAAAGTACGTTAATTACAAATGACTCATGAAACAAAAGCACACATTCAACGTGCTTAATCTCCCGATTCCGTATCAAAATCAAAAAAGCAAACGTTAAACTTGGTATCATCCACTCAAAATTAGTTGAGTGCCCTCAAAATCTATTGATGAAAGGCCTACACACTCTAAATAAAGCAAATATTCTAAAAGTCTTTAATTAACTAAGTCGGAGTAAGTCGTTGAACTGGAGAAGATTAACCCAAGTAAAAAATGTGCCGCCATCTCAGGCGTCTTTAGCACTTGGCGTTATTGGGTTAGGACAAGCTTGGGCGTTATATATCCCGGGCATTGGTGAGATAATTCGTCCCTACCTCGCTGCATTCGGCGCGCTATTATTGCTGCCTGTTTTACTGCGCTATTTAACGAGCTTTAATACCTTCCTTAATGACATTCGCCACCCGTTAAGTGGAAGCTTGATGGCACCAATGAGCATGGCTTTACTGATTCTGTGCGACTATTTAGCCGAGATATCGCCAGCTATCGCCTACCCAGTTTGGTTCTGCGCGCTATTGCTGCACTTTACCATGATGGTGTTGTTCTTTAGTTTTCAGATCATCAACTTCAAAATGTCGAACATTGTACCGAGTTGGTTTCTGTATCCGGTCGGTTTGATCAGCAGTTCCTTAGCTGGCACACAGTTCGGGCACACCGTATTTTCAGAAACACTTGCGGTCACTTGTATTGGTATCTATTTCCTTATGTTGCCAGTGGTGTTGTACCGCTTGGTGTTCGAAGGCAACCTTCCTCGCCGAGCAAGACCAACACTCGCTATCATGGCAGCTCCGGTTAACTTATCTTTAGCCGCTTACTTGGTTAACTTCGACAATCCAGATCCGATTCTAACAGGCGCATTGTCTGGCATCGCCATCACCATGACACTATTGATTTACTTGTGTTACATCCGCCTAATGCGTTTGAAGTTCCAACCTTCAATTGCTGCCGTCACCTTCCCATCCGTGATCAGCGCTATTGCCATGCATCGTCTAACCACATTTTTCGGCGCGGAATACCCACAATGGTATTGGCTACACAAGTTTGGTTTCTTCGAGCTAACCATCGCCACCATCCTAGTGATTTGGGTGGCAGGCGGTTACGTGAAAATGTACTGGCCTGAGTTTTTTGATTCCGATTACATGTCTAAGAAGGTTAAACGTTCTTAGGTCAAAACGAAAAGATCTTAGCTGAACCATCGTGCTCTGTAGTAATCGATGATGTCAGACAGAACAAACCAAAAAAGGCCTCACACTGTGAGGCCTTTGAATAGGCAAGGTATTAATAGTTCAGGCGAGTGTTACTAGAACTCTCGAGTACTATTAGAAGTTAGCGTGAGGGCCGAATACTTCGTAATGTACGCGTGAACGATCAACGTTAAGTGCGTCTAGTTGCTCCACGATGTTCTTCATGAAACCAACAGGACCACAGATGTAGAAATCGCTCTCTTCAAAGCCTTTAGTATCAGAGATAGACGCTAGATCCATTTGACCTTGATGCGTGTTTTCACATGCAGATTCATCTTTGTTCATGTACCACGTTTTCGCTTTCCAACCTTTGTCGGCAACAATATCTTTAACACGAGTCGTGAAAGAGTGTTGGCCTACGTTCTCACAAGCGTGAAGGTAAAGTACTGGCTCGTTTTTATCTTCCGTGTTTAGGAACTCAAGCATAGACTGCATTGGCGTTACACCAACACCTGCAGAGATAAGTGTTACTGGCTTGCTGCGCTCTTGATACATGAAGTCACCCGCTGGTGCGTATAGGCTAACCTCATCACCAACAGCAACCGTATCGTGTAGGTGGTTAGATACAACGCCTTGTGTCTCTTGGCCTTGTCCTTCACGTTTAACAGAAATACGGTATTGCTTGCCATTTGGCTTATCAGACAGTGAGTATTGACGAATCTCGCTGTATTGAGAGCCTTCTGGTTTCACTTCGATACCGATGTATTGACCTGGTGTGTAATCCAGAACTTCACCGCCGTCTTTTGGCTGAAGGATAAAGCTTGTTACTAGCGCTGACTCTTCGATTTTGTCTGCAATCACAAACGCACGCGCTGCTTCCCAACCACCAACAGCTTGCTTACGCTGTAGGTAAAGTTCAGCTTCACGATCGATGAATACTTGCGCCAAGAATAGGTAAGCGGCTGTCCATGCTTCTTCCACTTCTGGAGTAAAGGCGTCAGCAGCTAGTTCACGTAATGTCTCAATCAGGTGCAAACCAACAATTTGGTAGTGCTCTGGTTGAATGTTAAAGCTTGTGTGTTTCTGAGCAATACGTTCAACGGCAGTTGTTAACGCTGCTAGATTTTCAATGTTCTTTGCATATGCCGCGATAGCTTCAAACAGTGCTACGCCTTGGCGACCTGTTCTTTGGTGAGTCATATTGAAGATATCTTTCAACTCAGGGTTATGCGTGAACATACGTTGATAAAAATGCTGAGTTAAAGCTGGGCCTGCGCTCTCAAGTAGAGGAATAGTAGATTTGATGATTTCGATATGTGCATTGTTAAGCATGAATTTACTCCGAACACTGAGCCTTATGACCTATATGTCATTTTGACTACTAAAAATTAAGAATGACTTATCGATTTTCTGAAACCTTAGTTATTTTTAGAAACTGAGTTATTTTGACTCGTTTTCATTTCAAAAAATCGCGAAACCTGATTAATACCACCTGATTGATTGAGATCAAGAATAGTCTGTTTAATCAGCGCTATAATTGGGCTTCTCTGTATCTTCAGCACAATCAGTGCCAACTTTATCAATCCCCGTCATTACTGGTTTTCTTCTCAAAACTCATCTTATATAAATGTCAAAAAGACCTTTTTTTCAAGTCAATAAGACTC
Source organism: Vibrio sp. 10N.261.55.C5 (assembly GCF_041470505.1). NCBI lineage: Bacteria > Pseudomonadati > Pseudomonadota > Gammaproteobacteria > Vibrionales > Vibrionaceae > Vibrio > Vibrio sp. 10N.261.55.C5. The sequence goes on from NZ_JBFRMS010000009.1 coordinate 29,586, forward strand.
TATTATGTTTATAAACACACACAGTTAGAGTTTTTTATGCAAGATATCTCCGCATCTACCCTCATGGAAATGACCATTGGCCTCGCAAGTGGTGTCAACGATCAAGATCGTTTCAATCGCCTGATCGATGCCATTCGCAAAACCATAACGTGTGATTGTGTCGCGCTTTTAAGTCTTCAAGGCGACACGCTAGTACCTATCGCAATGCAAGGGCTCAGCCGAGATACATTCGGTCGTCGCTTTATCATTTCAGAACATCCACGATTTGAAGAGATCTGCGCGTCTCGCTTTCCAGTTCGTTTCGATGCTGACAGCTCCTTACCCGACCCTTTCGATGGTTTGCTTATTGATCATGATGGCGATTTACCAATGCATGCTTGTATGGGCTTGCCTTTGCTATTTGGCGATAAGCTCTTAGGCATTCTGACTCTAGACAGCTTGAAACCTGATGTCTTTGCGAATATACCGGCGCGTAACCTTGAAGTGCTGGCAGCTATTGCAGCCTCAACCATGCAGATGGCATTGACCTTCTCGCAACTTGAACATCAAGCAAAACAGTCAAAGCAATTACTCGAAGAGTTGAACGTCGAAGCGTGGGAACGTGACGGCGGCGAGTTGATTGGTAACAGTGACACCATGGTCGCGCTTAAGAACGACATCGCGGTTGTCGCGCCGTCTGAGTTTAATATCTTGATTCATGGTGACACCGGAGTTGGTAAAGAGCTTGTGGCTCGCACCCTGCACCACCAATCTCAACGTAAACGTAACCCACTCGTCTACGTAAACTGTGCTGCAATTCCTGAAAACTTAGTAGAGAGTGAACTGTTTGGTCACGTTCGTGGCGCGTTCACTGGCGCAGACAAAAACCGCTTAGGTAAATTTGCTTTAGCCGATGGTGGCACACTGTTCCTTGATGAGATTGGTGAATTGCCTTTGGCTGCTCAAAGTAAGCTCCTACGCGCTCTACAAAACAACGAAATCCAACCTGTTGGTCAAGACAACATTCAAACTATTGATGTTCGAGTATTGGCAGCGACAAACCGAGATCTAAAACAAGAAGTTGAAGACGGTCGATTCAGAGCCGATTTGTACCACCGATTGAGTGTGTACCCTATCGCGGTGCCAGCACTGAAAGATCGTGGTGACGACATCAGCCTATTAGCGGGTTTCTTCTTAGAACAAGCCCGTCGTAAGCTTGGTATCAACCAAGTTAAATTCCGCTCTGATGTACTGGTATTTTTAAACCGTTACGGTTGGCCAGGTAACGTACGTGAGCTTGAGCACGTGATTAGCCGTTCGGCACTAAAAGCATTAGCTCGTAGCACCAACAAAAACCTCGTGACAATCACTAAAGAAGATTGTGGCCCACTCGACCAAGACCAGCCAATTGCGACGACACAGGTGAAGAACACACCGTTATCGACACCAACGATCGACCTTTCTGCTGGGCTACGTGGTGCAACGGACGATTTTCAACGCAGTATCATTACTGAGGTGTTGGAAGATGCCAACTTTAACTGGGCACAAGCAGGGCGAGTTCTGAAAACAGACCGAGCAAATCTGACTCGACTGTCTAAGCGTTTAGGGCTAAATGTGGCTAAGTCTCATACGATCGAACGGACAAAATAGATATTAGCGGTTTGTTGCGAGCATCTGACAAAACTTGTGTATATAATGCTGCAAATTGTAACGCTAATTTTAAATATGTAGAGAGAGTTATGAAGTTTATCCGTTGGTTCTTAGGTCGTGTCATCTTGTTATTGAATTTTGTTTTCAGCCCACGTGGTGTGAAGCGTTCTCAAGAAGAACAAAGCAAAGTAAATGAGCAAGCAAAAACGCACACGTTATACCAATTCGAAGCGTGCCCATTTTGTGTGAAAGTGCGCCGCGCGATGAAACGTCAGTCGGTTCAATTTGAACTTCGTGATGCAAAAAACAACGAGCAACACCGTGCTGAGCTTGAAGCTGGCGGCGGTCGTGTGAAAGTGCCTTGTCTACGTATCGAAAAAGACGGTAAAACTGAGTGGATGTACGAATCTTCAGATATCGTGACTTACTTAGAAAAGCAGTTTGCATAAGCAATAAAGCAACAAAAGTCAGATACAAAAAATCCCTCGAATGTGAGGGATTTTTTATGTCTGTTATTTGGCGTTAATCGCTTCAAATTGGGCGCGAAAGTTCAAACGACTACTTCGTGACAATCAGCATCAATTCAACACGGCGGTTACACGCCTTGCCTTGCGCAGAAGCGTTCGTACAAGCTGGAACATACTCACCGAAGCCACGAGTATAGATGGAACGACTTGATACGTAGTTACTCTCTAATCGAGCCTTCACTTCTTTTGCTCGCTGCTCTGAAAGCGGATCATTGATTCGATCTGTGCCCGTATTATCGGTGTGCCCTTCAATCACCACATCAATATCTTGGCGTTGAGCAAGGTAGCTGCCTAGCGTATCTAACCATTGATTATAAGCTGGCTCGGGGAATGCTGAACCTGTTTTAAAGTTCACGTGCTGCTCAAGCTTTACCATCACATGGTTACCCGGCAACACTTCAAAATCGATGCGGTTTTGTCTTAAAAAGACTTCCAGTGGGTCGTTAGTCGAAACGCCACGTCCGTAGTTGGTCGTGATGGTTCTGTGTTGATGAGTGCTACTCTGGATAGAGTACCCACGATTGCTTGCTACATGAGTCGTTTGAACCACACCCCATTCAGGATGCATCAAGTCGTAATCGGTTTGTGGTGCAGTCTCTAGCATGTCACCGCCAAGTAAGTCAGTTGGTGACGTGGCTACACACCCAGCCAAAGCTATGCTTAACATTATCGCTAAATATCTCATTACTTCACCAACCACTCATGCAGATAAACCATTCACTAATGTCTATATCGGCACCGAGGGAAAAACTTTAGACGAAAAGAAAGCAGAACCCAAAAAAGTGCTGTTGATCACAGTTAACCGTCTACTAGCTTGTGTTCAGCCGCTAGTTCGAACTGTTTGCATTTATTTACCTTATAATTGTTTTCCAATTCGTACTAAATAGTTAGAATCTCACGACTTCTCAACGCTAGAGCAAACATTATGTTTAAACCATTTACTAAATTCATCACAGCACTCGCTGCCGTACTCATTATCGCGGGTTGTAGTGAAACAGACGAGCCACAAAAAGGCGTTCAATACGAAGCGCTTCCTACTGCTCTAACAGAATTTAACTTGTCTCCGATCACTGAAATCTTCTCTCTTAACTGTGGTCACTGCCGTCAAATGGAAAGTGCCATTCCAGAGATTGAATCTCTAACAGACCAAACTATTGGCAAGATGCACGTGACGTTCAACGAAAGCGCTCAAATCAGCGCAATGATCTACTACACAGCAGTGATGCAGCTTGATGCGACGCCTGACCACGCATTCATGGACGACCTATTTGGTGCCGTTCAAATGGGTGCAGATGCAACACCTGAGCAGCGTCAACAAGCACTAGAGACAGCGTTTACTTCTCGTGGTTTGGTTAGCCCATACCAGCTGAATAAAGAACAGCAAGTCGCTCTTTTCGACTACGTTAAGCAAGCAGAAGAGATCTCAGTAAAAGGTCAGATCAACTCAGTACCAACCTTTATCATCAACGGTAAATACCAAGTACTAACAGCAGGTCACCAAGACGTTGCTGGCATTGCAAAAACGATCAACTACCTTTTGACTCAACCATAATCACGGCTTTAGTCAACTGATTAACACATTTTGTATTAACTACGAAATTCAGCACTCAATATAAATAGGTTTTACTATGTCTAAATTTGTCATCCCGGTCATTGTCTTTCTTTTGGCGGGTTTCATGATTTACCGTACTTGGACGAATCATAAGTCTGGCGGAGAAAACTTCGAACAAGGCCAACAATTTCTAATTGAAAACGGCACTAAAGAAGGCGTGATTACGACTGAAAGCGGTCTTCAATACCTTGTTCTTGAAGAAGGTACAGGCACAGAGCACCCAACTAAGAACAGCAAAGTAACGGTTCACTACCACGGTACGCTAATCGACGGCACTGTTTTCGACAGCTCTGTTGAGCGCGGCGAGCCAATCTCATTTGCTCTTAAGCAAGTAATTAAAGGCTGGCAAGAAGGTTTGACTTACATGGTTGAAGGCCAAAAAGTTCGTCTATTTATTCCAAGCACTCTAGCTTACGGTAAAGGCGGTTCAGGCCCTATCCCACCATCATCGACTCTGATTTTTGATGTAGAACTCATCTCTATCAAATAATCGAAGTTACTGATTTAAGCCCCAACATACGCGCTATGTCGGGGCTTTTTTATATCTGAACATTTGAAGCCTCTTTAGATATTGAGCTATTTAGCTATTTAGCTATTTAGCTACTGTAACAACGACCAAATATACCCTCGAAAACCGACCACTAGACGACTGGTCTAATTTAACTTATAGTACCGCCCATGAACGAAAAAACGAATGACACACGCCTGCATGTTTTAGATGTTGGCTACCAATTAATAGTGAACAACGGCTTTAACGGCGTTGGCTTATCGCAATTGCTTAAAGAAGCGGACGTGCCGAAAGGGTCGTTTTACCACTACTTTAAATCGAAAGAGCAATTTGGCGAGGCTCTGATCCAGCACTATTTTGAGACCTACATCAGCAGAGTTGAAACTATTTTGGTTCATGGTGAAGGCAACCATTACCAGAGAATTGTCAGTTATTTCACTCGATGGTCACAGATTGAAAACGGCACCTGCAATGCTCATAAATGCTTGGTCGTTAAACTCAGCGCGGAAGTTTCTGATCTTTCTGATCCTATGCGCCAAGCGCTATTAAAGGGTGCAGAAAAAGTGACGAATACCATCGAACAGTGCATTGTCGGCGGTATTGAAGATGGCTCCATAAAGGTTGAAGAGAGCCAAGAAGCAGCTCAGAACCTATACTCAATGTGGTTAGGCGCCAGCTTATTGAGCAAGCTGAGCCAAAGCTCACATAGCTTACAGTCAGCTTTGAGCCTTACCGAACGAATTTTAAAAGGTGAAAGCTAATAACGCGCAGCGCGCTTTATTGGCTTTAACTTAAAAAAATCACCCGCCCTCTTATCAATTTGATGACGGCGGGATTTTTAGACAACAAGACTAGACGACTGGTCTAATTCTAAATGTATAAAATACACAATTAAGGACATCCAATGACTCAACAAGACAATCGCCGAATCGTATTGGCTTCTCGCCCAGTTGGCGCACCGACTCAAGACAACTTCCGTTTAGAGACAGTAGCTGCGCCAAGCATCAAAGACGGCGAGATGTTACTTCGCTCAGTTTACCTTTCTCTAGACCCATACATGCGTGGTCGTATGAGCGATGCTAAATCCTACGCAGATCCCGTTGCGATTGATGAAGTGATGGTAGGCGCAACCGTATGTCAGGTTGAAGAATCAAACCACGCTGATTACGAAATTGGCGAGTGGGTACTGGCTTACACAGGTTGGCAAGATCTTGGTGTGTCTAACGGTGAAGGCCTTATCAAACTAGGTAAAGAACCAACGCACCCTTCTTACGCGCTTGGCATCATGGGTATGCCTGGTTTTACTGCTTACATGGGCTTGCTTGATATCGGCCAACCTAAAGAAGGCGACACGCTAGTCGTTGCAGCAGCAACAGGTGCTGTAGGCGCAACCGTTGGACAAATCGGCAAACTAAAAGGCTGTCGTGTTATCGGCGTTGCAGGCGGTCAAGAGAAGTGTCAGTACGCGAAAGAGATTCTTGGCTTTGATGAATGCATCGACCACAAAGCTGACGACTTCGCGGAGCAATTGGCTAAAGCGTGTGACAACGGCATCGACGTTTACTTTGAAAACGTTGGCGGCAAGGTATTCGATGCAGTAATGCCTCTGCTTAACACAGGTGCTCGTATTCCTGTGTGTGGCCTTATCTCTCAATACAATGCGACTTCACTGCCTGAAGGACCAGATCGTATGTCTAGCCTGATGGGTATGCTGCTTGTTAAAAGAATTAAGATGCAAGGTTTCATCATCTTTGATGACTACGCACACCGTTACAACGAATTTGCTGTTCAAATGACAGAATGGTTGTCTCAAGGCAAGATGCACTATCGTGAGCACCTGGTTGAAGGTCTAGAAAATGCGCCACAAGCATTCATGGGCCTATTGGAAGGTCAGAACTTCGGTAAGCTTGTTATCAAAACGAACGAAGCTAAATAAATTCAATAAACTGAACCCGTTAACTAGGTAGAATCATGATTACTTTGCATCACCTGAATAAGTCGCGCTCAAAGCGCATCATCTGGCTATTGGAAGAGCTTGGGGTAGATTACCAAATCAAACCCTACCAACGAGACAGTGTCACTTTTCTTGCACCACCAGAACTCAAATCCATTCACCCATTGGGTAAATCTCCTGTCATTGAAGACGATGGCGTCGTGATCACTGAATCTGGTGCTATCACGGAATACCTAATCGACAAATACGGTCAGGGTAAGTTCGCACCTACACGCGGCACCGCAAACTACGTTGAGTATTCGCAATGGCTTCACTTCGCTGAGAGTTCAGGTATTTTGCCAATGTTACTTAAGATCTTTGTAATGAAGGACGGCTGCGAAACTAACTTCCTAGGCGGTTATGCAGACGACGAAAACCAAAAGATCCTCACTTACGTGAATAATGCACTTGAAGGTAAAACCTACTTGGTTGCAGACACACTAACAGGTGCAGATTTTATGATGTCGTTCATCGTAGAAATCGTGGGTAACTTTGGTGCAACTGCGCTTTACCCTAACATCGCTAAATACGGTGAACTTTTAAAGAGCCACCCTGCTTACCAAAAAGCTGAGCAAGTAGAGCTAGAACACTCGAACTGATCGAGTTTCACTCAAACACGTGCTTGCTAGAGTAAACACAAGAAACTAAATGAAGCCAAAGCCGATTTATCTTCTGCTTTGGCTTCTCATTTGTCTTCATTTCGACAACAATACCGAACTCTAACTGAACAGCCATAGAGTTTGATCTTAATGCCAACAAACCTCGCTCAATACACACCTCTGCACCTAGCAAACACGAATGTCGATTTAGCGCTACCGACTCGTTTTACGTTTCCGTATTACTATACCCCGCACCCTGTGTGTGAATTCGCTATGCTGCAGCTTCAGCAATCACTTGTCGACTGTGGTGTGAATGAAACCTCGCAAGGTAATCTCTACGCTGTGCTTCTTGTTCAGAATCCAACCACACAAGGGTTAGGTTACCTTTCTGCGTTTTCAGGCTTGCAGTTAGATCCGGCTTTGGTCTCTCAGTTAAACAACATTCACTTTGTTCCACCAGCCTTCGATTCAAAACAGTTTCAATCTCAAAACAGTGCGAACCTTGCTCGACAATTGCAGCTCTCGGACGACATTGAAAAGCTGCAACAGTCGCACAATCTAGACACATTATTGGCCGAGCTTGAAGGGTTAAAAATCGAATCAGCAAAAGCTATCGAAGCCTTTCAGTTAGCAATGGCCGCAAACAAAGCTCAGCGTAACGAACTCAGAGAACAAGCCAATCAAGAAAAAGCATTAGGGAATCTAGAGTCAGCGGCGAATTTGCTCAAACAACTGGGCAATCAAAGTAGCCAAGAGAAACGTGACCTAAAAGCACTTCGTATTGAGTGGAAACAGAAGATCGCAGAGCGCCAATCACAAATTGATTTGATTGAAAGCGAACTGAAAAACCGTAAGCAAGATCACCAAGCAGTTTCACAACAGTTGGAAACTCAACGCCTCTCTCACTATCGCTTTATCAATCAAGCCAAGCAATCTAAGAATTTACTCGAGTTGCTCGATGGTAAAGACGCGCTTGAAGGCTCTGGTGACTGCTGCCTACCTAAGTTGCTTAACTTTGCGTTTGAACACGGGTTCAAGCCGTTAGCATTATCTGAGTTTTGGTGGGGATTACCGCCTACAGACATCATTCGACAACACGCAAACCTCTACCCTGTTTGTCAGAGTAAAAGCTTTGAGATCCTCGAACACCAGTTAAGTGGCATAGAGCTAGAAGATAACCCGCTTATCGTGAACCCTGCGGTTGGTAAGTCTTTTAATATTGTTTATGAAGACGATGAAATCGTAGTCGTCAATAAGCCTGAAGAGTTCTTGTCGGTTCCCGGTAAGTTCATCGAAGATTCAGTTTATACCCGCATAAAAGCGCGTTACCCGGATGCGACTGGTCCTTTGATTATCCATAGGTTGGATATGTCGACGTCAGGTTTGTTGATCTTGGCGCTCACGGCGGAATCAAACAAGCATATTCAGAAGCAGTTCATTAATAGAACCGTAGAGAAACGCTACACCGCTTTGTTAGATGGCGAGATAACGGGCGAATCTGGCAATATCAGCCTTCCTTTGCGCGGCGACATCACGGACAGACCAAGACAACTAGTTTGTCACCAACACGGCCGAAATGCAGAGACCCATTGGCAAGTGGTTAGCACTCACAATGGCAAAACCAAGGTTCACTTGTACCCTAAAACAGGGCGAACCCACCAGCTGCGAGTGCACTGTGCTCATCCATTAGGGCTTGGTGTACCTATTCGTGGTGACGACTTATACGGATACAAACGCGAGCGCTTACACCTGCACGCTGGCTACTTAAAGTTGATTCACCCGACAACCGGTGAATGGATGGAGTTTGAAGTGCCTTCCGAGTTCTAAACTCTAACTTATCGAGCTAAGACTCTTATCTCACTCAATATTTGATCTCATAAAACGCATCAAGGTTCTACAACTGCTTAAGGTATAGAACCCTGATATTTAATTTTAATATGATTATCACAGTTCATTAGCGTACTTTAGTTACTGAGTTCAATACTGCAGACGCCTAGCCCATCACATCTTTGCGCTGGTCAACACATTCGAAAGAGCCCATTTCGAACTCGCGACAGATCCATGGTCGGTTTTCGTAGATAGTACACATCAGTGTTTCTCTATCTACCGCAGAACACCAGCCGTCGTCTAAGCGCTTCATGGTTTCACCGCCCCATTCATCATAAGCGATGTGCTCTTCAGGTACGCCCGTATCTGTGATGATCATAACCTCTAAACGACAACAGCATGCCTGACAATTTGCACAGGTTACTTCGGGTTCGGTTACGTTCTTTATATCTATCGTCATAAGTGACTACACTGCTAAATTTTGCGTATAGTAATCGAAACCGCCCGCTACGGCTAATAAAGATAGTGCGGCGCGGCGTTTTCATTGATGTAGAAATAACAAAGGGCGCTGTGATTCACTCACAACACCCATAATATTTCGACTTTTCAGCGCGGCTTATCGCCACAGGCTCTATTTAGAACAGGCTCGCGAAGAACAGCTTAACGTAGTCTATTAAACGTTTGAACAAACCGCCCTGTTCAACCGCTTCAAGCGCGATCAAAGGCTGAGTTTGAACATCTTCGCCATCAACGGTGTAATGAACCACACCTAGAGTTTGACCTTCTGCAATTGGCGCTTTCAGTTCAGAGTTAAGCTCGATAGATGCAGTCAGCTTTTTACTGTCTGACTTAGGCAACGTAATGAACGTGTCTTCTGCCACACCTAATTTCAATGTGTCTTGCTCACCAAACCATACCTTCTCTTCAGCCACTTGATCGCCGCCTTTATGCGGGTTTAGTGTATCGAAGAAACGGAAACCGTAGCTCAACAGCTGTTTGCTGTCTGATTCACGGCTCTTAACGCTTGATGCGCCCATCACAACCGCGATAAGTCTCATCTCACCTTGTGTCGCTGAACTCGCCAAACTGTAGCCAGCACCAGAGGTGTAGCCCGTTTTCATGCCATCAACGGTTAAGCTTCTATCACGCAACAAGCCATTACGGTTATGTTGAGTGATGCCGTTGTAACTGAAAGAGCGTTCGCTGTATAAGCCATACACATCCGGTAAATCACGAATAATGGCACGACCGAGTAACGCGATATCGTAAGGAGTCGAATAGAGGTCGTCTGCATCCAAACCATGTGCATTGGCAAAATGGGTGTTTTCTAGCTTCAGAGAGGTAGCCCAAGAGTTCATCAGGTCAACGAATGCATCTTGTGAGCCTGCAACATGCTCTGCAATCGCAACGCTAGCATCATTACCGGATTGAATAATCAAGCCACGATAAAGATCCATCATTGCTACATCGGTGTTTACTTCGATGAACATTTTTGAAGAGTCTGGGAAGTTCTTCGCCCACGCGTTCTCACTGATTCGTACCTGATCATCAGCAGAGATGTTGCCTCGCTTCATCTCTTGACCTGCCACATAACTGGTCATCAGTTTGGTCAAGCTTGCTGGGTTTAACTTCGTATGTGCGTTTTTTTCTACCAGCACATCACCAGAATTAAAATCAATTAACACATACCCTTTTGCGCCTAGGCTAGGTGGGCTTGGTACTATAGAAGGTGCTGCGATAGCTGCATTACTTACCATCGCGGCGTTACTTACAATGAATATACTTAATAGAGGGAGAGAGTATTTGGAAAACAGTTTCATTGAATCAAACCTAAGTTAACGTTTTGAGCAGTATAGACAAATACTAGCAAAAGAAGCGCGAGCTTTACGTTGCTTTACGTATTTGTACCATTCGTTACAAATAAAAAAGTATAATCTGCGATCTGACCATATTTTCCACAACTAATATTTACTCCACGAATGCATTCAACGCCTAATGCTATCGCTCAGGCATGCGTCTAAATAACATTTCAACAAAGCCAGTAATACGCTGTTTGCTCTCGCTTGGCTCTAAATCAGGTTGGATGCCAGACTGTGCTAATGCTTGCCATTGTACGACCTCTGAGTTAGGTACGAAAAACGCAATGTACAACGACCCTTTCTCCGCGACTTTACCTTCACCATCGTAAAATGGCACACCAGTAGATAGCCTAATCGCATCGAAGATAGACTCATCGTTCAGTTCCGATTCTTCCGCTAATCCAAAGCCTACAACAACATCACCGACACCATCCTGCTTTAACTGATAACCTTTACTTGAGAGCTGTTCTTGAATCGAATCACGCACTAAATCGGTTACCACGGTTTCATCGTATTTTTGAGAAAGGTAAACCTTTTCTGACTCAGGGTGCCAGGAGTACGTCATCACGCCGTGTTTCATGAAACCAAAGTCACCGCTAGTGGCCACACCATAATTGTGTGTGGGTGGTATTTCTTGCGTAGAGCATGCGGTCAGCCCAATAGCCATCAAAGCCAATAGTGCTGCTTTTTTTATGCTTTTTGTTGCACAAATGGATCGTTTTATCATTCGAGGCTTCCTTACCTATATAAGAATAACTATCAATTCAACCTCCAACATAAATAGTAATTATGTTAATAGAAAGGTCATTAAACGTTTGCGTAATCGCTAACCTTCACCTCTGTCTGTTTTGGGGGTTTAATCACAAAAACAGAGTTGGTATAGTTCTCCCCGTTAAACAAAACCAGACCATTCGAGGCACGGAGCTTCCTCAATCATCTCATGAAGAGAAGAATTGGTACCGACAAAGTATCGGCAAATTTAAGAGGGTCAAACAATGGAATTCAATATGGTTGAAATTTTAGGTTACGCTGCGTCTATTATGGTCGCAATTTCATTAACAATGAAAGATATCGTTCGTCTGCGTGTCCTTAACTTTATTGGCTGTGCACTCTTCACAGCATACGGCATCATGATTGACGCATGGCCAGTTGCAGCCACCAACGGCTTTATCGCTTGTGTAAACATCTACTTCCTTGCAAAAATGCAAAAGGAAAAAAAAACGGAAGCGATGAAAGCAGCGAAAGCTTAAATTAACGATTAGCCTTTCAAATAATTCTGAAAAAGCCCAAATAGAGCGATCTATTTGGGCTTTTTTGTGTTTGTCGTTCTCAAGAGCTCGATTTGTGTGAACAAAACTTTTCAATTCAATGAGGCTTTCAACCGATCACATGTAAGCAACGTGATATTCGTTCTCTCGATACGCTTGAGTGTTGTTACGTCCACTCTCTTTTGCTTGATAAAGCGCTTTGTCGGCTTTATCGATAGCGGTTTCAATGTCAGTCAGTGCTTGAGCATGGCAACAACCAGCGCTGATTGTTACTGGCGACACTAAGCCTTGAAGTTGCTCAACACATAACCGTAACGCCTCTGATAATTCGAATAACTCATGTTCATCACAATCAAACGTCACCAAAATAAACTCTTCACCGCCATAGCGTGCAATCAAACGACGACGGTTAACAAATCTCTTCAGTGATTTTGCGACCTCACAGATAACCCTATCGCCTTGAGCATGACCATATTGATCGTTCACCCGCTTGAAATGGTCAATATCCAGCAAAATGACACCGACATTTGTTAGCGGATAAGGCGACCTTTGAGTAATTTTCAGTTTTAGCTGCTCGATAAAACTCCGTCGGCTAGGAAGGCCTGTGAGGTAATCGAGGCTCGCAACATCCAATATTTTGAGATGACGATGCCGCAGGTAAAGCACCAGAACAACAATGATACTCAGTAGACTAACAACCAACGTCATCAAACTTGCCAACAATAAGCTGTGGTTCTTGTTGAGCTCTTGTTCTAAGACACCAGCAGAAATAACCCAATTAAGATACGGATAAAACTTGTAGAAGATGTTTTTACTCGTCGTGCCATCTGCCGTAGAGATAGAGTAACTAAAGTGACCTTCAGGTTCATCGACGACTTTATCGATAAGCAACTCTGAAGAGTCATCAATCAAGGTTTTTAAGTGCTCGTGTTCAAAGTTAGGTTGAAGGACTAACGTGCCTTGTAAATCAACGATATATACATAGCCACTATCGCCATACGAGTACTTTCTCAATTTGTCTTTAAGTGCTTCGAGATCAACCAGGTACATCAGTTCATCTTTATAGGTGGTCGCCACCAATGTATTGCCACTCGGTAGCCTCACTGAATATGCGACCTTCGCACGCTTGCCAACTTCATGTGGATTGGCGTGCGAGTATTGGGTCATTCCAGACTGTAAGCTCAGTTGTTGTTGAATATGGGTTAAATGCGCGCGATTTTTCCCTTGTAAAAACGGGTGATATAGATGAATACCTTGTGGTGACATCAGGTAGATATAACCAGACTCTCCAATCACCAATTCGTTGGCAATTCGAATGACTTCTTCAACTTCTTGTTCTGGAGAGACACGCAGTGCGTGAGAGGCGACGGTATCAGTCACACCTTTTAGATAGGTTTTGATCGCTTCGTTGACTGTGGTGTCTACGATGTCGTAACTCGCGTTCACAATAGTACGAAAGAAGAATTGGTTGGAATCTAATAATGATTCTTTCGTCCGGTTGAATTGAACAGCAGAGAGGATCAGAGAAACTACGGCCAGCACAATTGAGAAACTAAGAATGTATTTACGTCTGACTTTCAAGATTACCCCATAGCTTTCTAATTTTAGGTAACGCTATTTTTTGTTATAGGCAGACTGTTTTATATCATACTTATCTTTTTTACTGAACGAGTGTCGATATTCTGAGAGGTTTCTATACGCAATCTGTGACTTATAGCAAAAACGCCGAACTGGATTCAGTTCGGCGTTTTAATTTTACGCTTCAGTCATGTATTTAAATCAAACTAAGGTATTGATAAATAAACTTAAAATCATTCTCATTCGTTATCTATGAATACATAATCTAGCGTTAGATTAAGAACAAACCTGAGTCCAGCTACCATCACTGCCCGGTTCAGAACTTGTCCACCAGTTTGCTTGGTAAATACTGCCGTTGTGAACCACTTGGTCACCTGTGTTTGCATGGCTTGGATTACCCGCCCAATCTTTCTGAGGTAAGTCTGGGTAAACCGCTAAACCAGCTGTATCACATGTACCTGGGTTTGTGCCACCATCGCCAGGGTTACCGCCACCCGAACTGATATCACCTAATGGTAGGTCTGGTTGCTCAAAGCTAAAGGCATAATCGACACCATTCACGCTTACTGCATAGTTAGCAGGGCCCGAGATTGGCAAGTAATACACCATATCTAGCTCATACACACCACCAGCTGGAAGCTCTTCCCATGTAGGCAACGTAAACGCCACTCGGTGCATGGTGCCATCTAACCCACCAATGTTATCCGCACGAGTATGACCCGAAGCAATCACGGTCAAACCACCACCCGATTGATCTTTCGCATTATCAGGTGCTGACACTGGGATATCAAACTGGAACTCGGTACCACCCGGAAGTGCTTGCCCTGTGTTGTTTGTAAACGTGATCTTAGGATTGATTGGATAGTTTTGGTCACCGACTTTGAAGCCACCAACTGACACCGTAATATCTAACGCTTCTGTCGGGATAGCACCCGTCGCTACTTTGTTTCCATATGGTGTTGCAGACTTAAACTTATCGTAGATAGCTTTCGTCATGGTGTTACCCATGTGGAACTCACCGTTACCGCTGTTACACGCTTGCTCAGTCGTATCGATAGAGCTTCGGTTGCCATTCGCATCGAGAACATAACAGTTATAATCCCCTGCTAGTTCCCAGAACATAATGCCGCCGATCTCTTTGTCGATAACGTAGTCCGCTTTCACGTCGATAGACTGTTTATCTTCTGTTGAAAGGAATACGCCCTTCTCTGCGTTCCACAACCAAGGGGCAACCGCCACACTGTCGTAGTTTCTCGTGTAAGTGCCCGTTAGAACATCTGAAGGATCATTCACAGGATCAAGCTTGTAAGCTTCAGCGTAAGAGCCCCAAATACCCTTCTCTAGGTTCTTCGCGTGCCACATAGGGTTAGAACCCGCGCCCATTTCGTTACCTTTTGGATCGGTATCGTGCCACATGTTGTCGATACCAATAGCGCCATGGCCACAGTTGTTTTTCTCGCCTTCACCCGTACCCGCTGAACATTCAGATTGGTTTGGCAGTGCTGCTCGGCCCCAAAGACCATTCTCACCACCCGTTACGCCTTGCCAACCACGAGTGTAGTAAGGCACACCGATGTTAATACGGCCTGCTGGCATAGAACCACGGAAGTAATGGTAAGCCCAATCCGTGTTCAGATAACCAATACCACCGTAAGCCGCCGTGTCGTATACGTTCCACTGCGCTAGCTCTGAATCTTTACCCGTATCAAACAAGGCTGCGTTATGACCTACGTGATCGTTCCACGCACCGTGAAGGTCGTAAGACATGATGTTTACGTAATCGAGGTACTTGGTTACATCGAATGTTTCCATACCGCGTAATAGGTAACCAGAAGAAGGCGCTGCGATCGTTAACATGTAGTGATTGCCATCTTGCGCAGACGCCGCATCGAGCTTCTCACGTAGCACTTTCATCAACACTTGGTACGACGCCCACAGGTATTGACGACGCGGCTCCATGAAGTCTTTGTCGTATGGGTTACCTGCGCCAGCCATAGAAGTTGGGTATTCGTAATCGATATCTAGACCATCGAACTGGTACTTACGCAGCATTTCGACCGCTGAAGTCGCGAATGTTTCGATACCTTGATGGTTGATAGAACCATCAGCATTGGTCGTCATGGTGTAGAAACCACCATCAGCCACGCGGCTGCCATCAGTCGCGAAGTGACCACCTGTTTCAGCCCAACCACCGATTGAGATTAACGTTTTCACGCCGTGTTTTTTCTTCGCTGTCGCTAATGCACCGAAGTGACCTTTGAAGCCTAATGCCGGATCAACTTCCACACCCGGCCACTCTTTACCAACCGCTGCGTTATTTGGATCGTTTACATCACCGACGTTTACTTTGCCATCTGAACCGATGCTCACGAAAGCGTAGTTAATGTGTGTGAGTTGTTCCCAAGGAATATCATTTACTAGGTAAGCAGCTTGTGGGTCATCCCCTGCACGCCAACTTGTGAAGTAACCAATGACACGACGGGGATGGTCTGCGCCCATTTTCTCACGGCCTTCATCATCGTAAATTGTACAGTAAGGAACATCGACACCTTGAGTTTGATATAAGCCATCAGGGCGACATGTGCTCACTGTTGGAGCGCCGTTCACGGTCAAAGATGCCAACGCAGAATCTGCAGTCGCACCTTGGTCGTCTGTTGCTTTCGCGTAAACTGCTAAAGAACCCGCTTGAGTTGTTGTGTAATCTAACGTGTAAGGGCTCGTTGCAGCAGTGCCCACAAGAGCACCCGCTACGTAGAAATCAACCTTATCAACCGTGCCATCGCTATCTGCTGCCGTTGCTGTCAGTGTGACTAAACCACCAACATCAACAGATGTCACTGAAAGTGCAACTGAAACTGTCGGTGCTTCATTCCCTGGTTGTGCTGAATCAACAGAAACAGAAACCGCACTTGCAACACTTGCTGCGCCTTCATTATCCGTTGCAACAACAGAAACCTGATGATTACCCGACGTTGCAGCCCAAGTCGCTTCGAAAGGTGCCGCTGTGACTACCGCAACAGATGCGCCATCAACAAAGAACTCAACCGAAGCCACACTGCCATCAGAATCTAGTGCTGTTGCACTCAATACAACATTATCGCCTTCAGTAATCACGTCAGAAGCAGAGGGTGCCGTTAATGAAGCCGTTGGTACTTCATTTGGCGTACCGCCACCTCCGCCACCACTACACACATCAATCTTTTTCCATTGTGCATAGTCACCCTCAAATTGGCTCGGGTTGTTATTTTGATTCCAGTAATTCGCTGAGTACGCGCTGCCGTCATGTGAAACCTGATCACCACCGGTGTACACCGTGGCGGAATCCCACGCTTCTAACGTTGAACAATCCACAGCCGCGTAGCTGTTGAACGCCATTAAGCATGACGCGGTGAGAGTACTGAGTGTAAAAACTTTCTTGGCCACTCTTCCTTGGTTTAGGTGCATGTTAGCTGTCCCTTAAGTTATTGTTTCAAGATGCTTAATTTAAGTGTCATATTTCTCATCACTTAAATCTCTTCGCAAAACAACTGTAGGTAACAGTGCCAATTTAACACCTAAAATATTCGATATTTATAAAATGACTCGCATTAATTTGTTTATAGCATGCAATGAGTCGACACTTATTTTGCACGAACAACTAATATTAAATTTATTTCGGTACGCTAAAAAATATCGCCTAATTCGTATCCTTAATTACAAAACTCTATTCATATCTGCTTTATTTGTTCGTTCTGAAATTTCGTTTTAAAACTAACCAAAAGGGATTGATTTCGCCGTAGAACTGATTTCTTTTCTAAATTTGCCCACTTTTTCTTAACAATTGTGGTAGTATCGCGGATTTTTTTGACGAACCTCACATTTCCAATGCAAGTGTGGGAGAAATACATAGGCTCGAAAGAGCCAAATATAGCGAAGAAATAATGTCCAACTTGACGCAAGTCGCCAACGAAAACATCAACGCAGAATCTACTTCTATCGATTTCAATAAAGCTCAATCTTTGGGTGAAAAACTGGAACTCGGAAACCCAGTCTTTTGGCTTAGTGGCAGTTTTTTAACCCTCTTTGTCATCCTAGCCTTCACCAACACCTCCGTGTTGTCCGAACTTGTAAACATCGGCTTTAGTTATTCAACTAAGTGGTTCGGTGCTTTCTGGCAAGTCCTACTACTTCTCAACTTCATTATCGGTTTAGTGCTTGCACTAGGTCGCACCGGCCACGTTCGCTTAGGAACGCTTGCCCTACCTGAAATGACCACCTTTAAATGGATGTCTATCGTCCTATGTACGCTGCTAGCCGGCGGTGGTGTGTTCTGGGCAGCCGCAGAGCCTATCGCTCACTTTGTTTCAGCTCCGCCACTGTATGGCAACGCAGATCCTCAAGCGATGGCGTTCAATGCTCTATCACAATCTTTCATGCACTGGGGTTTCCTTGCATGGGCAATCTTAGGTGGTTTGTCTTCCATCGTGTTAATGCACTTGCATTACGACAAAGGCCTTCCTCTTAAGCCTCGCACTCTGCTTTACCCAGTACTTGGCGACAAAGCGATTAACAGTTGGGTTGGTAACGTTGTCGACGCATGCAGCATCGTGGCTGTAGCCGCAGGTACTATCGGCCCTATCGGCTTCCTTGGCCTACAAATCAGCTACGCACTGAGCGAACTGTTTGGCATTTCAGACAGCTTTGCAACTCAAAGTGTTGTTATTATCTTTGCTATCGCAATGTACACGCTTTCTGCTTTGAGCGGCGTGAACAAAGGTATCCAACTGGTAAGCCGTTACAACATCATCTTGTCTGTGTGTCTAATCGGCTACATCCTTCTTGTTGGCCCAACGAGCTTCATCGTTGATGGCTACCTGCAAGGTATGGGCGAAATGGTTGATAACTTCATCCCAATGGCGCTATACCGCCAAGATACAGCGTGGCTAGGTGGTTGGACGGTATTCTTCTGGGGTTGGTTCTTAGGTTATGGCCCAATGATGGCTATCTTCATTGCTCGCATCTCACGTGGCCGTACTATTCGCCAAATGATCGTTTCTATCAGCATCGTTGCACCGCTTGTAACGTGTTTCTGGTTCAGCATCGTTGGTGGTAGCGGTTTAGCGTTTGAATTAGAGAACCCAGGTGTGATCTCTAGTGCATTCGAAGGCTTTAACCTTCCTGCTGTGCTACTGGCCATTACCGCTCAACTGCCGTTCCCGACTTTGATTGCAATTCTGTTCCTGATCCTGACGACCACGTTCATCGTGACAACAGGTGACTCAATGACTTACACAATCAGTGTGGTAATGACGGGTACGACAGAGCCAAACGCAGCGGTACGTACCTTCTGGGGTATCATCATGGGTGCGGTAGCGATCACACTTATCTCGATGGGTTCAGGCGGCATCTCCGCTCTACAGTCGTTCATTGTAATCACAGCGGTTCCGGTATCGTTTATCTTGCTCCCGTGTCTATGGCACGCGCCGAAGATCGCGAAGCAGATGGCAAGAGATCAAGGTATCGCTTAATACCCTACCCGATTTAGTTTCGGGTAGCGTAGCGTTAGAACCGATCGTGACGTTGTCAGCTATCAAGGTACGCCCCCAACTTTCAGGATTAGGATCTGGCTTGCCCTCTTTGAATAAGTCGTTGGCAAACATGACTCCGTGACCAACAAAGCAGTCACTTCCAATGGTCACATACTCACAGATAAAGGTGTGAGATTGAATCTTGCTTCTCGCACCTATCACGGTGTTCTTTTGAATCTCAACAAAGGGGCCAACGAACACATCATCTTTAAGCTCACAGCCATAAACGTTACTTGGCTCGATGATAGTGACATTCTCGCCACAGGTAATATCAGTAATCTGTGACTTTAATACTCTTGGACTTGCCATACTTCACTTCCTCTCGACATTAGCGTCACAATTCAACCTAAGAGATTGTGCCGTAAGCATTAAAGTGCAGCAAATAGATATGTTGAGAGTTGGCAATGGATCAGAAATTCTGCATAAATTAAAACAGTCCTACCAGCACAACTGACAACAGCACCCCACCGATAAAACTTGGGGCGTGGAATGGCTGAGCTTTAGATCTAACGTACTCTTTTTGAAGGTCTTCTTGATAAGTTTTAACGGCGAGTTCTTTTACGTAGTTATTTTGCATAATAAGCTCCTTCTTAATCAGTAAGAGAAGCTTAAGACTTGAAGTTAGGTTGAGGTAAAGCAAAAAATCAGATTAATTGAACACTTTATTTTTGTTACTCGAGGATTACCCTGAACACATCGTTATTCACGCCGCCAACATCTACTAACTCTCCCGGTTTCATTAGAAGCGAGGTGTTAAGCTGTCGTGTTGAACGTGGCTCTTTTGTTTCTCGAATCACTAACATATCGACAAAATAGCCAGAGTCTTTCTTTGATATTGAGCCCGAAAACGTAACGCTTTCAACCCTATCGGCAAGGACTGAATTGAATGTTTTATCCTCTAAAACACCTGCGGCGATGGATGTATCACCATAAAATAGCGTGATGGTTGTTGGGTCGGGTACCAACTCTTGATTGGACGAACACCCTATTAGGGTAAGGCATAGCAGTAAAATGGCTCGAAATTGCATAAACTGGTTTTCTTTATTACGTTAAGCATCTGTTTTTCATATTAAAACACTTCAACCTTATAAATACCATGTTTACGGGATAAGCTTAGGTGTGTCGCTTCGATGGACTTGAGTAATGAAGTGAACGGATCAGATCTCGGCCTGTTGAGTTTGCTCCCTATTTGGAAGCTAAACCGAGATCTGATCGATATTATCGAGAAGGGTTCAATTGATTTATGCAACAACGTCTTGTGGAGGTGTCCCTTCACAGTTAGAAACGACAGCATCAATTTGTACTAAAGCATTCATTGGGATTTCTGAAACCCCGACTACCGTTCTTGCAGGCAACTCAGCATTAAAGAATGTGGTGTAGACTTCGTTTACCACATCAATATCTGAAATATCCTTAAGTTGAATATTAATTTTCACCGTATCGTCCATGCTATGGTCAACGCTTTCAATTATCGCCTTAATATTGTTTAAACATTGTTCCGCTTGTTCTTTTACCCCGCCAGCAACGATTTCATTTGTTTTCGGATCTAAAGGTAATTGGGCTGAAATATGATTGTAGTGAGAGAAAGCAACAGTATGCGAATAAGGCATGAATGGTGCAGAAACAGTATTATTGGTTTCAATAACCAGTAAGCGAGTGTCTTCTGGTAATTGCGGCGGTGTACCGTCGCCATGTGAAATGGATGTATCAATTTGAATTAAAGCACCCATTGGTAATTCAGCTGCGTTAACAACAGTACGAGCAGGAACGTAGCTTGGGAAGAATTTAGCACATACTTCATTTACCACTTCCGCATCTGCGATATTTTTTAGGTAGATAGTCGTTTTAACCACATCATTCATGACGTGTCCGATGCTTTCTAAAATAGCTTTAATGTTTGATAGACATTGCGCTGTTTGCGCTTTGATACCACCATCAACCAACTCACCTGTGGCTACATCTATAGGCAACTGAGCTGAAAGATTGTTGTAGTGAGAAAAGGCTGCAGTCTGCGTAGACACAGCACTTTGAGGTGCGTTATCCGTATTTCTTGAGACCTTAATTAGCGCGCAAGGTGCTTGTGGTTTAGTGCCTTCACCGTTAGAAATGAGAGCATCCATTTGAACCAGCGCATCGCTGCTTGGCAGTGCAGTGACACCCACGACAGTGCGTGTTGGAAGGCTGTTGTGGAAGAAGTTTTTGTAAACTTCATCAATAGCATCGATATCAGAAATATTCTTAACGAAAACATTAATCTTCACGACATCATCCATAACATGGTCGATGCTTTCAACAATCGCTTTAATATTATTCAAACATTGTGCTGCTTGATCTTTAATATCACCGATGACTATTTCACCCGTTTTAGGGTCAATCGGAAGTTGAGCAGAAAAGTTATTATAATGAGAAAAAGCGACCGTTTGTGTAGATACAGAATTAATTGGTGCGTTTTCAGTGTTTCTTGAAATTTTAATGATATCGCTACTCATCGGTATTATCCTTTTAATAAAATAGGTATACGTATTTATATTTAACAATCGTATTTGGAAGAATGATTAAAGTAGCGCCATGTTAAGTGAATTATTTTAGGGTAAACGTGATACCCGTCAGACTCTAAGGTGACTATAAATCAGCAAGTTACAGAATAATTAGTCATCAAACGACTAATTATCCGTCGTGCTAGGCTTTATCAAGTGCTAAATTATCTTTAATTTTAAGTCTATTCAATAATCCTGAATACTCTCTCTGATAGTACGGTGAGTAATTCCAGAATTTTAGATAATATTTGATAGGTTGTTCACACTAAAACTTCGTTAATAGCTAAGTTAGTGAGTTTCTCCCCTATACCTGTGCATAAACTCTTAGGCTATTTAATTAATTATTTTCGAGAGCTTATTTTATATAAGTACGTTAATAATATATTCGAGAATCAAATACCTACAATCTGACAATGCCTATGATTAGATACATTTACTCATATAATTCAACAAATATGAGCAATCGTCACCATAGCTTTTGGCATTATAGCTCTCAACACATAGTTTCGTTGAAAGAAGAACTAAACCGCTCTTGGAGTAGTATTGAAGTGGCGCTTAAATTCGCGGCTAAATTGAGATGGGCTGGAGTAACCGACTCGACGTGCAGCATCACTAATACGAAGGCCTTCTAGTTGAATCAGCTCTTTCGCTTTGTTGAGCCTAACCTTCTTCAAATATTGCAGTGGTGATTCAAAAGTGACATTACGGAATGCATAGTGGAAGGCAGACACGCTCATGTTGGCTTCGTCAGCGAGCGATTGAACAGTGATGGTTTGGTCGTATTCTTCATGCACTTTAGACAGCGCTTTAGCGACACGTGCGTAATGGCCATCATGATGAGCTAAATCAAACAGCACACGCCCTTCTGAACCGGTTAATGCGCGGTAGACAATCTCTGTCACCATCGCATCGCCCAATATATTGGCTTCAATGTCGCAATGCAGCGTTTTCACCAACCGGGTAAAGCTCTCTAGCATTTGCTCTTCCATCGGCGTCGATTCTAAGCCACTCGAGTTCTGTTTGTGCTTGTTGCAATAACTTTCTAAGAAGCCTTGGTCTTCGAGCTTTTTCACTAAGCAATGTAAACGTTGAGAATCAATGCTTATCGACAAGCCAAGCAATGGTTCACCATTAACAGGCAAGGCTTCGCACTCTAACGGCATTGGCACACCTACCACAAGATAATCACCTGCAGCGTAAGTCACTGGCCTTTCGCCAATGTAGATGTTCTTTTTACCCTGTCCGAGCATGATAATGCCAGACTGGTAAGTAAATGGCTGACGCTGATTCCCGCCACTACTTCTATACAACCACACGCCGCTAATTTCAGTTTCTCTGATCCCTTCAAGGTCATCCCAACCTTTGTGTTCTACATAAGACTGTAATAACTGAGCGAGTGTTTTCATAAGTGGCGACTTTCCATTCTAAGTGCTAAGAGTAAGTAAGCTAAAGCAGAGGAAGAATATCAAGTTTGTAGAAATAGGCAATTTATTTGGAGGAACAGCTCTTCATTGACCTAGATTACTGTACTAATATGCAAATATAGAAATTGAGCAATAAACCAAAATAACAAATTTCGCTTTACACAAGGAATCTCTGATGCAATTTACTTACGTTAACCCTACTGTTATCCATTTCGGCCAAGGCCAAATCAACGCTATCAGCCAAGCGGTTGATACTTCGAAGAAAGTACTGGTCATCTATGGTGGCGGTTCAATCAAGAGCAACGGTGTTTACGACCAAGTTGTAGAATCTTTGAAAGATCACTATTGGATCGAGTTCTCTGGCGTTGAAGCAAACCCTACCAAAGAGACGCTAGACAAAGCAGTCGCTCTTGTTAAAGAAGAAAACGTAGAATTCATTATCGCTGTTGGCGGTGGTTCAGTAATCGACGGCTCTAAGTACGTTGCTGCAGCGGCTAAATATGACGGCGACGGTTGGGACATCCTAACGGGCAAACACCAAGTAACTGAAGCGACGCCAATCGGTGCGGTACTGACACTTCCTGCGACAGGTTCTGAATCTAACATGGGTGCGGTAATCACGCGTAAAGCGACTCAAGAGAAACTGGCATTCATGAACCCTGCAGTACAGCCTAAGTTTGCGGTTATGGACCCAGATGTAATGAAGTCTCTACCTGAGCGCCAGCTGATCAACGGATTAGTTGATGCGTGGGTTCACGTATGTGAGCAATACATCACGATGCCAACAGACGCAATGGTTCAAGACGGTTACGCAGAAACACTGCTTAAGAACCTACTTGTACTGGGTAAGCAATACGACGAGCGTGACAACGACGCATGGCGTGCAAACCTAATGTGGACAGCAAACCAAGCGCTTAACGGCCTGATTGGTACTGGCGTTCCTCAAGATTGGGCAACACACATGATTGGCCATGAGTTCACAGCACTATGGCACGTAGACCACGCGCGTTCTCTTGCGATTGTTCAACCTTCACTACTTCGTAATCAAATCGAAGCGAAGCGTGGCAAGCTAGAGCAAATGGGTCGCAACGTATTTGGCCTAGAAGCGGGTGCCGATTTAGCAGAGCGCACTATTGCTGCAATCGAAGCTTTCTACCACAGCCTAGACGTAGCAACCATGTTCGACGGCTACGAAACAAACAAAGCAACGGCGATTGACAATGTTGTTGCTCAACTTGAATCACACGGCTACCTACAACTTGGTGAGAACCAAGCAATCACGCCAGAGAAAACACGTGAGATTCTAGAGTCTGCGATTCACTAAGAATCGGGAAAATAGAGAGAAAGTAAAGATATTGGTCATACAACGATGAATTTTCACATCTGACTGAACCCATTACTTTTTTCTTTCGTACAACAGAAGCAGCGTTCATTTTGAGCGCTGCTTTTTAATTTGCCCTACAAGATGCTATTAAATTCTCATAAGTCCCTAATTTTATGTGCAATCATATTTCTATATTGTTAAGGTAAACCTGTCTCTTTACTAGGTATGAACAACGATTTGAACAATCTCAAGGAAATGGTTAAGTTTAAGTCACTTAACAAGTGGTATGGTGATTTTCATGCCCTAAAGGGTATCGATTTAAATATTGAACAAGGAGAGATAGTGGTGATTTGCGGGCCGTCTGGTTCGGGTAAATCAACATTGATCCGTTGTATCAATCAGCTAGAGCCTTTCGAAAGTGGCGAACTTTCCGTGCTAGAACAAGTGCTCCCGAGTAAGTTCAACACACCGGGCCAAGTCGGAATGGTGTTTCAGCACTTTCATTTATTCCCCCATCTTACCGTGCTTGAGAACCTTACTCTTTCTCCAATTCGTACGCTTAAAAAAAGCAAACAAGAAGCCGAAAAGATAGCAATGCACTATCTCGAGCGTGTGCACATTGCAGAACAGGCCAACAAATACCCAGTGCAACTTTCTGGCGGCCAGCAACAACGTGTGGCTATCGCCCGTTCTCTGTGTATGAAGCCGGAATTACTCTTGTTCGATGAACCCACTTCAGCGCTTGATCCGGAGATGATCAACGAAGTACTCGATGTGATGGTTGAACTGGCGAGCGAAGGCATCACCATGGTGTGTGTCACCCACGAAATGGGCTTTGCAAAACAAGTGGCCGACCGCGTTATCTTCATGGATGAAGGACAAATTGTGGAATCGAATACCCCACAAGCGCTCTTTGAAAACCCTCAACATGAACGTACTCAAGCGTTCCTAAATCAGATCCTGACTTATTGATGTTGATTCGAATTATTAAACCAGCCCTTTCCGCTCTAATACAAATTGTTGTACTAGTGGCCGCTGTTGTCTGGATTCTCGATTCTGGCGCACAAACCATGGGATACAGCTGGCAATGGGAGCGTGTGCCGGACTATATTGCTTTCTATGAAGATGGTGAATGGTGGCCTGCAGAATTAGTTGAAGGGCTACTAGTTACCATCAATATCTCTTTGATTTCTTTGGTTGCAACGCTGGTGATTGGCTTAACCACAGCCCTATTGCGAAACTCCAATTCGGTGGTTGGACGCACCTTAGCCACCAGCTATGTTGAGTTGATTCGTAACACGCCGTTATTAGTACAAATTTATTTGCTCTATTTTGTATTTGGCCCCGTATTAGGGCTCGATCGCTTTAGTACTGCCGTTTTAGCCTTGGCACTTTTCCAAGGCGCTTACACCGCCGAGATATTTCGTGCTGGTTTAAATGGTATTGCGAGAGGACAATTTGAAGCAGCTCAATCCTTGGGCTTATCAAAGACCTATACTTACTGGGATGTGATTATTCCTCAGGTGGTGCAACGCACCTTGCCACCTTTGACCAATGAAGTGATCTCTCTTATTAAAAACTCTTCAATTGTGAGTGTCATGGCTATTTTTGACCTGACGACTGAAGCCAGAAACATTGTTTCTGAAACCGCGATGCCATTCGAGATTTGGTTCTCTGTGGCGATCATTTATCTTGCACTTACACTTTCACTTTCTGCCGTTGCAGCTTGGCTTGAGCATAAGCTCGGAGCTAACTGGCGAACACAATAAGGATTTATCAGCATGAAGCTATTTAAAACCGCAATTACAGCCCTACTTGCGCTTGCCGTCAGTTTGCCTGCTCTTGCTTCTGAAACGCCTAACCTAGACAAAATCAACGAACGTGGCTCTCTACGCGTTGGTATGTCGACGTTTGTTCCTTGGGCGATGCGTAACAAACAAGGCGATCTTGTTGGCTTTGAAATCGACGTGGCGAAACGCCTTGCCGAAGATTCGGGTTGGAAAGTCGAGTTCGTTCCTACGGCATGGGACGGCATCATCCCTTCTCTACTTTCGAACAAGTTTGATGTAATCATTGGCGGTATGTCTATCACTGAAGCTCGCGCTAAAAGCGTATTGTTCACTGAACCTTACTCGCACTCCGGCGTCCAACTGGCGGCGAATAAAGAGCTAGCAGAAGGTTATACACAAATCTCTGATTTTGATTCTCGCCGTGTAAAAATCGCTGCGCGTCGTGGTGCGTTCACAGTTCAAGTGGCTCGTGAAACCTTCCCTAAAGCGAAAGTTCTACAGTTCGATGACGATGCTCAAGCATTCCAAGAAGTGTTAAACGGCAACGCGCACGCGGTGATCGCGTCTAGCCCGAAACCAGAACATGAAGCGATTAAAAACGCAGACACGCTATTTATTCCATTCGAAGAACGCCTATCAAAAGGTAATGAAGCATTTGCAGTTCGCCTAGGTGAAACTGACAAGACAGAATTCTTCAACGAGTGGATCAAAGCACGTACTGAAGACGGTTGGTTGAAAGAGCGTTACGAGTACTGGTTCTCTACTCTAGATTGGCAAGACCAGATTGCTCAAGGTCAGTAATCAACTGCCAATTAGACGCTAAAGAACCAATCAAGGCAGTACCTTGCTGGTACTGTCTTTTAAGAAACACCCGAGATAGCTATAAACTCATAGCCACTCTCACAGCATATTAATTATCATTGTTTAAACAGGAATGACGTGAGTAGTACTAGCGCATTATCAACGCCCAAGCCCAACCTTCACACGAAGCCTTGGTATCAACGCCTCAATCTATTAGATGGAGTGTTGTTTGCGATCATTTTCGCGTTCGCAGGTTGGCTTTATTATCGTTCCGCTGTTGGTATTAACTACCATTGGCGCTGGGAAGATGCGTTTACCCTGATTTTCATTCCGCCTTCTCAAGGCAATATTCCTTACTTTTTCCAAGGCTTGATCGCGACACTGCGCTTGAGTGTTTGGAGCATGGTTTTAGCACTCTCTTTTGGCACATTACTTGGCGTTGCTAGGCACTCTAAAATTGCTTTCTTTCGTACGCCTGCACTGATTTTTATCCAACTGGTTCGAAATATTCCACCACTGGTTTTTGTCTTCATATTCTATTTCTTCGTTTCTAACCAACTGATTCCATTCCTTGGTTTAGAAAGCATTTTACGTGAACACAACGGCGAGATTAACGCTGTTCAAGCCTTTCTGTTTGGTCCTGCTAACCTTTGGGAAAACTTGGCGTCTGGTGTTATCTGTATTGGTTTGCTCTCTTCGGCTTACATCGCAGAAGTGATTCGAGCTGGCTTAGAAAGTATTCCTAAAGGGCAATGGGAAGCGGCCGATTCACTCGGCTTATCGGCGTTGTCTAAGTATCGATTTGTGGTTGGCCCGCAAGTATTAACGGCCATCACACCGCCTTTAGCAGGTCAGGCAATTTCTCTAGTAAAAGATACCTCGATTGTATCCCTGATTTCGATTCAAGAGATGACATTTGTTGGCACTGAAATGGCGAACTCTTCCGGTTTGATCTTCGAGATCTGGCTGATTGTTGGTGCGGTTTACTTCGCGTTATGTTTCACCCTTTCACGTATTTTCAAAGTCATTGAACAACGCTCGAGTGTTTACCTTAACCGCTAGTGTCATTGTTTATTTAGACGTGTATTCAAGCGTCTGTTAGATGTCAACATAGCCACCTAAGTCATAATATTCATCCACTTACCCTGATTGGTTTAACTCATTGACCAATCAGGATTAATTGCTTGAAAACTCTCTACTGAAACACAGCAAACCCATCATTTAGTCACTATACTTGAAGTATCAAATTCCATTGGATCTTCTCAAGGACTTCACTCAGCATGGACAATCATAAAGAAAGAGCTTTTTACGCCGTTGTTGGCGCATTGGTTGGAGACGCCGCTTCCATGGGGCTGCATTGGTTGTATGACCAAGAGAGGATCTTGCACGTGGCGGGTTTTGAACCAGAATTTCGCTCACCAAACCAGTTCGATTATCAAGACAAAGGCTACTTCGCCCACCAAGGTAAAACCGCTGGCACCAATCACAATACGGTGCTCAGTTATTGGCGATGGTCGATAGCCTAGCCGATAATCAACACTACGACGAAGCGAGTTACATTAAGCACTTCCGTTTCTGGTTTGATTTTGGTGGCAGTTGGCAAGGTTACATTGATAAAGCGACTCGTATGAGCTTGCTGAACATACATAAACTAGAGCTAACAGAAGCTCCAATCACAGCCTGTGGCGCTGATGACACCCAGCTACCTGCTGTTTCAAAGCTAATTCCTTTAGTGGCGTGTACTTACACCTCTCACACCTTACCGGCAATGGTAGAGAGTGCGGTACGAGTGACCAACAACAACGACAAAGCCGTGGAATGGGCACAAGCCATCACCTTATTGGTTCAAGCGGCAATTCAAGGCAACTCTCCACTGCAATCGGTAGAAATGGTGCGACAAACTTGTAGCAAGTTCATACACGATCAAATCGACGAAGCACTGGCTGATCCTGAGCTTTCGATTACAGATGCCGCGAAGAAGTTTGGATTGCATTGTGAACTGAGTGCAGCGTTCCCCTTGCTGATTCGCATTATTGCAGGTGCTCAGAGTTATCAACAAGGCATTCGCGACAACATCTTATGTGG
The DNA here is from genome assembly GCF_041470505.1 of Vibrio sp. 10N.261.55.C5. Taxonomy (NCBI): domain Bacteria; kingdom Pseudomonadati; phylum Pseudomonadota; class Gammaproteobacteria; order Vibrionales; family Vibrionaceae; genus Vibrio; species Vibrio sp. 10N.261.55.C5. Next base: position 58,514 of record NZ_JBFRMS010000009.1, read on the forward strand.
TGGTGACAGCTGCGGTCGTGCGATTGTAATTGGCGCGGTATTAGCGGCGTGTTTCTACGAAGGAGATGGCGAAATTCCAACCGAATGGCTAAAACAAGTCGAACTCAATGGTGGCGTGCTGTCTTTGCCTATTGAGTGATTTCCACAACAACGAACTAGAGCCTGACATAAGACAAGCACACTTCTAGGTCGGATGTCGTTCCTATAAAGTTGGAACACACTGCGATAACTCATTCTTCAGCCAAACAACAAACGGGCTTTCTGGCTCTTCATGGTTGCTATCTTGCGTGAGCAATATGTACTGGTGACCAGAAGGTACGAAGCCAAACGGCGCGATCAAGTTACCTCTTTCAAGATCGTCGGCGACAAGTGGATAAGACCCAAGCGCTATGCCTAACCCATCGACAGCCGCCTGAAAGCAAAAGTAGAAGTGTGCAAATGTTTGGTTCGCTCGAGCTTTTGACCACTCTCCACCATTAACTTTATCTATAGTGATAGCACCCCAATGACTCCAAGCACCTGGCCGTGTACTGCTGTGCAGTAATTTCACATCATCTAAGTTATCTTTTACCTGCTGCCAATAACCCGGGGAACACACAGGGCCTACCCACTCTTCAACTAGTGGTATCTGTTCGTAACGCTCGGTTAATTTAAAGTCATCTCGGCGAATCGCCATATCGAGCCCTGTCGCATTCAAGTTCACAGGCCCACCAGCAGTCGACAATCGAACATCAATTCCGGATTCGTTATAGAAATCACCGAGTCGAGGCATTAACCAACGCATGGTCAATGTGGGTTCGCATGAAACTTCCAACGCTTGATGATTCAGCTGATTAAGCTTATGGACTCCAGTCTCCAAGGCTTGGAACGCTTGCTCTGTGTAACCTTTGAGTAATTCCCCCTCTTTGGTGAGACACACATTCCTGCCCTGTTTATAGAACAAGGCGTGAGATAAGTGATTTTCCAATACCTTGATCTGCTTACTCACTGCGCCATGTGTGATATTGAGTTTATCCGCCGCATCACTGTAACTGCTCGAATGCGCTGCTACGTGGAAAATATGAAATGCTTTCAAATGTCTCATGTGTGATTTTTTCTCACAGATAGGTGGGATTCATTTCGATTATAGGCAGCAATAAAAAACCATACAATGCTGGCTCATCAAATATAAAGAGTTGGAGTCATTATGGAGTGGTTAAGCCTAGCAGTATTGGGACTATTGATTGTTATCAGCCCAGGCGCTGATTTCGTTTTAGTTTTGAAAAACAGTGTCAATCAAGGAAGACAAGCAGGGATTTGGACTGCAATCGGTGTGAGTTTAGCGATTTGTGTTCACATCAGTTATTCAATGCTTGGGATCAGTTACTTAATCTCACAGAATGAGCAGCTGTTTGACATGATTAGATACGCAGGTGCAACCTACCTTATTTATCTAGGGCTAAAAGGTATCCTGAGCGCAAACAACAAACTTGCACCGATGGAAGATACGAAGCAAAGCACCAGTGTTTGGCGCTATTTAGCCCAAGGCTTCTTATGTAACGTGCTCAACCCAAAAACCATGTTGTTCTTTTTGAGCATCTTCAGCCAAGTCATCTCACCTGATGCAGAAAACCAGCATGTCGCGCTCGGCTATGGGCTTTACATGATCGTTCTTCACGGTTTATGGTTTGGCGTTGTCGCTATGCTGTTTACTTCGAATACATTGCAAAAGCATCTATTGAGAGCAAAGAAAAGGCTTAATCAAGCATGTGGATTTGGCTTAGTGACGTTCGGAGCACTGTTGGCGATTAAATCGTAAACAAGCGAGTCACAAATAGAGAGCGATTCAAACGACTGAATCGCATCTAACTGGGTCTTGGTAAAACTCTAAACAAGATTCATCGGTCTAATATCGGAACTATCAGGGAAGATAGCGTTGAGTTGTTTCACTTCTATCGATAAATGTCGGTTGAGCACACCCTTGATAACCGAACGCATATCAGTCGTTGAACTAAGGTCTCGGCCCTCATATAGCTGGCTTTGGCTCAAGCCCGGCCAATTGGCAATAACCTTACCCCCCACTCCTTTCAACGATGGCAGCGCACCACCCGCAACAAACATGACGTTGCCAGTGCCGTGGTCGGTGCCTTTGGTGCCGTTTTCTTTTGCTGTTCGACCAAATTCACTGGCCGCGATGATCACTGTCTTCTGCCAACGATCACCTAGTGAAGCTTTGAGAGCCGCTAACCCACCATCCAAAGTTTTAAGTTGATTACTCAACCGTCCATTTACGTTGCCTTGATTGGCGTGAGTGTCCCATCCACCCAATTCTAACGCTGCGATGTTTGGTCCGTTATCAGCCGATAATATGTCGCCTGTTTTACCCATCAATGATTTAAACTGTTTGCCGACACCTTGGTCTCCCACCAGTTGATCTATCTTCATGACACTTTCAAAGTTTGAAGACAGCATTTGGTCACTTTGAAACAACTCTTCCAGCAATTCCGTTTGTTTATCGCGTGTTTTTAAGCGGTTTGGGTACCAACTTGCCACGGTCGATTCGCCCTGCATGATGAGTGGTAAGCCCGAATCAATCGCAATTCCATCGTATTTTTCTGAGCTCAACGTGAGTAAACGGTTAATCCACCCTACGGTGTTAAACGGGTCGGAAGTACCATTCTCTAATATCTTCTGTCCATCAAAATGTGAACGCTCACGATAAGCGGTTGAACAAGCGTGTACAAAGCTGAGTTCGTTACTCTCATACCATTGATGGCACTGCTTTAGAGATGGATGAAGCCCAAAGAAATCATCCAACTTCACTAGCTGTTCAGGTTTTAATCCGATGTTGGGTCTCAAATTAGAGTAATCCGGATCGGCATGCGGCACTACAACATTTAAACCATCCATCGCGCCACGCAGTGATACCCAAATGAAGATATTGTCTGAACCTGTTTTGGCAAAGCTTGGAAATGGCAGCATCGCACTGACGCCAACAGCCGCCGCAATACCCATGAACTGGCGGCGGTTAATACTATGTGGCGCTTTATTCTGAGAACAATCTGACTTTTTCATACCCACTCCTAACGATATTGAAACTGCGGACTTAGCCACAACAGGGAAAGTTGCATTGCAGCGCTGTCGGCTTTGTTCAATACAATTTGGGTGTGTTCATCAATAGCATCGCCATATAAACCCGCGATCACTTTATCCACTACCGCTTTCGGCTTAACTCCTGACGCTTTAGCCGATTTTATTGCAGCAGACGCAAGCCTATTCGCAACTTGCATACGTTGAGTCAACGCCGAAGGGCTATTGTAGTCTCTGTCTTGATCCGACCAGCCTGCAGGTGAACCCGGTTTAAAAGGAGGCTGCCCTAAATTGTTGAGTGCATTGAATGCCTGTTTCTCGTTTAAAGAAATATCGGCACTACGAAGAACGGCAAACAGCCACTCCTTCGGCGGTCTAAAACGATTAGGGTTAGGTTTACTCGCCTCAGCACTGTTCAATAACAAGCGATAAACAGGCAGTAAATTCCCCTCGCCTCTCAGATATTCAGCAACCATTTGCTCTGAGAGTTCTTTAGGTATGTCGCCAATGAAATGCTGGCACAGCTTACCAACCAAGTACGCAGCAGTGTCTTTGTGGGTCGCTAAGGTTTTTAAACACGACTCTCCTTGCGAGACGCCGGATTGAGAATAAGCCTTTCCAAGCAGTGTGATACTTCCTGGCTCATGCAGGTTATTAGCAAATCGAAACCCAGCATCAGGAGATTTGAATTTAATGCCCCAGCCTGAAATCGCTTTTGCTAAGGCAATGACGTCTTGCTGAGTGTAAGAACCGTCAACGCCAAGAGTGTGGAGTTCTAAGATCTCACGAGCGAGGTTCTCATTGAGCCCCTTATTACGGCGCTTTCCGACTTTTGAATTGGGACCAATCGAGAGTTGATTGTCGAGATACAGAAGCATCGCAGGATGTTTAGAAGAAGCCATCAGCATCTCGCCAAAGTTACCATTCCAATGCTGGCGAACCACATCGTTTTCAATGCTGGCGGCCAAGGGCATCAGTTTTCGATTATCGACCGAGATGGCGAAGTGATTGCTCCAAAACTGAATGATGCGCTCTTGAAAACCATAAGGAGTTTCAACACTTTGTAGGTGGCGAGCTTGAGCTTGTTGTCGATACTGCGTTCGAAGAAAAGACTGCGCTTCTTTCTTCGTGGCTTGCATCTGTTGTTCGTCACCCTTGGCCTTCATTCGTTGTACACGATTCTCTCCTACTTTAATCAGAGTAGATTCAGTACTCGGTAAGTCTTGTATAGCTTGGTGAACGAATGGCTTTTTATCCAACTGTTCTACAGGAGAATAATAGGTTGTTTGACCTAGTTTTGGCCCAAAGCCAAACCTTTGTTCACCCACGATTTTTGAAGTCGGGTAATAATTCATTGCACACTCCCTTACGCTCGATCTTTTCTAAGTGTAATCGCTTAGTCATCAAGCATAGGGAGCTTTACAAGGTTTTACGTTAGATAAGTGTCAGGTGCCTATCAAGTTACCGACACGGTGTGATCATTTTGAATGAGTGTCTATTCACGCCACATATAGACAAACTGATCGTTTTGCGAGGTGATTTCGAAGCCAAACCTTAAATACAACTCCCCAACTCGATTACCTTGTAAATAACACAACTCCACAGGCTTATTGAGTTTGGCTGCTTGAGCTAAGCAATCCGTTAAAACTTGGCTGCCAATACCTTTGCCATGATATTCAGGCAGTAGAAAGAATCGGCAAAAATAGAAGTGCTCGCCTTTGTCTTGCAACAACACACTACCAATCGCTTTACCTTGATATTCAATGATTTCAGGGCGTTCTTCTGCCCACTCTTCGGCGTGTATATCTCGTTGAATTTGTTCATCCCAGCCAAATACGGCCTTGATTGGTTCAAACTCAGCGGCCTTCTTAAGCTCGAACAGAAATTCATAATCTGATGACTGAGCAGGTCTTGTTGAATACTTCAAAATACCTCCAACAATAATTGGCTATGGCTTCATTTTCGTTTAAACCGGGACATAGTAACCCCGATCAAACCAAAAGATGCCACGCTTAAATGTTCATTTTGGTTCTAGTTGGTAACGTAAGACTTCGTGTTTATCTTGCTCTGAATAAAAGGTACTCAGGAATTGTCCACCGCACTTCTCAATGACCTTTTGCGAAGCTATATTGCCCCTCTCACACGTAATAATAGCGCTTTCGGACAATACGTACCGTTGAACCCAAGACAACATATGACTTGCGATACCCCGCCCTCTCGCTTGTGGCAAAGTCTCGTAGCCGATATGTCCGATGACATCGTGAATGTACGGACTGGTGCCATGACGAACTCTTATCACTCCAAGAATACGTCCAGACTCGAAACAAAAATAAGTAGAAGCAGGCGTCCACCCTTCTGGCAAACCCCCACCTTTTGAATAAGCAATTCGTCTTTCTAAATAGGCATCACTGCCATCAGAAATGCCCGTGTAAATATCTAACCCATCTTCAACACAGGCGTTCACATAGTGATGAAAGGCAGTTGAATGCGAAAGAGCAGCTTTAACCATGTCCATATGATGTTAATTCTCCGCCGGTTTTACGCTATTTAGTTCAGTAGCAACTCGCAATTTTGACCGATTATCGACTATTGCTTCTTAACGTACTTCGCCGTAACCAACATTTCACCGCCACCATCCAACTTGCAATCTAGCTGGTGATCTTTGCCTTCGTTGATGCGTCGAATCACGGCTTTAGTGCCGATTTTCAGTACGCTAGAACTGCCTTTAATTTTTAGATCTTTAATGAAGGTAACTTTATCGCCACTTTCCAATACAACGCCATTTACGTCCTTAACACGCGCGGCTTCTCTTTCTAAACGCTCTTCTTCTGGATTCCACTCATAGGCACACTCAGGGCAGATTAGGTTGTTTTGGTCTGGGTAGACATATTCAGATTGGCATTGCGGACAAGGAGGTAGAGACATACGTTAATACTTAATTTAAATAGAATTTGTTCCATTTTAATGGCTCTTGTCAGGCTTAGCGAGCATAAATCTAACAAGTTTTACGGAGAGCTAATTGTCTTCAAAAAAGAGCAGCACCTAAAACGAACAAACACAGCCGCTAAGCTGTGTTTGTTTAAAGGTTTGAAAAGCGGAACGGCTTAACGTTCGACTTTTGGTGAGTAAATCGAGTAAGCGGTGATTTGCCCTGCCACGATTGCAGAGAACATGAATAACGCCGACAAACCAATACTAGGAATAGGCAGAATCGACTGTTCAAACACCGATTGGCTGGCACTTACTAATACTCGGCTACCCGGAACCAAGATGATGATCCCTTGCACGATATAAATAGAGCCCGTGAGCTCCATCTTCTTGGCAATCCAAGTCCCGTACAAAGTAATAAGAACCGTCGTAACCCAAGTACCGACAACCCAACCACTATCAAAACCTAGGTAGAACGGGCCCCACATACCGAGAACCGCTACTGGTAAACCAAGTAAGATGTCTTTAGGTCGCGCATTGAACATCACACCGATAGAAACAGAGATCAGCACCAAGCCAGATATGTGCATCCACATCGGTACCGCATTGGTATAGTCGATGGAGACCGCTTGTCCCCATATCGCTTCACCGATGTTGAGCCCCATGATAATCCCTACAAACAGCTTAATCAGGGTTAAGGCGCTCTGCCCTAGCAAGCTGGTACCAGAAACCAAGTCATTAAACGCCAAACATTCTAGTGCGTTGGCTATGGATAACCCGGGGACAAACAAGACGATCGAGGCGATACACAACGCCCACACTGGTATCGGCAACCCTGTACTCGCCAGAAATGCCACGAAGATACCCGTTAACAATGCCGAGATGAATTCAACTGCGATAGCGCGACGTGAATGAAGGACTTGCTGACAGACCCAAACCATCAAACCCAATAACGCAGAAAAACCCACCGCTTCCAACGTACTGCCCACCAGCATCAAATACGCAGGCGGAATACCCATATTGGCAAGTGCCGTCACAAATTTAGAGTAACCGACAGGCTCTGGTACAGGCTCACTGCTCGGTTGGTTAATACGAATGATCGTATTGGCCAACAAACTCAGGTTAATTGACGCAGGCTTTAGACGCTTTAGAATCACAGCGTTGTTATCGTCTGGAAACTGATAATTAATCGCGGTTGGCGTTGCTTGGATCATCACATCCACACCATGCTTTTTAGCATAATATTGTGTATATTTTTCAAGCTTATACGGAGCGCAACCACTGCGGTGAAGAGTATCACCAATTTCAACAATTTTGTTAATTCGGAACTGAGAAGGCATGGGTATTTTAGCGGAGACAAAATGTGCGGCAAATGTACCAAACGACAGACGGAATGACGAGGCTTTTGCGTGAATTATCAACTGAACTCGTTACTTTTTTCTGCAAAGGCTTAGAAGTCTCTATAACTCTACTCATTTGGGATTAGTTTACTGAATGTTTTGACCGGTTGATAAGTTAAATTTATGCATTCAGATTGTTATTAACGGATGCTAAAACACGAATAAACATCAGTTTATGTTAACACTCCAAATTCCTTAATTTTCATGAAATTTATGACAACCAAGCACTACTAAAGCATGTTTATAAATTAACGCGGGTTTATCGCCAAAAGCAGCATGACATTTACTAATATTTCTCGCCCTCCTTTTAACGAGAGTTTAGTCACATTTTATTCACTCTGAAAACGCCGAACATGATTGAAAAACTAGCGGTGTGGTGGTTATGCGAGCACTTAGAATAAAAATGAAAGAAAAAGGTTTCGTTTTCAGTTAGATGTGGCATTATCACTCTCGTTAAGACGATGTGCGTACATCGTATAATGGCTATTACCTCAGCCTTCCAAGCTGATGATGCGGGTTCGATTCCCGCTGTACGCTCCAGTCTTCTTGATGCCTCAGTCTTCTTGATGCCTCAGTCTTACTCATAAGACAGTGTGCGTGCATCGTATAATGGCTATTACCTCAGCCTTCCAAGCTGATGATGCGGGTTCGATTCCCGCTGCACGCTCCAACTTATCCTTAAGCTCCATGACATGCTTTCTTCCAGCGATACCCTATTCAAAAACTTTCTCCGTTCGATAAATCCATAGTCATTAAATCTATACTGATTAAACTTATTTTGTTTAAGCTTAGATTGACCAACCAAAGCTATTAACTCCTTAATTCGCTTCGTATTTCTGACACCTATCCAAATCACACATTGCAGTTCAGCTTTTAATGATTTTCAAAATTGTTCCAATTTAATAATCTTGGTCAATATCTGCAAAAATCATTGTGGTAATGTGCGCGCATTAGCAACAACCCACAAATAATAAAAATGTTTAAAATCAATGAGTTAACAATTAACATCGAAGCAATTAATGTCGCGTTAGCAAAAGTTGAAAATGCCAATAAAATTCAGCTAGATACATTGAAAGGTTATGTGAACAGCGAGCCTGAACAGGCTGTACTGGCTTTTCGATCGCTGAATGAAGCAGAGTCAATCGACGACAAGTTTAAAAAGATCATGGCAGAGCTACCGCACCTAAGCGGCGAAGCACACCACCTGCTTGAAACTTCTATCTTGCTACAGTGACTATAAATAAAGATAAGCCTCAGCGAATCCCTCACAGCAAAGCGCTTTAGGTATAAGTTAAGACTTATCTTTAATTTTCTAGCCCTCATTGAATTTCTAATTCAACAAAGCGCTATTGATTAACGTCTAAAGCGTTAACGACTTCACCATACCCGCTTCAGCGTGACCAGGGATATTGCACGCTAACTCTACGTTATTATCACCATGGAAATGCCACAGCAATTGCTTCGCTTTACCCGGCTTAACTGTAACTGTGCTACCTGAGTCATGGGCGTGATTACCCGTGTTTTTCATCATTTCACGATGCTCTAGCTGCTCTGAGGCAGAACCAATCGAGAATTCGTGATCAATCTTGCCTGTATTCATCACAACAAACTGCACTACGTCATTTGGCTCTATATCGACCTTGTTTTTAAATGTGATTTTCATATCATCACTTAGCAGCACATGAACCACTTTATCGGGCTTCGCGCCTTGAGCTGGCATCCCAACTTCTGACATACCTTCCATGTCCATCATTCCATCCATATTCATCATCTTTGAATGGTCCATCTTTCCACTCGTCATCATACTGTGATCCATTTTTGAATGGTCCATTGCAGCAAACGCGGTTGCTGTAGTCAGTGTTAGAGCGATAGCAATTAGTGTCTTTTTCATCGTCGTTCCTTAGATTAATTCAGTTATTTATTTGTTAGTTTCACATGTTCATATGGTGCGCCCTTACCTACTCCTGTCTCGCAAGTAAGGGCTTTATAGTCAGTGCGTTATTTACTTGTCTCGTTTTGGCTTTGAGTAATCTCTCGCTGTTTCCAGAGCTTAAAGATTGCAGGCAAAACCAGTAGGGTAAGCAACAGTGCCGACGCCATTCCGCCTATCATCGGCGCGGCAATTCGCTGCATCACTTCAGAGCCCGTTCCCTCGCCATACATAATTGGAATGAGGCCAATGATCACCGTAAGTACTGTCATCATCACTGGGCGAACACGCAGTCCTGCACCCTCACGAATCGCATCCGTTAAGTCTTCACTCTGAAGTGCTTGCTGGTTCTGCTCCGCATCCAATTTTTTGTAGTGCCATGCTTGATTTAGGTAGACCAACATAATGACGCCTATCTCAACAGCTACCCCGGCAAGGGCGATAAAGCCCACACCCACCGCAATCGAGAAGTTGTAATTGAGGACATGCATCAGCCATAGGCCACCCACCATCGCGAGTGGCAATGTCAGCATGATCATCATCACTTCACCGACACGGCGGAAGCTCAAATACAGCAGCAACATAATGATGGCAATGGTGATAGGCACGACCACACTTAAGCGATCTTTGGCGCGTTCCATGTACTCGTATTGACCAGACCAAGCCAGTGAGTAACCCGCAGGCAAAACAATTTGATCTGTAACGACTTTTTGTGCCTCTGCCACATAAGAACCAAGGTCACGCCCTTCGATATCCACGAACACCCAGCCATTAGGACGCGCGTTCTCCGTCTTAATCATTGGTGGCCCATCTTCATAGCGAATATCCGCGACATCAGACAGTGCAATACGAGCTCCGTTTGGTGTCACCAATGGCAAGTTCTGCAACTTAACGACAGAATCACGATAGCTTTGTGGGTAACGGACATTGATTGGGTAACGCTCTAGCCCCTCAACGGTTTCGCCCACGTTCATGCCACCAACCGCAGTCGAAATAACCTGCTGAACCTCTTTGACGCTTAATCCGTAACGAGCAGCAGAGCGGCGCTTGATGTCTATCGTGACATAGCGACCACCAGCCACACGTTCGGCATACACAGAAGCCGTACCGCTAACACCATTTAAGATAGGTTCCAGCTGAGAGCCAATGTCCTCTATAACACTCAGATCTGGCCCTGCTATTTTGATTCCGATTGGCGTTTTGATACCGGTCGCTAACATGTCGATACGAGTTTTGATTGGCATAACCCACGCATTGGTTAAACCTGGGAACTGAATCAGATCATCAAACTCTTTACGCAGAGACTCAGTAGTGACACCGTCACGCCACTCATCTCGCGGTTTAAGCTGAATCACGGTTTCAATCATGGTTAACGGTGCAGGATCGGTTGCTGTCTCTGCTCGACCAATTTTGCCCCACGTGGTTTCGACTTCTGGAATGGTTTTGATGAGCTTATTGGTTTGTTGCAACAACTCACGCGCTTTACCAATTGAAATACCCGGATAGGTGGTTGGCATGTACATCAAATCCCCTTCGTCCAAAGGAGGGATAAACTCGCTACCAAGCTTACTGGTTGGGTAATAAGCAGATGCCATTAAGCCAAGTGCGATAACAATCATCATCTTTGGATATTTTAGGCTGAGGTTCAGAAGCGGTTTGTACATTGCCACTAAGCTGCGGTTGACTGGGTTTTTGTGTTCAGGCAACACGTTACCGCGAATGAAGTAACCCATTAGCACAGGCACAAGCGTGATAGCCAAACCGGCTGCAGCAGCCATTGCATACGTCTTGGTAAACGCAAGTGGCGAGAACATCTTGCCTTCTTGCCCTTCTAGCGCGAACACAGGCACAAAGCTCAAGGTAATGATAATCAGAGAGAAGAACAGCGGTGCGCCAACTTCTTCTGCAGCCTTACCTATCACTTGCCAACGGTTTTTATCAGTGAGCGGAGTCCGTTCAATGTGTTTATGAACGTTCTCGATCATCACGATGGCACCATCGACCATGGCGCCAATCGCAATCGCTATTCCGCCAAGAGACATGATGTTGGCGTTAATACCCTGCCAATGCATCACAATGAATGCACCTAAGATACCAACAGGCAGACTTAGTGCGATAACCAACGACAAGCGGATATGGAACAAGAGCAGCGCACACACCACGGCGACCACGATGAACTCTTCAGCCAGCTTCTTCCAAAGGTTTTCAACGGCTGAATCAATCAAAGTCGAACGGTCATAAGTTGCGACAATCTCGACACCATCCGGTAAGCCAGCTTGCAGTTCAGCGAGTTTGGATTTAACCGAGTCGATCACTTCACTGGCATTTTCACCAAAGCGCATCACGATAACGCCGCCAACCGCCTCGCCCTCACCGTTGAGTTCCGAGATACCACGACGCATTTGCGGGCCGAGGTTAATATCAGCAATGTCACCTAATAGCAGCGGAGTACCTTTGTCGGTCACTTTTAGCGGCAAAGATTGAATGTCTTCAATGCTTGTCAGGTAACCCGTCGTACGAACCATGTGCTCGGCTTCCGCAATCTCAACAACAGACGCACCGGTTTCTTGGTTACCATCTTGGATTGCCTTGTTGACTTGCTGAAGTGTTAGGTCATAAGCACGTAACTTGGCCGGATCAATCTGTACTTGGTACTGCTTCACCATGCCGCCAACGGTCGCCACTTCAGACACGCCTTCTACGGTTTGCAATTCATACTTCAAGAACCAATCTTGCAAACTACGAAGTTCCGCTAAGTCGTGCTGACCTGTTTTATCTTGCAACACGTAGCTGTAAACCCAGCCCACACCGGTTGCATCTGGCCCTAGTGTTGGCTTGGCACTCGATGGCAAGTTAGGTGCAACTTGGCTTAAGTACTCCAACACTCGTGAACGCGCCCAGTACATATCGGTATCGTCATTGAAGATGATATAGACATAGGAATCACCAAAGAACGAGTAGCCACGAACTGTTTCAGCACCCGGTACAGCTAACATGGCGGTGGTCAATGGATAGGTCACCTTATCCTCGACCACTTGTGGGGCTTGCCCCGGATAACTGGTTTTGATGATCACCTGAACATCTGACAAATCAGGAATGGCATCGACAGGTGTATTTTTAACGCTGTATAAGCCGCCAAATACGATGGCTACAGTAGCAACCAACACTAAGAAGCGGTTGCTAATAGACCAGCGAATGATTGCATTGATCATAGTTCGCCCTCACCCGTGCTATTCGTCGGTTCGAGAGATTTGAGCACATAATCAGAACCTTGCTTCGCCACTAGAAACCGAATGGTTTGACCCTCGGAAAACTCAGATAAATCAAGGTCATCACTGGCTTGGAAATTCATTTCACCCGCTTTCCAATTCCACTCAGGGACTGGCTGATGTTTTACGGTGATCATGCCAAAATCTGCCATCAACATAGTGATGTCACCCGTTCCCCAAACTTCGCCAGCGATCTTGTGTTTGTTCACCTTGTAATCCACAACCTCGTACTGCCCTGACTCTGTCTTTCTCATCTCAAAGTCAATTGCCTTACCACGTTGCACGTCACTCATGTCCAAGCCTTCCACAAAGGTGAAATTCATCACCATGCCCGGCCAATCCCATTCTGGAACAGGCTGATGGTTAATCGTCACCATACGGCTGCCTTGCATAACATCGGAAATTTCACCGTTTGCCCATACGGTTTCCGCTTCTTCCTCAACACCATTGATGCGTGACAGATCAGCTGATTGGCTCGATTCAGAATCCAACATGAAGTGTGCAGAAGTGACAATGTTTTCGCCTTGCTCTAGCCCTTGAAGCACCTCTATTTTTTCGCCAGCTTCACGACCAACCTCAATACGAGCAGAGCGATACTTGCCAGAACCTTTTGACATCACCACTCGAGTCATACCACCGGAGTGAATCACCGAAGATCTTGGGATAGTAAGAACGGCTTCATCACTGATGGGTTTCAGCGCAATATTGGCAAACATATTTGGCTTAAGCTCGCCATTTGGATTGGAGAACTTCAAACGAACGCGCAAGGTTCGAGTTTTTGGGTCAAGGATTGGGTACACGTAATCGACATTACCCAACCACTCTTTGCCGGGAATGGCATCTAGCGTCATCACCGCATTGCTGCCTGACGAGATCCAGTGCGCTTGACGCTCAAACACCTCAGCATCAACCCATACCTCGCCTAATGGGCCAGCACTGATCACCGCTTGTGCAGGTGAAAGATAACCACCTTCTCGAATATTCAGGCTAGCGATGACACCATCGGCTGGCGCTTTGATTTCGATGGTTTGCGAGGCTTTCCCTTTACGAGCGATGGATCGTATCTGCGCTTTATCTACACCTAGGGTGACCAAGCGTTCAGTCGAGCCCTTGATCAAACCTTTACGACCCGTTTTATAAGCACTGATCAACTCTTCTTGTGCTTTAACAAGCTCTGGAGAATAGAGTGTGAAAAGTACATCACCTTTGTTTACCTTCTCACCCACTGCGTTGATGTAGAGCTTCTCAACCCAACCAGCTGCTCTTACGTTGGTTTGCCACAATGTACTTTCATCGAACGCCACATAACCCACGGTTTCAATCCGAGGAGACAACGCTTCAAAGTTAACTGTTGCTGTTTTGACACCAAGATTATTTTCTACCGACGGGTCGATAAACACAGTTCCCGCCTTGTCTGGTCCCGCACTTGAGTCATCCGCATAAACAGGAATTAAATCCATCCCCATTGGTGACTGCCCCGGTTTGTCTCGCTGATAATTTGGGTCCATCGGAGCCACCCAGTACAGAGGCTCATCCTTGGTTTGTTTACTTACTTCGGCGTCTGTACTCGTTGCCATTGCTGACATGTTATGTGCTGACCCAACGACAAAGTGATTCACACCAAACCCCAATGCACCACCGACCAATAAAGCGATTGTTGCTACTTTTACTGTATTCATTGTCTATTCCCTTATTGATTGGCTGTGTGTTTAGTTGCGCTTGAGTTGAGTTGTGGTTGGTTTACTTGGTATTCAAAACCACTGATTAACGCCGCCAGTTTGCTGTTAACGATATTGAGATCGGTGATCAAACGTTGTTGCTCTAACTTAAGCGCCAGCTCATCGGTCGTTGTTAAAATGACATCGTTAAACTGAGCGGTATTGTTTTGATAACCCCTTTCAACCGCGCTGATTCGGGCTGCGGTTTGAGGAAGCAAGGACGTTTGATAGCGATCTAATCGCTGGATAAGATTTGATCTGTCCACCAGCAATGCGTTCACTTACGCGTTCATTTGGGAAAGTAAGGTGTCTTTTTGAGATTTAGCCGCACCAACTTGATACTGAGCAGCCGATAAGTTCTTATCTTGTCGATTCCCCGTAAACAGCGGGATGTCGACAGTCAGATAGGCACTCACCAGATCAGAAGCAGGTTCACCTGCCATGTTATTGGCTTGACGGTGTGCATACATCACTTCCACCCCAAACTGCGGGGTATAAGCTTGCTCGGCTAACTCAACCTGAGTTTGATTGGAGGAAATACTGACATCGGAGATCTTAATCAAAGGATGGTCAGTCAGTAGCTTGTAGTGCTTGGTTGAATCGATATTGGTCGCTAATTTGCTTTCCAACAACGACCAATCGATTTGGTTAGTTGCATTCAGTGTGCCCAGAGAATCAAGAGCCTGAGAGCCTAGCCAATCAGAACCCAACCATTCAGAAAGCTGATAGATTAAACGACGCTGAATTTGCTGATTAGCTTGTAGCTTTTCATCAAGTTTACTGACTTGAAGCTGAGCATTAAGCAGATCTTGCGCTTCGCTTTTACCAATCGAGTAATTGGTTTGTACATAGTTTTCAAGCTCAACCAACAAACGACGATTTTGACGAATCACCGACTCAGCCTTTTGCTGATAACCTAACTCAAGCCAAAGCTGCGTCATGCTATTCGCAACCGTCAATTCTCTTGCTTGCACCTGCAAAGCTAAAGCATCAGCCTGCTGGCCTGCCTTTTTCTGTTGGAGGTTAAGCGTATCGCCACGCTCAAACTGCTGCATCAACCCTACCGATATATTGGTCATCGGGTCTTCGTCGAATTGAAAACTATCGACAGGCAAACCGCCAAATCCAACTTTTAATTTAGGATCCATTAAGGTCGAGCTGGCAATGCCCGTTTCTCGCATCGCTTGAGACTGAGCAAAGTACTGTTTGCGATTTCCATCTTCGCTTAAAGCAATCTCAATCAGTGTATTGAGTTGCTGCGTCGAGCTTGCTTGGTCATGTGCTGAAATGTGTTGAGCATTTGAAGCTGACGCCGTGGTAGCCGCGAGCGTAGCACTTGAAAACAAGGCCATAGGCAAGGTAGCAGCAACCACTAAGCTCGTGTTCATGACAAACACAGAGGTTGTTGGTTTCATATTCACAATGAATGTCCATATCTAACGCTAATTAGCGCATAAAAAAGAATGGCTTATCAGATTTATCTAACTGATAGAGCTGTATTTTTAGATATAGATTTATGCAGAAGGTGGGCGTAGCAAAGATTGAGCGCGTGCGACTTTCTGGCCAATCGTGACCGATTGAAAACGAGCTAATGAAAAGGAAAGTTGATCAACGGCTTGAACAGCCTGAATTGGATAGGGACTTGCAGAACACATTGAGGCACAGCAATCGACACTCGAACAATGGTTACCCATCATCGAGCTACCGTCTTCGCTCATTGAAGACATATCGCATTGAGCCATCAAAGCATGGGCACTCATGTTAGAGTCTTCAGCGTGTACTTCTTCACTCATCACATGACACCCCGCCATTGAATCATTAACCGAAGTATCGCTGTGGTAACAAGCCGACTTGCTCGACCCCATTTCCCTCATCATTACTTCAGTCATCAAGGCTGAGGAGCTTGAGGCATAGCTAGACATCAACATCGCAATGATGCTGAAAACAATAATCCAAGTTTTTCGGAATGTGTTTGTCATAGTTTACCTTTGAATTTACAACGCAACTATAAACGTTCCCCTTAGGGTAAGGTCAATGTGCCGATATTTACCTGACCGTTGAAAAAGTATTCATCCTCTCTTTCATCAAAACGAGATAATTCTTCGACTTTACAGTTTTTTTCTTTAAAAATTATCCAATTAGCTAGCGAAACCTCTATCTGTGTATTTTACTTAAAATAGTGCAACCACGATTTACGGATGAGAAAAATGGCTAACAAAAAAAACGTCGAAGCAAACAAGAAAAATACAGAAATCAAAAATAAGAAAAGTAACGAGCTAGAACAAAAGAAACCAACACAAAAAAAGAAGCGCAGACTGCATTCACATCTAAAAGTGAATATCCCACTTTTTCAGTCACTCATGATGATTTTGCCATCATTGGCTAAACACGCTGCTGCAGAAAGTATAGACAATGCCAGCGACGCTGCAGATCAAGTAACCGCAAATAACGTGACCGAAAAAGATGTCACCGATGACCATAGCAAGGCGGACTCATCAGCGGTTGCTCTCCAAGACGCTCAGGCGAGTGACAACGACGTAAACTCAACCTTAAGTGCAAGTCATGCCGCCCATGGTTCGAGCTCTAACTTGGTTCCTTCTCATCATTTGTCGACGCTTTCTCACCCGCAAGTCCATTACATTCCTTCGGTATCGATGCCGACTATCTCCTCAGGAAGTAACGGTCAGCCGACTCATTCAAATGCGCCGACGACACCCGCTTTACCCGTCACCTTTATGCCAGAAGTCATAAAAGGTACCTACGGAGAGCTTCATGTTGATGCAAATGGTCAATACACATTCGTATTGAATCCAAATTCTCCTCAATACATCCTGTTAAATCAGCACCAACCAGGTACTGATCATTTTGCGTTACATCTATCTAATGGCTCGAGCATCATTGTTCAGATACCGGTAACAGGTAAGCAAGACACGCCAAATATTTCTGGAGACTTAACAGGTGTGGTAACAGAAGATCACAATATTGATTCACAAGGCTTGTTACATGCGAACGGCAAAATCGATGTCATAGACCCTGACCAAAATGAAAGTTCGGTTACGCCGGAAGTTATCTCAGGTAAATATGGTTCATTAACTATCGATGCTGATGGACATTGGCAGTATCAAGTTGATAACTCGCTCTCTAATGTTCAAGCTTTAACCGCAGCCACTTCACTGCATGAAAGTTTCACAATTCACACCAAAGATGGCACACCGCAAACGATCGATATGACGATTGGCGGAAACGACGACAATGCCGTAATTACGGGTGTGGATGCTGGCACGTTAACTGAAGATTTAACGATACAAGTTCAAGGGCAGCTTTCGGTAACGGACTCTGATCTTGGAGAGGACCACTTTCAAGCCTCACAAGTGACTAGTAATTTCGGTACGCTAAGCATCACCAAAGACGGTGCGTGGACATACAGTTTAGACAACAATAACCCAGTAGTTCAAAGACTTGACCAAGGTTCAACTGCGACAGACATCGTCACTGTTCACTCAGCTGATGGCACACCACATCAAGTCACTATTACCGTTAATGGCACTAATGATACTGCTGTTATTTCAGGTACAAATTCAGGGGCGGTAACTGAAGAGTCGCAACTGAAAACGTCTGGGACTCTGACTATTACAGATACCGATAAAGGCGAAGATCACTTCTCGAATACCGATATCGCAGGTCAATTAGGCACCCTACATCTTAAAGATAACGGTAATTGGACCTACGATTTAGATAACAAAAACACGGCAGTTCAAGCACTAGCGCAAGGTAAAACGGCGACGGACACTATCACCGTTCACTCTGCCGATGGCACGCCACATCAAGTTACTATTACCGTGAATGGCACTAACGACACTGCGGTGATTGCAGGCACTAACTCTGGTGCGGTAACTGAAGAGTCGCAATTACAAACGTCTGGGACTCTGACTATTACAGATACCGATAAAGGCGAAGATCACTTCTCGAATACAGACATTGTTGGTTCATTAGGTACCCTACATCTTAAAGATAACGGTGATTGGACCTACGATTTAGACAATCAAAATCCGACCGTGCAAGCGTTAGCGCAAGGCAAAACGGCAACCGACAGCATCACCGTTCACTCTGCCGATGGCACGCCACATCAAGTTACTATTACCATCAATGGCACTAATGACAGTGCGGTGATTGCAGGCACTAATACGGGTCAAGTGACTGAAGAAACGGTATTAACCACATTTGGCACATTAACTATTAGTGACACAGACACAGGTGAAGCCCACTTCTCTGATAGCGATATTGTTGGTCAATTAGGCACCCTACATCTTAAAGATAACGGTGATTGGACCTATGATTTAGATAATAACAATCCAACCGTGCAAGCGTTAGCCCAAGGTAAATCGGCGACGGACACTATCACCGTTCACTCTGCCGATGGCACACCACATCAAATCACTATTACCGTTAATGGCACTAATGATACTGCTGTGATTGCAGGCACCAATACCGGTGCGGTAACTGAAGAGTCTCAACTTCAAACAACGGGCTCATTAACTATTAGCGACACCGATACCAATGAAGCGCACTTCTCGAATACAGACATTGTTGGTTCATTAGGCACCCTACATCTTAAAGATAACGGTGATTGGACCTATGATTTAGACAATCAAAATCCGACCGTGCAAGCATTAGCGCAAGGCAAAACGGCAACCGACACCATCACCGTTCACTCTGCCGATGGCACGCCACATCAAGTTACTATTACTGTAAATGGTACTAATGATACTGCTGTTATTGCAGGCACCAATACCGGTGCGGTAACTGAAGAGTCTCAACTGCAAACCTCGGGAACACTCACCATCACCGATACAGACAAAGGTGAAGCCCACTTCTCGAATACCGATATCGCAGGCCAATTAGGTACCCTACATCTTAAAGATAACGGTGATTGGACTTACGATTTAGATAACAAAAACCCAACGGTACAAGCATTAGGTCAAGGTAAAACCACCACCGATAGCATTACCGTGCATTCCGCGGATGGCACAACACATCAAATAATGGTGACCATAAATGGTAGCAACAATGTGGCTACTATTGCTGGCGTTGATACTGGTTCAATAACCGAGAATACCGCTGGCGTTAACATGTCTCCCGATTATGCCCAACCTGGCATAGCCACACTTGGCAATACAACACTCTATGCGGATGGTAAGCTGACCATTACAGACCCTGATACGGGTGAGTCTATTTTTGAAAAGCAAGGCAGCAATGGTTACGACTATCACGGTACCTATGGAGATCTGATTTTACAAAATGATGGTACATGGCATTATCACGCCGATGCCGGACATAGAGCCGCTATTGGTGGCGTAGCAACAACGCGTGGCACTGCAATTGACCAGCTTGGTGAAGGGCAAAGCCTAACCGATACGATTACAGTCCATTCAAAAGATGGTACAACACACGATATTGTCATCACCATTCACGGCAGTAACGACAGACCTTACTGTTCATCTGAAGTTGTGCTTGCAAATGGCAGTGAAGATACACGCCAAACCTTAACCACCGCGCAACTATTAGCGAATACCGTCGATGTGGATGCCAATGACGCCGGTAAGCTAACCATTGAAAACCTCCATGTCGACCATGGCTCTATTCTAAACAATGCCGATGGTACGTTTACGTTTACCCCAGAGAAAGACTATAACGGCGATGTACACTTCAGCTATGACGTTAAGGATGCACACGGTGGTGTGACCCACACCGGCGCAACCACCAACTTAGCTGCGGTTAACGACAACCCTGATGTGACGCCTTTAACAGACAGTGTCAGTGAGGGGGCCGATAATCATCACACCCTCAATCTGCTAGTAGGTGCCACAGATAAAGACGGAGACGCTTTAACTATCAGTCACCTTGAATATGCCATCGATGGTCAACTTCAGGCAGGGAAAATCCCCGCAGGTATCACCTTAGATACTGATGGTCATACATTAATTGTTGATGCCACTGATCCCGCATTTAACCATTTG